>NZ_JBGFQZ010000005.1:0-143158 GCF_041295535.1 Cellulomonas sp. ICMP 17802 | reverse complement strand
TCGAACCGGCCCTGGATGCCCGACACGTTGCGCAGCGGCAGCTCCGGCAGCAGGACGGTGAGGATCACGCCGACGGCCATGATGCAGGCGGCCAGCAGGAGCACGGTGTCGACCGACTGCGCGAAACCGTCGAGGAAGGGCTGCGCCAGGCGCGGGTCGAGGTTATTGATGAACGACGAGTCGTCGAGCGACGGGACCGCGCCCGACCCGCCGCCCTGGAGCATCGCGAGCACCGGGGCGTTCGCGGGGTCGGCCTGGACCGCGGGATCGGCGACGGCGGCCTGGAACGCCGGCGTCTGGGCCGCCGTCCGGAAGGCGGCCGCGATGTTGCCGCCGACCGTCGAGAAGAGCACGGACAGGAACACCGCGGTGCCCAGCGTGCCGCCCATCTGCCGGAAGAACAGGGACGACGACGTGGCGACGCCCATGTCCCGCACCGGCACCGCGTTCTGCACGGCGAGGACCAGCGGCTGCATGGTGAAGCCGAGGCCGAGGCCGAACAAGATCGACACCGCGAACACGAACGGCAGCGTGGTGCCGGCCTCGAGCCGCGAGAACAGCAGCGCGCCGGTGCCCATGAGGATCGTGCCGGCCACCGGGAAGAGCTTGTAGCGGCCGGTCCGGGACGTGGTCTGACCGGCCACGATCGAGCCGGTCATGATGCCGAGGGTGAACGGGATGAGCGTCAGGCCGGCCTCGGTGGGCGTCTGGCCCTTCACGATCTGCAGGTAGAGCGGCAGCGTCGCCAGGCCGCCGAACATGCCGAGGCCGATGACGGTGTTGGCGCCCGCGCCCACGGAGAACGTGCGGTTGCGGAACAGGTACAGCGGCAGGATCGCGTCGGCCTTGGCGTACCGCTCGGCGACGATGAACGCGACGATGCCGACCACGCCGATGGCGTAGCAGGCGATCGACTTCGTGGAGTCCCAGCCCCAGATGCGGCCCTGCTCGGCGACGACCAGCAGCGGGACCAGGGCGACCACCAGCGCGAGCGCGCCCGGGTAGTCGATCTTGTGGTCGACGCGCTTGAGCGGCGGCAGGTGCAGCACGCGGGAGATCACGAGGATCGCCACGATGCCGATGGGCACGTTGATGAGGAAGACCCAGCGCCAGCCGGTGATGCCCAGGATGGTGTCCGCGCCGGCGAAGAACCCGCCGACCACCGGCCCGAGCACCGACGAGGTGCCGAAGACCGCGAGGAAGTACGCCTGGTAGCGGGCGCGCTCGCGGGGGGCGACGAGGTCGCCGAGGATCGTGATGGCCAGCGCCATGAGGCCACCGGCGCCGAGGCCCTGGATGCCGCGGTAGACGGCGAGCTGGTACATCGAGTCGGCGGTGCCGGACAGCAGCGAGCCCACGACGAAGATCGAGATCGAGATCATGTACAGCGGCTTGCGGCCGTAGATGTCCGAGAGCTTGCCGTACAGCGGCGTCGAGATGGTCGCCGTGAGCAGGTAGGCCGTGGTGACCCACGCCTGCAGCGACAGGCCGTTCAGGTCGTCGCCGATGGTCCGGATGGACGTCGCGACGATGGTCTGGTCGAGCGCGGCGAGGAACATGCCGAGCATCAGGCCGCCGAGGATCGTGAGGATCTCGCGGTGGGTCGGGGGGACGAACGTCGAGGAGGGCGACGCGGCGGGGGGTTCGGTGGTGCTCTGCTGGGACATCGGACCTTCTCGGCAGACGGGGGGACGCGACTGTGCGACTGCACTGACACCCAGGATGATTGCGCAGGACAACCATCCTGCACTCGTTTCCCAACAACACTGCCCGCGCGATGTGTTCCCGGCCACAGGAAATCGACCCGGCAGGGTCGCCTCGAGCCCGTGCGGCTACCGTGTCGGCATGCCCGCCCCCGCCACCGGACCGCTGCGCCTCGTGCGTGCCGGGACGGTCGCCGTGGTGACCGTCGCGCTCGCGGCGCTGGCCCACGTGCTGGCCGGCGGCGGCCTCCCGCCGGTCGTGGTCCTGGTCGCCCTGACCGCCCTCGTGCTCGCCGCGGCCGTCGTGCTGACCGCGCGCCGGCTCGGCCCGCTCGGGGCCCTCGTGCTCCTGGGCGTCGGGCAGCTGGCGGTGCACTCGTCCTTCAGCCTGTTCACGTCGATGGCGTGCATGCCGGGCGCGATGGGCGGCGCGGCGCTGTCCGGGCACGCGCACCACGCCGGCACCGTGCTGCAGGCGCAGGCCGCCGCCTGCCCGGCCTCCGATGCCGCGCTGGTCCCGCCGCTGCTCGGGGCGTCGGCGATGCTGGTGCTCCACGTCGTCGCGACGCTGGCGGCCGCCCTCGTGATCGCGGGCGCCGACCGTGCGCTCTGGTGGCTCGCGGCCTGGCTGCGGCCGCTCGTCGGCACGGCCGCCGCGGTCGTCGTCGCGCCCCGCCCGTCCTTGCCGACGCCCGCCGAGGTCCCCGGGTCGGGCTCCGCGTGGTGGCGCGACGTGGTGCCCTTGCGCGGTCCGCCCGCCCGGCAGTCCCTCGTGGCCCCCCTGCGCTGACCGGTCCGTCCGGAGCCGGTGCGGCCACGCCCGCCACACCGACGACCTCCGACGACCTAGGACCACTCATGCCCTCGATCCACCCTTCATCCCGGCGCGGCGCGGCCGCGCTGGCCGGGCTCGTGCCTTCCTCCCGGCGGGGCGCGGCCCTGCTGGCCGGGCTCGCGCCTTCCTCGCGGCGCGGCGCGGCCCTGCTGGCCGGGCTCGTGCTCGGCCTCGCCGGCACGGTCGCCGGCGCCTCCGCCGCCCAGGCCCACAACCAGCTCCAGGGCACCGATCCCGCGGACGGCGCCGCCGTCGAGGTCGTGCCCGACCACGTGACCCTGACGTTCGACGAGCCCGCGCTGGCGCTCGGCACCGAGATCGTGGTGAACGCGCCAGACCAGCGGCCGGTGAGCACGGGGCCCGCGGTGCTCGTCGACAACACCGTGACCCAGGCGATCACCGGGGTGCTCCCCGCCGGCGTCTACACCGTGATCTACCGGGTCACGTCGGACGACGGGCACCCGGTCGAGGGGCAGTTCACGTTCACCGCGGCGAACGACACGTCCTACGGGGTCGCGTCGCCGACGCCGGCTCCCACCGTCTCCGCGGCGGCCGACCCGTCGCCTGCTGCCACTCCCACTCCTCCTCCTGCTCCCGCCCCCGCTCCGGCCCAGCGGCACGTCTCCGGCGGGCTCCTGCTCGGCAGCGCGGCCGGGCTCGTCCTCGTCGGTGGAGTCGTCGCGTGGCTGGTCCTGCGGAGGCGTCAGGCGCCGTGACGGGCGGTCGAGGCGTGAGCCACGGCACGTCGGGAACGGTCCGACGGCGACCTACGCTGGTCCGATGACTGCCCAGGTGACGAGCGCCGGCCGCGCCGGTGCCGGGGGACCGGGGGCCGGCGCGCGCCGGCCGCCGAGCCCGTGGCGCGTCGCGGTGCTCGTCGTCGCGGCGGTCGCGGCGGCGCTGCTCGGGGTCGCGTTCTCGGGGGCGGCGCTCCCGGCCCTGATCCGCGACCCGGGCGCGGCGGTCCGGTGGGGCCTGCCGGCCTCGGCGACCCTCACCGAGCTGGCCGGGTCGGTGACGCTCGGAGCCCTGGTGCTCGCGGTGTGCGTGCTGCCCCGGCGGGCGGCGACGGCGTCCACCCGGACCCCCCGCGCCGGCGTCGGCACCGCGGACGGCTCCGCCTACCCGCGCAGCACGCTCGTGGCGGGCGTCGCCGCGGGCGCCTGGACGCTGCTCTCGATCGTGCACCTCGTGCTCACCTACGCCGGCGTGGCCGGGCGACCCCTCGACTCCGCGTCGTTCGGCGCCGAGCTCGGCGTGTTCGTCACGCAGATCGACCTCGGCCGCACGCTGCTGCTGATCACCACGGTCGCCGCCGTGGTCACGGCGCTCTCGCTGGTCATCGCCACGCCCACGGGGGCGGCCTGGACCGGCACGCTCGTGCTCGTCGCCCTGTGGCAGCAGGCCCAGCTGGGGCACGCCGCGGGGGCGTCGGGCCACGACATCGCGACGTCGTCGATGGTGGTCCACCTGGTCGGCGCCGCCGTCTGGATCGGGGCTCTCGCCGCGCTCGCGCTGCTGGTCCGGCGGATCGGCACCGACCTGTCGGCGGCCGTCGCGCGCTACTCGGTCATCGCCGGCTGGTGCTTCGTCGCGATCGCGGTCTCCGGCCTGGTCAACGGCATGCTGCGCACCAGCGGCTGGGACGACCTGACCACGCCCTACGGCGTCCTGCTGCTCACGAAGACGGCCCTGTTCGGCGCGCTCGGGCTGCTCGGACTGGCCCACCGGCGCGCGGTGCTGCCGAAGCTGGCCGGGCGGACGAGCGACTGGCTCTTCTGGCGCCTGGTGCTCGTCGAGCTCACCGTCATGGGCGCCGTGTCGGGGGTCGCCGTGGCCCTCGGCGCCACCGCGCCGCCCGTGTCCGAGGAGCCGCCGCTCGACCAGTCGCCGGCCTACCAGCTGACCGGCCACCCGCTGCCCCCCGAACCCACCGCGCTGCGCTGGCTGACCGAGTGGCGCTGGGACCTGGTGCTGGCCTTCGCGGCCGGGGCGGGGCTCCTCGTCTACTGGCGCTGGGTGCTGCGGCTGCGCCGGCGCGGCGACTCGTGGTCCCTGGTCCGCGCCGGCTCCTGGACCGTCGGCATGGTGCTCTTCTTCTGGGCGACCAACGGCGGTCCGGCGCTGTACGGCCACGTGCTGTTCAGCGCGCACATGGTCCAGCACATGACGCTCGCGATGCTGGCGCCGCTGTTCCTGGCCCTGTCCGCGCCGGTCACCCTGGCCCTGCGCGCGCTGCCTGTGCGGTCGACCCAGCTCCGCGACGACGCCTCCCGCGGCCCCCGCGAGTGGATCCTCGTGATCGTCCACAGCCGGGTCGGGCAGTTCGTCGCGCACCCCGTGGTCGCCGCCGTGAACTTCATCGGGTCGATGCTGCTCTTCTACTACTCGGGCCTGTTCGAGTGGTCGCTGCGCAGCCCCGTGGGGCACCTCGCGATGGTCGTGCACTTCACCACCGTCGGCTACCTGTTCGTCAACGCCCTCATCGGCATCGACCCCGGCCCCAAGCGGCTGCCCTACCCGCAGCGCCTGCTCCTGCTCTTCGCGACGATGGTGTTCCACGCGTTCTTCGGCGTGACCCTGGTGACCGGCGACGTGCTCCTGGTCGCCGACTGGTTCGGCCTCATGGGCCGGCCCTGGGGAGCCTCCGCGATCGCCGACCAGCAGGCCGGCGGCGCGATCACCTGGGGCATCGGCGAGATCCCGACCCTCGCCCTGGCCATCGGCGTCGCGATCGCCTGGTCCCGCGACGACGACCGAACCGCCCGCCGCCGCGACCGCCGCGTCGACCGGGAGGGCGACATCGAGATGGACGAGTACAACGCGATGCTCGCCGCCCTCGCCGAGCGCGACGCCGGCAACCCGCCCGCGAGCTAGCCGCAGCCCGCCTGAGCTCGACGCCGGGAAGCCGCCCGTGGAGCTAGCCGCAGCCTGGCTGGTCCGGGTCCTGGTTGCAGTCCTGGGACACCAGGTGGGACCGGCGCTCCACCACCTCGAACGGCGCCGACGAGCTCGTCGTCTCGGCGGTCCCGACGATGTCCCGCCACTCGTCGTCCCCGTCGACCCGGTACCGGCCCGACCACTGCGTCGTCAGCGTGATCGCGACCCCCTGCGCCGGCCGCGCGTACACGTGGAACACGTCGAACCCCGGGTACGGGTGCCCCGGGCTGGTCGTCGACAGGTCGCGGGTGCCGTCGGCGAAGTCCCACGTGTAGCGCGTCGGCGTCGCGACGACGTCCACCCCGTAGCCGAGCAGGTCCGTCCGGAACGTCTGCTCGGCGGGGTCGGTCAGCACGATCGTCTCCTTGTTGACCAGCACCCACCCGCGGTCCGGCTGCACCTGGATCACCTGCGGCGCGATGGGCAGTCGCCGGAAGTCAGCGGCGCTCATGGTCGGCAGGAGATCGGCGGGGCAGCCACCGTCCGCGACGATCGTCCACGCTGACCACGCGTCCGTCGGCGTCGCGCGCGTGCGGGTCCACAGCGGGAGGACCGGGGTCTCGGTGCCGCAGTTGTTCAGGCCCGTGTCGCCTTCGGCCGCCGGGCACGCGCCGTTCAGGGGCGTGGTCAGCTCGGCGCTGCTGGTGTTGCAGATGACCGCGCGCTGGTACTCGCGCAGGAGGGCTTCGGGCGTGCCGGCCTTGGCGCGGAGGGCGCGGACGGCTTGTTCGCCCTCGAACGCTGTCATTCGCACTGTGTCACCGGCGGCCTGGCCTCCGATGGTGTCTGCGAATGCACTTGACGCAGCAGCGATGAGTGCGATCACGATCGCAAGCGAGATGCCGAAGGACCTCCGCTTCACGGGTTTGAGACCTCAACCGGCGTTGCCTCACGGAGACGCCAGGCCGTGCCGTCCCATGCAAGCGCGACGTCAACATGGAAGGTCTTGGGGCCGGGGAACGACTTCACTACAGCGCCCGACGCATCGAGCGTGGCTGAGGCATCTTGCGTGAGATCCACCTTGGCGGAGTAGAAACTGCCGGGGTTCACTTCGGTGCCCGCTGCAGACGTGATGGACACGGCACCCCCTTGGTCATGCTGGCCAGCAGCGACCTTGGTCTCGACAGTCGTGATCACGCTTGCGCAGAAGATGCACTCGGCGTGGCTCAGGGCCTTCCAGTCGGCGAGGTCGCCCGTCGCGTTCGCGTACGGGAACAGCTCCATGAAGTACGCGGCGATCGCCGCCGCACCATCAGCGCTCGGCGGTTGATCCAGAGCGGCGGGCCGCGTCGGCTTCACGGTCACATCGACCGCGGCGGTCTCGGTCGGAGACGGCGTCGGCGAAGGTGTCACCACCGCGGCCGGCGTCGACGGCTCGGTCGCGGTCGGAGTGCCGCCGGTGCAGGCCGTGAGCAGCAGCAACGCCGCCGGGAGCATGACGAGCCGGGCACCACCGCGAGACCTCGTCAGCCGGGACATGCGGGCGAACGTACCGAAAACGGGCACCGCTCGTCACGACCGTTCACCCGGTTGTGGACAACCCCTGTGACCGGTCGCCGACCGTTCGGGGCAACCGGAACGGGCTGGCGCGGCCGGGCAGGGGTCGATGCAACGGCCGTCAGGTCTGGGTCAGCAGGCCGCCGTCGATCGTGAACGTCGACCCGGTCACGTTGCCGGTCCGCGGGCTGGCCAGGAGGACGACCAGGTCGGCGACCTCGTCGGGACGCGTGAACCGCCCGGTCACCATGCTGGCCTCGGCGCCCTTGACGACGTCCGCGGCCGACACCCCGCCGGCCGCCGCGAACGACTCGGCGACCCCGCCCCCGCCCAGCCAGAGCGCGGTCGACACCGGTCCCGGCGCCACGGTGTTCACGCGGATCCCGCGGGGACCGAGCTCCTTCGAGAGCGACTTGGACACGCTCGCGAGCGCGGCCTTGGCGGCGCTGTAGTCGAGGACGCCGGGGTCGGCGAGCACGGCGTTCACCGACCCGACCGTGACGATCGCCCCGCCGTGCTCGAGCATCCGCGGGATCGCCGCGCGCGCCGCGCGGACGGCCGCCATGAGGGTGAGGTTGAGGGTCGCGGCCCAGTCGTCGTCGGTGATCGAGACGAACCCGCCGGTGCGGACGGGCGCGACGCCGACGTTGTTGACCAGCACGTCGAGCCGCTCGCCGGCCTGCGCGACCAGCCGCTCGGGCCCGTCCGGATCGGCGAGGTCGACGGAGACGATCTCGACGTTTCCCGTGCGCGCGAGCTCGTCGAGCTCGGGGCTCGACCGCCTCGCACCCGCGACGACGCGCGCACCCTCGCGCACCAGCGCCCCCACGACCGCCAGCCCGATCCCCTTGCTCGCCCCGGTCACCACCGCGACCGCCCCGCCCAACCCGAGCTCCATGACCGCTCCCGTCGTCACCGACCACGGTGAACCACGAAGCCGCTGCCCGCATCCGTCACGCGACGGTTCACGTGCGACCCAGCCGTCCCCAGCCCGGCAGTGACCGGGAATTTCCACAGTCTGGTGCGAGCGCCCGGTGCGAGCTGCGCCCACGGGTAGGGATGACGTCGTGCGCACGCGCCCGCCTCCCTCGTCGCTGCTGGCGCTCGCCTTCCGGCAGGACGACCTCGTGTCCGCCGCCCAGTGCGAGTCGGCGGGCGTCGGCGCGGCCCGCAGGTCGAGGTTCGTGCGGGACGGCACCTGGCAGCGGCTGACGCACGGCGTGTTCGACGTGGTGCCACAGCGTGACCGTCGCCGAGACGCCGACCATCGCCGACGACGCGCGGCCTGGTTGGGCATGCTGGCCTACGGTCCTGATGCCGTCGCCGTCGGCCCGTGCGCACTGGCGCTCCACGGGGTCCGCGGCCTGCCGCTGGACATCGCACCGGAGATCGCGCTCGCATCGGGGTACGCACGGCGCGCGCGCGACGGCATTCGCGTGCGTCAGTTCGGTGCCTTCGACTCGCAGCGGCACGGTGCGGGAGCCATCGCGGCGCTCGTGCCCGCGCTTGCGCAGGCTCTTCCGGAACTGCCGCGCGCTCACGCCGTGGCGGTGCTCGACGATGCCCTGCACCGCGGACTCCTGCCGCCAGCCGGGCTGGACGCGGTGCGCGCCATGACGCAGGGGCGCCGGTGCATGGCGTCGCGCAGCTCGTGGTGGGACCTCGTCGATGCCAGGGCGGAGTCTCCGCTCGAGACCTATGCGCGGCTGCAGTGTGTCGACGCCGGCGTTCCGCCCGATGAGCCGCAGGTCGAGATCCGCTCACCGAACGGGCGGCTGCTCGGGCGTGGCGACATGGGATGGCATCTGGGCGGCGGCCGATGGCTCATCGCTGAGATCGACGGGCGTGAGGTCCACGAGGCGCCGCAGGCTGTGCTGCACGACCGGCGACGTCAGAACGCCCTCCTGACCAGCGGTCTCGTCGACCTCCTGCGCTTCACGGCGGCTGACATAGCCGCCGGTGACACGATCCCCACAGCGATCCGTCGGTCCTTGCGACTCTGACGCCCGCGACCATGCCATGAGTGACGCGAGAGGCCCCTCAGACGGCACTCATGGCATGGTCGAGGGCGCGAGCCGAACGCGGCGGATCGACCGGACCCCGCGCGACCGCGCCCCCGGACCCAGGGTCAGGTGGTAGGACGGAGCGCATGACTTCGACGCCCTTTCATGACCTCGACCAGTACGTCGCCATCCCGCGGCTCAGCGGGCTGGTGCTGAGCCCGGACGGGACGCGGCTGGTGACCGCCGTCGCGACGCTGAACAGCAAGAAGACCAAGTTCGTCACCGCGCTGTGGGAGGTCGACCCGGCCGGCCAGGAGCCGGCCCGACGGCTCACGCGGAGCGCGAAGGGCGAGTCCAGCGCCGCGTTCACCCGGCACGGCGACCTGCTGTTCACCAGCGCGCGGCCGGACCCGGACAGCGACACGGACGACGACGACGCGGTCCCGGCCCTCTGGCTGCTGCCGAGGAACGGGGCCGAGGCGCGGGTCGTCGCCCATCGGGTCGCGGGTCTGGGCGGGGTCCACGTGGCCAAGGACGCGGACGTCGTGCTCGTCGGGTCGGACGTGCTGCCGAACGCGACGGACGACGAGTCGGACGAGCGGCTGCGCAAGGCCCGCAAGGAGAAGAAGGTCGCGGCGATCCTGCACGACGGCTACCCGGTCCGGTACTGGGACCACGACCTCGGGCCCGAGTCGCCGCACCTGTTCGTCTCGACCGTCGACGACGACGTCGTCGCACCGCTGGCGTCGGCGACCGACCCGCGGCTGACGCTGAGGGACGTGACGCCGCAGGCGCGGTCGGCGCTCGTCGAGCAGGGCGCGGCCATCAGCCCGGACGGCCGGACGGTCGTCACCGGCTGGAACGTGCCGCTGGCGCGCGGTCAGCAGCGCAGCCGGCTGGTGGCGATCGACGTCGCGTCGGGTGAGCACCGGGTGCTCGTCGACGACCCGGCCGCCGACCTCGGGTCGCCGACGATCTCGCCGGACGGCCGCTGGGTGACGTTCAGCCGCGAGACGATCTCCACGCCGCACGAGGCCCCGCGCGTGACGCTCCAGCTGGTCGCGCTCGAGGGCGGCGAGGCTCGGACGCTCGCCCCGGACTGGGACCGCTGGCCGCACAGCCCGGTGTGGCTGCCCGACAGCAGCGCTGTGCTGGTGCTGGCCGACGACGACGGCCGCGGGCCCGTGTTCCGGATCGACCTCGACGGGGCCGAGGTCACCCGGCTGACCAGCGACGACGCGACGTTCACGGACGTGTGCGTCAGCCCCGACGGCGCCAGGGCGTACGCGCTGCGGACCAGCTACGAGGCGCCGAGCCACCCCGTGCGGATCGACCTGGCGACGGGCGCGACGACGGCGCTGACGGGCCCGGTCGCGACGCCCGAGCTGCCGGGCACCCTCACGGAGGTCGAGACGACGACCGAGGACGGCCGGCGCGTGCGCGCGTGGCTGGCGCTGCCGAAGGACACCGCGAAGGCGCCGCTGCTCCTCTGGATCCACGGCGGGCCGCTGGGCTCCTGGAACGCGTGGTCGTGGCGGTGGAACCCGTGGATCCTGGTGGCCCGCGGGTACGCCGTGCTGCTGCCCGACCCCGCCCTGTCCACGGGCTACGGGCAGCAGTTCGTGCAGGACGGCTGGGGCGCGTGGGGTGCCGCGCCCTACACGGACCTGCTGGCCATCACGGACGCGGTCGAGCGGCGGGACGACATCGACGAGACCCGGACGGCGGCGATGGGCGGCTCGTTCGGCGGATACATGGCCAACTGGGTGGCCGGGCACACCGACCGGTTCCGGGCGATCGTCACGCACGCGAGCCTGTGGGCCCTGGACCAGTTCGGGCCGACCACCGACGCCGCGTACTACTGGGAGCGGGAGATGACCGAGCAGATGGCGCTCGAGAACTCGCCGCACCTGCACGTCGGCAAGATCGTCACGCCGATGCTGGTGGTGCACGGCGACAAGGACTACCGCGTGCCCGTCGGCGAGGGGCTGCGGCTCTGGTACGAGCTGCTGGCCAAGAGCGGTCTGCCCGCCGACGACGAGGGCCGCACGCCCCACCGGTTCCTCTACTTCCCCGACGAGAACCACTGGGTACTCAGCCCGCAGCACGCGATCGTCTGGTACCAGGTGGTCGAGGCGTTCCTGGCGGAGCACGTGCTCGCCCGGACGGGTGAGGAACGCCCGGTTTATCCCGAAATCCTGGGGTAAAGGGCCGTCTCGACGTGCGGGGTCGCCCGGTCGGCACCAGACTCGCGGGTCGAAGCCGGGCGACCGACGCGCGGCACGACGGAAGGACCGGACATGGGTATCGGAGGCGGAATCGCCCTCATCGTCATCGGCGCGATCCTCTCGTTCGGCGTCAGCGACGCTGTCGAGGGCGTCAACCTGGGAGTGATCGGCTACATCTGCATGGCTGCCGGTGTCATCGCGCTGATCCTGGCGATCGTGCTCAACAGCCAGCGCAGCCACACGTCGCACACGGCGGTCGTCGAGCAGCGCACGACGCCGAACGCGCCGCCCGCCGCGGCAGCCCCGGTGGCCCCGGTGGCGCCCGTGGCCCCGGTCGCGCCGGTGCAGCAGACGTACCAGCAGCCGCCGGCCGCCCCGCCCGCGGTCTGAGCCCGGCCAGAAACGCCCCCTCCGCGGAGGGGGCGTTTCTCATGCCCGCAGAGGCCCGCGCACGATCGAGTCGCCGGAGTGCGCGGGGTTCCCGTCGAACTGCTCCTCGGACACGTCCACCACGGAGTACTGGCTGAGGTCGAGGCCGGCGGGCAGGTCGAACCGGCCGGTCGAGCCGGTGAGGGTGCCCACGCTGACCAGCCCGCTGACGTCGGGCTTGAGCAGCCAGACCTCGCGGAAGCCGTCGTCGGAGGGCGCGCTCTTGGTCAGGTCGACGACGAGGACGCGGCTCCCGTCGGCCGCGGTCTCGACCACCGCGGAGCCGGACGCGTCCCAGCCGGGCAGCGGTTCGAGGGTCGCCGTGGCCAGCACCGTCGTGGGGTCGTTCCGGTGCGCAGCCCACCAGGCCCCACCGCCGCCGACCACGAGGCCGGCCGCCGCCGCGGCGGCCACCCAGCGCCAGGCGCGCGGCCGCCCGCGGCGCGACTCCAGCTCCACGACGTGCGCGGGCGCGTCGACCGGCTCCGGGGCGGGTGCGGCCGGCTCGGCCGACGTCGCCAGCCCCTGCACGCCGGGGGAGAGCCGGAGCTCGCCGGCGATGCGGTCCCAGACGGCGGGCGCGGGCGCGACGAGCCCGCGGTCGGGTCCGCCGCTGCGCGCCAGCTCGACCACCTCGCGCAGCGACTCGAGCTCGTCGGCGCAGCGCTCGCACTCCTCGATGTGGGCGAGGTCGGACATCGACCCCGCAGGCTCGCCGAGGGCGAGGAGTGCCAGCAGGTCGTCGTCCACGTGCGACTCATCGAACGGCACCGTCCACCTCCCATCGGGTCCGCAACCGGGCGAGGCTGCGCCGGACGTGGCTCTTCACCGTGCCGAGCGGCAGGTCCAGTCTGCTGGCGATCTGGTCGTGCGTGAGGTCGTCGTAGAACGCGAGCCGCAGGATGGTGCGCTGCGGGTCGCCCAGCCGCTCGAGCTCGTCGGCGACCACGACGCGGTCGACCACGCGGGCGTCGACCGACGGCACGGGCGTCTCCGAGGCGCCGGCCACGGTCTTGTCCCGCAGGCGCCGGTCCCGCGCGCGCTTCTCGTGCGTGTCCGCCACGACGTGCCGCGTGATGCCCAGCAGCCAGGCGGGCAGGCGCGACCGGTCCGGGTCGAACCGCCGGCGGCTGCGCCAGGCCTCGACGAACACCTGCTGCGTGACGTCCTCGGCGTCGGCCAGGCTGCCCAGCGAGCGAAGCGCGACGGTGTGCACGAGCGCCGACCACCGTCGGTACGCCTCGGCGATCGCGGTCTCGTCGCCCTGCGCGAACGCCCGGCCGAGCTCCTCGACGCCCTCGCCGTCCGGATCGAGCCGGTGCGCGGGGCGCGCCGCGTCAGCGGACCCGGGCCCGGGTGCGCTCACGGACGGCTCCTCACTCGTGCGCAGCAGGGTCACGGCTACCCACCTAGCGGCTCGGCCGTGACGACGACGTTGTCCGTATAGTGCCCGATGTCGCGCCGGAACGTGCCACCGCACGTCACCAGGACGAGTCGCGGCGCCCCGGACCGGTCGAACCACTGCGCCACCGGCGCACCCTCCTTCGGCACCTTCTCGACGCCGACCACGCGGTAGCCGCGCTCGCTCCCGTCCGCGGTGGTGACCGTGAGGGTCGCGCCGACGCCCACGTCCCGCAGGCGCGCGAACGGCCCGATGCCCGTCAGCCGGCTGTCCACGTGGGCCGCGAGGACCGTGGATCCCGCAGGGTCGGCCGGGGCCGGGCCGAACTCGTACCAGCCGGCGCGGTCGGCGTCCTCGGGGATCTGCATCTGCCCGTCCTCCTGCACGCCGACGGCGTCGACGGCCATGTCGATCCCGACGTCGGGCACGACGAGCCGGACCGGCGGCGGCGTCGCCGGCACGGCGGCCTGGGCCCCGAGTGCGGCGTCGTAGACGGGAACCGGGGGGACGACCGGGGTCGGCCGCGGCGTCGCCGTGGAGGACGACGACGCCGCGACCGCCGGCCCGGAGGCGGGGTCCGGGCCGGTGCACGCGGTCAGCGGACCGAGCGTCGTGCCGAGGGCGACGACGGTCGCGAGCACGCGTGCCGGGACCCGGGAGGGCGCGGACGCCGTCCCGGGCCACGGGGTACCGGTGGTGCGCAGGATCAGCTCCGCTGCGGGGCGGTGCGGCGGGCGAACCCGAGCCCCACCAGCCCGGCGACGGCCAGCGCGCCGAGCGCGAACGGCCAGGCGGGGGTGCCGCCGTCGGCCACGAGACCCACCTCGCCGGCGTTCACGCCGGACGGGTCGCCGTGCAGGCCGGAGATCGTCTGCACCGCGAGGGCGAGGGTCGCCGGCGACGCGGTGGCGCTGCCCCAGGCGTAGACGATCGTGTTGGTGCCCTCGGTGATCGCCACGTCGGCCGGGCCCAGCAGGGCGGGCGTCGTCGTGCCGGTCGCCGTCACGCTGGCGGACACGGTCCCCGCCGGAAGGTCGAGCACCTTCTCGTTCGGGTTGGTGAGGTTGGTGATCACCGCGGTGCCGCCCGCGAGGACGTCCACGCCGGGCGCGGCGGCGACGTGCCGGACGGTGAGCCGTCCCTGGCCGGCGGCCGTGGTGGAGGTGTCGTTGGTGAACAGTGTCGCCGTGGGGGCCCCGGCGGCGTCGAGGTGCGCGACCGCCGTGTAGTTCTTGCCGGCCTCGAGCGCGAGGTCGATCGGCCCGATCGCCGGCGCGCTGGCGTCGGCGGCGTCGGCCGCGGTGATCGCGACCGTGTACGTGCCGGCCGGCAGGTCCAGCGGTCCGGCCATGGAGCCGGGCGTGAAGTTGTCGAGGGTGAGCTTGTTGTTGACGTAGACGTCGACGGTCAGGCCGGGGACGCCGTGGAAGACCGACAGCAGGGCGCCGTCAGGCGAAGTGGGTGCAGCGTTGTCGGCCGCCGAGGCGGGGTTGGCGGCGAGCGTGAGGAGGGCGAGCGTTCCGGCGGCGATGCCGGCGAGAAGTCGTGCGCGCATGGTGCGTCCTTCGAGGACTGGCCCGGCGGGGTACGTCCGGGCGGCCGATGTGCTGACACCCCCTCTTCGGCCGCCGGGCCCCCGCCGGATGCACTACGCGCTCGCGGCCCTGGCGATCTCCGCGGCGAGGTCGGCGGGCCGCGAGAACATCGGCCAGTGGCCGGTCGGCAGGTCGACGTAGGTCAGGTCGGTGCTCTCGCCCAGCTCGGTGTGGAACGGCGGCCCGCCGTGCGCCATCGTCTTGAGCACCTCGGACGGCAGGCTCGTGCAGATCACGGTCACGGGGACGTCGAACCGCCGCGGGTCGCTCACGTGCACCGGTCCCCGCGCCACCTGGACGGGGTGCGGCACGGCGCGGCGCCGGAACTCTGCGAGGCGGTCGTCGTCGATGCCCTCGATGCTCGAGCCCTGGGCGGCGAGCTCCTCCCAGGAGGGGAGGGGGACCTCGTCCTGCTCGGTCCGCGACGCGTCGATCGCCGCGCCGTCCTCGAGCGGCCCGGAGTCGACGTAGATCGCCCGCCGCACGCGGTCGGGCCGCCGGTCGACGACCTCGCCGACGACGGCGCCGCCGCCGCTGTGGCCGACGAGGACGACGTCGCCCGCCAGGCCGTCGACCAGGTCGGTGACGGCCCGGACGTGGTCGGCGCGCGTGATGTCGCCGCGCTTGGCGCCGGGGTCGAGGCCGGGCAGGGTCACGGCGTGGGCGTCGACGCCGTCGGGCAGTGCCGCGACGACGTCGTCCCACGCCCAGGCGCCGAGCCAGAAGCCGGGGACGAGGACGAGGTGTGTGGTCATGGCTCCAGCGTCCACCCGGTGCGGTGACACCGGGATGTCACCTTTGTGTCACCATGCTGGCACCGTGAACCGCACCGACCGTCTCTACGCCCTCGCTGAGGAGCTGCGCCGCGTCGGGCGCGCCGGCACCACGAGCACGCGGCTGGCGCGCCTCTTCGAGGTGTCCCCTCGGACGGTCAAGCGCGACATCTCGTCGCTGCAGCAGACCGGCCTGCCCGTGGTCGCGCAGGCCGGCGTCGGCGGTGGGTACGTGCTCGAGGCGTCGGTCGGCCTCCCCCCGGTGAACTTCACGCCGGCGCAGGCCGTCGCGCTCGCGCTGGCGGTGAGCGCCCTGCCGCCCGGCAGCCCGTTCGGCACCGACGCCGAGGCGGCCCGCGCCAAGGTGCTCGACGCGCTGTCGCCGGCCGACCGCGCGCGGGCCGACCAGCTGGCGGGCCGGGTGTGGTCGCGGCCGGACGCGGTCGGCGACGTGCCCGCGCCGCGCGTGCTCCGGGCGGTCGAGCAGTCCCTGGCCCGGCAGCTCGTGCTCGCGATCGAGTACCGCAGCTCGACCGGCGCGGTCAGCCGCCGACGGATCGAGCCGGTGGTGCTGGCCCGCACGCGCGGCACCTGGTACCTCGTGGCGTGGTGCCGGACGCGCGAGGGGCTCCGCTGGTTCCGGCTGGTCCGGGTGCTGCGCGCGGACCTGACCACGGAGCGGTACGACCCCCGCCCGGTGGCGGACGTGGGTGACGCCCCGCCGGACGCCCACCCGGTCTCGGCGCGCCCGTCGGACTGAGGAACGCCCTGCGGGTGTGGGTGCTGCACGGCAGACTGGCAGCGCTCCGGGACGGACCGGGCGAACCGACCCCGGGGGGATGCATTGGACAAGAGCGAGGCACGCGAGATCAAGGCGCAGGCGGTCGACCTGGCCCGGGAGCTCACCGAGCGCCTGGTCCGGCCGTCCGACGTGGGCGACGGGGGCCCGGCGCTGGCACTCGGTCTGGCCCCGCAGCCCGACGGGTCGTACGCGCTCGCGGTCCGCTACCGGCTCGGTCTGCCGTCGATCCGCAGCATCGCGCGCAAGGTCGTCGCGGAGGTGCCGGACGCCGACGTCCGCCGCACCGGCCGCATCAAGACGCTGGCTGCCGACGAGGACCGCCGCGTCCGCCCGCGCCCGCCGGTCATCACCGCCCGCGCGCTGGGCGAGACCGGCCGCGTGCGCCCGCTGCGGCCCGGCATCTCGATCGCCCACGTGGACGTCACCGCCGGGACGCTCGGCGCGTTCGTGCGCAAGGACGGCGTGGTCCACGCGCTCTCCAACTACCACGTGCTGTCGGGGACGCCCCAGGCGCAGGTCGGCGACGTCATCGTCCAGCCCGGCCCGGCCGACGGCGGGCGGGCTCCGCGGGACCGGGTCGGCACCTTGGCCGCGCGCGTGGAGCTCGAGCCGGGCGGCGACGCCACGGTCGACTGCGCGATCGCCCTGCTGGACGACCAGGAGGTCGACCCCGAGTACCCCGTCGTCGGCCTGATCACCACGACCGCCGTCACGCTCGGCGGGGAGAAGGTGGCCAAGGTCGGTCGCACCACTGCCGTCACGCACGGGCAGGTCACCGCCATCGAGCTGGACGACGTGGTCGTCGGCTACGGCGACGAGCTGGGGGAGCTGAGCTTCGACAACCAGATCGAGGTCGAGTCCACCGGGTCGGGGCCGTTCTCGCGCGGCGGCGACTCCGGCTCGCTGGTGTACCGCGAGGACGGGGTCGCGCTGGGGCTGCTCTTTGCGGGCTCCGAGTCCGGGGGGGAGAATGGCACCGGGTTGACGTACATCAACCCGATCGATGCCGTTCTGGACGCCCTCGGGGTCACACTGGTCTGACGATCGTCGGACCGCCGCCCCCGCGGCCGCCACGGTCGGCGGGAGGCGGTGCACCCATGGCGGACCTCGAGCAGGCACGCGCGGCGAAAGAGCGCCTGCGCACGACGCTGAAGGGTCGCTCGGACGTGCGCGGCATCGGGATCGCCCGCGCCGGCAACGGGTACCAGCTCCAGGTCAACCTCTCCCGCGGCCCCGGCCCCGAGCTGCCCGGCGCGGTCGACGGCGTCGACGTCCGCGTCCGCGTGGTCGGCGCGGTCCACGCGAGCGCCTGACCGGAGTCGCGTACGCCCCTCGGGGCTCCGCGCCGCCGCACCCGACCGGCGTCCGGAGATGGGTGCAGGGATGAATGCGCAGCAGGTGGGCCGGCGGGCCGCGACTCCTGCATCGATCGGTACATCCACGCGCGAACGCGACGCCGCCGGAACGGACGGGGGTGAGGTGAGCCTAACTCGTGGGCTAGTGTTTGCTGACACCTGGTCAGCACCCCGAGGAGCCCCGTGACAGTGACGTCCGTCGTGCCGCTCTCCCTGGCCCTGCGCGAGGGGACCCGGGGCGAGCACGAGACCGCCGAGCGGTCGGGCTTCGTCGAGCTCTTGCTCTCCGGTGCGCTCGACCGCGCCGCGTACGCGGACCTCGCCGCCCAGCAGCTCGCGATCTACCGCGCGCTGGAGCTGGCGGCGTCCCGGCTCGAGGACGACGGGCGCCTCGTGTTCACCGAGCTGGTGCGCGTGCCCACGATCGAGCGCGACCTCGCGTACCTGTACGGGCCCGGCTGGCGCTCGCACGTGCGGGTCCTGCCGGCGACCGAGGCGTACGTCCGCCGGCTCGAGCAGACGGGCGGGTCGCTCCCGCTCTACGCCGCGCACGCCTACACGCGCTACCTCGGCGACCTGTCGGGCGGCCAGATCATCAAGCGGATGCTGCAGCGGCACTACGGCTTCACCGCGGACGGGATCGCGTTCTACGACTTCCCCGAGATCCACCGGCTCAAGCCGTTCAAGGACGTCTACCGCGAGCGCCTCGACGCGCTCGAGCTCGACGACGAGGCCCGCGCGACGGTCGTCGAGGAGGCGCGGCACGCCTTCCGGCTCAACGCCGCGGTGTTCGGCGAGCTGGGTGCCGTCCACGTCCGTTGAGCCGGTCGTGCGCGCGCAACCGCTTCCGCGTCGTTCAGACGGGTGATCTCACGGACCTCTCATGCTCATCCGTCGCCCCGGACGGGGCGCAGGGTCGATGATGGCGGCGTGACGCGTCGCGGTACCGCCGCCGATGGTCCGCGCGCGGACAGCAGGTCCGCGGCGGGCCTGGTCGGCGTGCGTGCGCTGGCTCTGGCCGCGCATCGGCTGGACCGCTGCCGGTCGATCGACGAGGTCGCCCACGTGGCCGTCGCCATCGGGCTCGACGTGCTGGACGCCTGGCGCGTGGCGTTCTGCCGCATCGACCAGGACACCTGCCGCACGGTGCTCGTGGAGCCGCAGCCCGTCGACCCGCGCGCCATCTGGATGGTCCGGGCCTCGCACCGAGCCGACGACCGCCCGGCGCTGCGCGGCCTCATCCGCGACCGCGCCAGCTGGGTCGCCCACGCCCGGACCGTGCACGACGAGCTGACCGTCCCGGAGGACCCGGACGCCGGCGACGCCGTCGAGGTGGACACCCTCAAGGAGCTCGACGCGGCGTCCGCGCTCGCGTCGCCGCTGCTGGTCAACGGCTCGGTCTGGGGCCAGCTCTACGCCGTGCGCGCCCGGGGCGGGGAGCCGTTCCGGGTGGACGACGTCGCCCGCGCGGAGGTGCTCGCCGGGCTCGTCGCCGGGGCCGTCGCGCGCGTCGACCTCGAGGCCCAGGTGCGGCACCTGGTCGCCGACGACCCGCTGACCGGCCTGGCCAACCGCCGCGTGGCGGATGCCGAGGCCGAGGCGGCGCTGGAGTCGGGCCACGAGACCTGCATCGTCATGTGCGACGTCGACGGGCTCAAGCGGGTGAACGACGAGCTGGGCCACGACACCGGCGACGACCTGCTGCGCTCGGTCGCGGACGTGCTGGTCCGCGCGGCGGACGCGCTGCCCGGCTCGACGGCGGCGCGCATCGGCGGCGACGAGTTCTGCCTGGTGACCGTCGGGCGCCGGCGGGCCGAGGTGGCCGACGTCATGGCCGCCACGATCGCCGAGTTCCCACTGCCGCACGGCGCCGCCATCTCGTACGGCATCGCTTCGACGGCCGTCACCGGCTCGGTCTCGGCGCGGCACCTGTTCCGGCAGGCCGACACCGCGCAGTACAAGGCCAAGCGGGCGAGGGCCCGGGCGCTGCGCTCGCTGGTGCCGGCGACCGCCGACCCCGCCGTGACCGCCGAGCGCGTGCTGGTGGCCGGGACGGCGGCGATCGTCGCGGCCCAGTCCGGCGTGGTCCCCCGCCTGTGCGCGTTCGCGGCCGCCGCGACCGAGACGCTGGGCGGGTCCGCGTGGGCCGTCCTCACGCGGCGGAGCCCCGACGAGCCGCCGTCCGCGGTCGCCCGCGGCGGGAGCCCGGCCGAGCTCGGCGTCGAGTCGTCCACCGCGGTCGTCATGCACGACCTGTGGCAGGTCGAGATCGGCATGTCGGCCACGGCGGCCACGGGCGAGGTCGTCGCCACGTCGCTCGACGCGCTCGCGGCCGTCGCGGTCCTCGGGGCGCGCTGAGCGGTCGACGACCGCCCGCTCAGCCGTGCAGCGGCAGGGTCAGCGTCGTCGGCGCGCCCTCGACCAGCCGGACGGGCACGCCCCAGTCCTGCGCGTTGAGGTGGCACGCCGGGTACTCGATCGCCGGGTCGGCGTCGCAGCTGGCCGCGTGCGCGGTGACGTGCAGGACGCCCTCGGCCACGGACGGGTCGAGCCGCAGGACCCGGTCGAGCGGGACGTCGTCGCCGGCGCCCTCGAGCAGCAGGCCGGGCGGGGTCGAGGAGACCTGCAGCCGGGTGGACGGGCCGTAGCGGTCGTCGTACTTCTGGCCCGCGGCGGGCGTGAAGACGACGTCGAGGCGCACCTCGCCCGGCGCCAGCTCGGTGACCGGTCGCTGCGTGCGGTGCGCGCCCGAGTCGAGGATCTGACCGACGAGGGTGGCCGGGAGCGCGATCCGCGTCAGGCGGTGGGCCGCGGACTCGACGACGAGCAGCGTCGACCCGCCGTCGAGCACGACGATCCCGCTGGGCTCGGCCAGGCCGGTGGCCAGCGTGCTCACCGACCCGTCGGCGTACCGCCGGATCGCGCCGTTGTAGGTGTCGGCGACGACCACCGAGCCGTCGGGGAGCACCGCGACGCCCAGCGGGTGCTGCAGGCGGGCCTGGTCGGCGGGGCCGTCGCGGTGGCCGAAGTCGAACAGCCCCTCGCCGACGACCGTGTGCACGGTGCGATCCACGGGCTCCACCCAGCGCAGCGCCGAGGTCTCGGAGTCGGCCAGCCAGATCCGGTCGTCGGTGCCGACGGCGAGCCCGGACGGCTGCGCGAACCACGCCTCGTGGAGCGGGCCGTCGAGCAGCCCCTCGTTCAGCGTGCCGCCGAGCAGCTCGATCGAGCCCTGCTTGTCGTCGAAGACCCACAGCGTGTGGTTGCCGGCCATGGCGACGACGAACGCGCCCAGCGGCTGCGACCAGACGACGTCCCAGGGGGAGGAGAGCTTCTGCCGGCGCGGGCCGGGGACGAACGTCGGGTCCGGGCGCGGACGCCGGTCGCCCGCGCCCCCGACGGTCAGCGACGAGGCGTACGCCGCGACCTCGTCCCCGGGCGTCCCGACGACGGGCATCGACGCGAGCTCCTCGTCGGCCTCGTCCTCGTCCCACGCGAGGAAGTTGTCCGCCGCGCCGACCATGTACTGCTCGCCGGTGCCGGCCACCGTCGTCACGACGCCGTCCGAGAGCCGCACCCCGCGCAGCGCGTGGTTGACCGTGTCGGCCACGAGCACGTCGTACCCGAGCCAGCGACGCAGCTCGTCGGGCACCAGGCACAGCCCGTTGGGCTCGGCGAACCGGGCGGTCGACGGGTCGCCGTCGACGAGCCCGCGCTCGCCCGACCCGATGCGCCGGACCAGCGTCTCCCCGTCCGCCTCGAGCTCGGCCAGGCTGTGGTGCCCGGCGTCCGCCACCAGCAGGTGCCCGTCCGGCAGCGCGACGGCCTTGGCCGGGAACCGCAGCGTGCCCGCGGTCGGGGTCGGCGGCACGTACGGCCCGTCGCCGCGGTGCAGCGTGCCCTTGGCCTCGTGCTCGGCCACCAGCTCGCGCACCAGGATCTCGACGTTGTGCTGGTGCCCCTCGCCGGCCATCTGCGCCACGACGTAGCCCTCGGGGTCGATGACGACGAGCGTCGGCCAGGCCCGGGCGGTGTACGCCGACCACGTGACCAGCTGCGGGTCGTCCAGCACCGGGTGGTGGACCTCGTAGCGCTCGACCGCGGCCGCCAGCGCCACCGGGTCGGCCTCGTGCACGAACTTGGGCGAGTGCACACCGACGATCACGAGCACGTCGCGGTACTGCTCCTCCAACGACCGCAGCTCGTCCAGGACGTGCAGGCAGTTGATGCAGCAGAACGTCCAGAAGTCGAGGATGACGATCTTGCCGCGCAGGTCGGCCAGGGTCACGTCACGGCCGCCGGTGTTCAGCCACCCCCGTCCGACCAGCTCGGACGCACGGACCCGGGGCAGTCGACTCTCACGCACGGGTCCATTCTCACCCAGCCGTCAGCGACGACCCGCCCGCAGGTCGTCGGCGATCTGCTGCGCCTGCGTGTGCACCAGCTGGCGCAGGAGCCAGTACCGGTGCGCGACGACCTCGGCGGGCGCGCACGTCTCGCACGAGTGCTTCCACTCGCGGCGCGCCTGCGCGATGTCCTGGTCGGTCACCTCGACCCGCAGCTGGTCATCCATGGGGTCAGCGTCGCGCGCCCGTCGAGGGAAGAACAGGATGAATCCGCCCCTTGATCGCACCCGGACGGATGATGTGACCCGCAGCACACCCGTTCGGCCCCGGAATCCGTTGTCAGGTGCGGTCGAGCACGTAGATGCGCGGGTGGTGGCCCTTGGCGAAGACGCGGGTCTCGGAGCGGACGCGCCACAGGGCGTCGGCGTCGCGCAGGCAGCGCTCCATGACCTTGATCTCGTGCGTGAGGACGACGAACCGGGCGCCCGGCGCGGCGGCGTCGTGCGCGGCCCGCAGCATGCCCGCGTGCACCTCGGCGTTGGTCGCGTGCGTGCCATGGAGGGTGCCCCACGGCGGATCGGCCAGCAGGAGGTCCCAGCCGGTGCCGACGGCCTCGACGAGCTCCGGGCCCGTGCAGTCCGCGGTCACCAGCCGGGCGTCGGCGGCGGCCGCGCCGAGGTTCTCCGACGCGTGGGTGAGGGCGTCGCCGCTCAGGTCCGCTCCGACCGCCTCGGCCGCGGGGCCGGCGGTGAGGCGCTCGACCAGGAGGGTGCCGGAGCCGCACATGAGGTTGAGCACGCGGTCGCTGTCGGCGAGCCCGGCGAGGCGCACCATCGCGGCGGCGATCGTCGCGTTCGCGGCGCCGGGGAAGTCCACGACCCGCCACGTCCGCGCGGACAGGGGCCGGGAGCCGATGCGGACCAGCACGTCCCAGCCGGGGTCGCCCGACGGCCCGGGACGCACCCCGCGCCGCACCCGCAGGACCAGCTGGCCCTGCGCCTCGTCGTACCGCAGCCCGGTGGCCTCGGCGAGGAGCTCCGCCAACCGCGTGAACACCGCCGAGTCGCTGCCCGCGGCCTCGAACCGGAACGACGAGGAGCTGCCCACGCGCAGCGACGAGTACATGGCGTCGACGATGCGCTGCAGGTGGTCGCCGCTGGTCAGCGACTTGGGGCGGGGTACGTCGAACCGCAGCACGACGAACGCGGCGACGGCCGTGCGCAGGTCGAGGACCGCCGAGAGCGGCCCCCAGTGCGCCACGTCGAGGGCGTCCTCGCGGCCGGGCACCGGCGTCGGCGGGCCGTCGAGCAGGAGCACGTCCGAGGCCTCGTCGGCCACGATCTCACCAAGGCCGGGCAGGAACGTCAGCTCCAGGGGCGTGGCCGTGCGGGGTGCCGGGCGTCGGCCGGGCCGGCGGTCGGCCGGGTGGCTGCCGTGGTGGGCGGGGGGTCGGCCGCGTCCGCGCTGCGCCACCGGGTCAGGCCGGCACGGGAGCGGGCACGGCGGCGGTGGCGCCGACGGCGCGCAGCACGAACGCCTCGGTCTGGGCGATCGCCCGTTCGCGCTCGGGACCGTCCGGGGGCACGCCGCGGCCGGACAGGCACGCGTTGATCAGGGGCACGGTGACGTCGAGGTCCTGCTCGGGGAACGCGCCCGACTCGATGCCGGCGGCGACGATGCCGCGCAGGATCTGCTCGACCACCACCACGTGCTCGCGGACGCGCTGCTGGGTGCCGCGGGAGAGCACCGAGCGCAGCTCGGGACCGGGGGCGAGGTGGTAGACGCGGGTCAGCGCGGCCTGCTGGCGGACGTAGGTCTGCAGCTGCTCGGTCGGGTCGTCGATGTCGTCCAGCGCCCGCTGCAGGGTGGCCGCGTACTGCTCGGTCTCGTGCGTGATGAACCCGAGCAGGAGCGCCTCCTTGTCGGGGAAGTGGTTGTAGACGGCCGTGCGCCCGACGCCCGCGGCGGACGCGATCTCGGCGAGCGTGATGGCGTCGAAGCCCTGGTCGGCCATGAGGGTGGACAGCGCCGCGAAGAGCTTCTGGCGGGTCTGCTCCCGGTGCTCGTGCAGCGAGCCGCCGATGATCTTGGGCATCCTGACATGATCGCACGTTCTGTCACCAAGAGCCCGCGGGTGGATCGCGCCCGTTGTTCGTACACTCGGACTGCGCGGGGCCGGTCGGTCGCCGCGCGTGTGCACGGTCTCGACGACGCGGTCGAGGGGAGACGGATGCCGGAGCTCGCCGACACCGCAGGCCTGCGTGCCGCCCACGAGCGGTTCGTCACCACCGGGCGCGCCCCCGGTCGCACCGTGCGCACCCTGGTCGCCGAGTCGTGGCGCCGGAGCCTGAGCAGCGGGGTCGACCCCGAGGTGCAGAACGCCCCGGTCGACATGGCCGGGAACCTGCTCGACGGGTACCGCAAGGGGCTGCCGCTCGCGGCCGCGATGCCCGTGGTCCGCGACCTCCTCGTGGCGCCGGGGTCCGACGCGGGGTGGGTCACGGCGCTGACCGACGACGCCGGTCGGCTGCTCTGGGTCGAGGGCGACCGCGTCCTGCGCCGCCGGGTGGAGGGCGTCGGGTTCGTCGAGGGAGCCGTCTGGCGCGAGGACCTGGCAGGCACGAACGCCCCCGGCACGGCGCTGGCCACGGACCAGCCGGTGCAGGTGGTGGGCGGCGAGCACTACGCACGCAAGGTCCAGCCGTGGAACTGCGCGGCCGTCCCGGTGCACTCCCCGACCGGCCAGGTGCTCGGTGTGCTCGACGTGACCGGTGGTCCGGCGGTGGCCTCGGCGCTCGTGATGTCCCTGGTCCGGGCGACGGTCGCGGCGGTCGAGGCCGAGCTGGCCCGCGTCGCCCCCCGCCTGTCCCGCGGCGCGCGGTTCGCACCGGCGCCGACGAGGCTGCGCGTGCTCGACACCCCGATGCTGCACGTGGGCGGCTCGGACGTCCGCCTCAGCCTGCGGCACGCGGAGATCCTGCTGCTGCTCGCGCGCCACCCGGGAGGCCTGTCCGCCGACGAGCTCGCCGTGCTGCTCAGCGAGCACGAGCTGTCCGACGTCACCGTGCGCGCCGAGGTGTCGCGCCTGCGCCGGATCGTCGGCCCGCTGCTGAGCGAGTCCCGGCCGTACCGGCTGACCGGCCCGCTGCGCACGGACGCCGACCGGGTCCAGGAGCTGCTCGCCGCGGGTGACCCCGACTCGGCCCTGGCGTCCTACCCCGGCTCGGTGCTGCCGCGGTCGGTCGCGCCGGGGGTCGAGCGGATCCGGGAGGACCTCTCGTCCGACCTGCGCGCCGCGGTGCTGGCCTGCTCCCTGCCCGGAGTGGTCGGTCGGTGGGTCGCGTCCGACGAGGGCGCCGACGACTGGCAGGCGTGGGAGCGGCTGGCGTGGCTGGCGCCCCGGGGCACGCCGGTCCACGCGCGGGCGGTCGGCCGGCTGGACCTGCTGGGCCGCCGGCTGGGCCCGCCGCCGGCGACCAGGTCCTGACTGCCGCCGCGGGACATCAGAGCTCGGAGCCGTCTACCAGCTCACCAGCAGCAGCTCGTCGCCGCTCCCCTCGGCCACGGCGAGCACCGAGCCGTCCGGCGCCCACCCGCCCGAGCCGCCCACCGAGCGGCTCCCAGCGACGTTCGCGGCGAGGCCCGTCATCCCGTGGTCGCCCGTGCGGCTGCGCATCCGGTCGTGGAGCTTGCCCTCCTCGCCGGTGACGAACACGACGGATGCGGCGTAGACCGACGCCCCGCGGGCGGCGGCGTCGGCGGCGTGCTCGGGGAACGCCGTGTCGTAGCAGATCGCGAGGCCGACCAGGGTGTCGCCGACGGTGACGACCGTGGGACCGGTGCCGGGCGTGAACCAGAGGTTCTCGTCGCCGTGCAGGTGCTGCTTGGGGGCGAGCACGACGGAGCCCGACGGCTGGAGGACGAGCGAGGCGAGGAGCCGGCCGTCGACGCCGCAGACGGGGGCGCCGACGACGATCGTGGCGCCGGTCGCCGCGCTCAGCGCGCGCAGGTCGTCGAGCCGGGCGTCCGCCGTCGTGAACCAGCGGGACGCGTCGCCGAGCGAGTCCAGGTCGTAGCCGACCAACGACAGCTCGGGGAAGAGGACCAGGTCGGCGCCGGCGTGGGCGGCCTGCGTCGCGAGCTCGACGTGGCGGGCCAGGTTGTCGTCGACGGACGGGACCGAGGAGAGCTGGACGACCGCTGCGGTGAGTGCCACGCGCAGAAGTATGCGGTCTGCAACCCTCCTGCAACGTGCCCCGACCTAGCGTCCGGCTGGACGCGGCAACGGTGCCGCGACCAGCAACTGCCAGGAGGCGCGATGACCGTCTACGCAGCACCCGGGACGCCCGGGAGCATCGTCACCTACCGCGAGCGCTACGACCACTGGATCGGTGGCGAGTTCGTCGCCCCGGCGGCCGGCCGCTACTTCGAGAACCCCAGCCCCGTGAACGGCCGGGCGTTCTGCGAGGTGGCCCGCGGGGACGCCGACGACATCGAGCGGGCGCTCGACGCCGCCCACGGTGCCGCACGCAGCTGGGGCAAGACGTCCGCCACGGAGCGGGCCCTCGTCCTCAACAAGATCGCCGACCGCATGGAGCAGAACCTCGAGATGCTCGCGGTCGCCGAGTCGTGGGAGAACGGCAAGCCGGTCCGCGAGACCCTGGCGTGCGACATCCCGCTGGCGATCGACCACTTCCGGTACTTCGCCGGGGCGATCCGCGCGCAGGAGGGCTCGATCTCGCAGCTCGACGAGGACACCGTGGCGTACCACTTCCACGAGCCGCTGGGCGTCGTCGGCCAGATCATCCCGTGGAACTTCCCGATCCTCATGGCGACCTGGAAGCTGGCGCCCGCGCTCGCGGCCGGCAACTGCGTCGTGCTCAAGCCCGCCGAGCAGACGCCCGCCTCGATCCTGCTGCTCATGGACCTGATCGGCGACCTCATCCCCGCGGGGGTGCTCAACGTCGTCAACGGGTTCGGGGTCGAGGCCGGCAAGCCGCTGGCGTCGTCGCCGCGCATCCGCAAGATCGCGTTCACCGGTGAGACCACGACCGGTCGGCTGATCATGCAGTACGCGTCGCAGAACATCATCCCGGTCACGCTCGAGCTGGGCGGCAAGAGCCCCAACCTCTTCTTCGAGGACGTGGCGCGGGAGAAGGACGAGTTCTACGACAAGGCGCTCGAGGGCTTCGGCATGTTCGCGCTGAACCAGGGCGAGGTGTGCACGTGCCCGTCGCGCGCCCTCATCCAGGCGTCGATCTACGACGGGTTCCTGGCCGACGCCATCGCGCGGACCGAGGCGATCGTGCAGGGCAACCCGCTGGACACCGACACGATGATCGGCGCGCAGGCGTCCAACGACCAGCTGGAGAAGATCCTCAGCTACATCGACATCGGCAAGGCCGAGGGCGCCAAGGTGCTCACCGGCGGCGGGCGTCGGCACCTCGACGGCGACCTGGCCGACGGGTACTACGTGCAGCCGACCATCTTCGAGGGCAAGAACTCGATGCGGATCTTCCAGGAGGAGATCTTCGGTCCCGTGGTCGCCGTGACCAGCTTCGAGGACTACTCGGACGCCATCCACACCGCGAACGACACGCTCTACGGCCTGGGCGCCGGCGTGTGGACCCGCGAGGCCAACATCGCCTACCGGGCGGGCCGGGACATCCAGGCCGGGCGCGTGTGGACCAACTGCTACCACGCGTACCCGGCGGCGGCCGCGTTCGGCGGCTACAAGGGCTCGGGCGTCGGCCGCGAGAACCACAAGATGATGCTCGACCACTACCAGCAGACCAAGAACCTGCTGGTCTCGTACTCGGGCGCCAAGCTCGGCTTCTTCTGACCGGGACAGCGGCGGGGCGGGGGCTCGAGAGGAGCCCCCGCCCGGTCGTCAGCGAGGGGGAGGGCAGATGAACGTGCCGGACCGGGTCGACCTGACCGACAGCGCGGCCGCGATGCTGCGGCAGCTGCGCGTCCGGCACGGCGAGCTGATGTTCCACCAGTCGGGAGGGTGTTGCGACGGGTCGTCACCCATGTGCTTCGCGCAGGGCGACTTCCTCACCGGCGACGCCGACGCGTACCTGGGCGACCTGTCGCTCGGTGACGGCGCCGTCGTGCCGTTCTGGATGAGCAAGGCGCAGTACGAGTACTGGAAGCACACGCACCTGACGGTCGACGTGGTGACGGGCCGCGGCGCGGGGTTCTCGCTCGAGGCCCCCGAGGGCGTCCGGTTCCTGATCCGCTCGCGCCTGCTGACCGACGACGAGGTGGTGGACCTGCGCGCGGCCGGCGTGCTCTGAGCTGGCGGGAATTCGACGTCGCGGGGCGGTTCGTCGGCGCCGTGGTCGTCTAGCGTGCCGTGCATGACCAGCAACGAAGAGATCCAGCCCGACACCAAGGACTGGACGTGGGTCCTGTCGGAGCGCTGCCCGGAGTGCGGGTTCACCGCCGCGGACGTGGACGGGCCCGCCATCGGCGGGACCGTGCGGGACCTCACGCCGCGGTGGGTGTCGGCGCTGCACCGGCCCGACGCCCGCGAGCGCCCGGCCCCGACCACGTGGTCGACGCTCGAGTACGGCGCCCACGTGCGCGACGTGTTCCGGATCTTCGGCGGGCGCCTGGACCTGCTCCTCACGCGGGACGACCCGCTGTTCGACAACTGGGACCAGGACGCCACGGCCCTCGAGGAGCGGTACGCCGAGCAGGACCCGACGGTCGTCGCCGAGCAGCTGGTGGCCGCCGCCGAGGTCACCGCCGCCCGCTTCGACGGTGTCTCCGGGGACCAGTGGGACCGGTCGGGCCGGCGCTCCAACGGCTCCGAGTTCACCGTGCTGACGCTCGGCCAGTACTTCCTGCACGACGTGGTCCACCACCTGCACGACGTGCACGCCTGACAGTTGTCCACAGGGTTCGTCCACAGGGGTGTGTGCAGCGGGTGAAACCTGTGGAAAGTGCGACGACGGGCGAGACGACGCCGGATCCGTAACACGCCCGCATCACGGGGTGTGTACCGTCCGCCGCCATGAGCCAGTCGCAGGTGGACCTCCCGGGTGACCTCGACGGGCGCCACGTGCTCGTGGTGCCGCGCGGCACCGACGTGGTCGCCCTGGCCGCGGCCTGGTTCCCCGACGCCGCCTGGGAGCGACCGCCGGTGAGCCGGGCTGAGGCGGCGGCGACCGCGCGCCCGATGACCGGCGCGCGGTTCCGGGGCATCGTCACCGAGGAGGTGGCGCCCGCGCCCGGCTCCCTGCGGCTGGACGCCTCGGCGTCGCTCGAGGGTCCGACGACGCTGGCCCGGCCCGAGGCGCAGGCCGCCGGCCTGATCCCCCAGGACGTCGACCTGTACGCGGTGGTGCCGTCCGACGAGGACGACGCGCCGGACCTCGCCCACGGCTGGATGTCCGCCGCGGCGCGGCGCACGGCCGGCGCGATCGTCCCCGCGGACCGTGCCCGCCTCGTCGTCCCGGACCCCGGGTCGGCGGTCGATCTGACCCTCTGGTCCCCGGTCCCCCTGTCGGCGCAGGACGCGCTGCCGCTGGTCCGGCCGGCCATGACCGGTGCGCGGGTGGGCCCGACCGACGTCCCCCAGTCGCAGCAGCCGGGGGACGGCCCGGCGCCGTTCTCCGTCACCGGGACGTTCGAGTACGACGGGTCGATCACCGTGCGGACCGGTCGGTCGCGGGAGGTCCCGGTGGCGCTGTCGCGTCTCGACTGGCGCGAGTACGGCCCGTGGTCCTACCACGTCAGCTGGCACCCGCCGGACCCCGAGGAGCTGCGCAGCGAGCACCCGTCGCAGCTGCACCTCATCGCGCGCTCGCGCGTCCAGCCGTCGGTCGCCCGGGTCGCGGCGGCGTTGTGGCGCGCGGTCGGCGGCACCGTGGTGGACGGCGGCGGGTTCGTGGTGCCGGCCGACGAGCTGCGCGACCGGTCGACGGCCGGACGCTAGGCGAACGGCTCGCTGCCGGACGGCACCAGGTCCACGGACACCGTCAGGCGCGACCCCGACCCCTCGGTGAAGATGACGCCGCGCAGGGGCGGCACGTCGTCGTAGTCGCGACCCCAGCCGAGCAGCACGTACCGGTCGTCCACCAGCTGGTCGTTGGTCGGGTCGACCTCCACCCATCCGGCCCCCGGCACCCACGCCGACACCCAGGCGTGCGACGCGTCGGCGCCGCGCAGCTTCTCCCGGCCCGCCGGCGGGCGGGTCTCGATGTATCCGCTGGAGTACCGCGCCGGCAGGCCGTGCAGGCGCAGCGCCGCGATCATCAGGTGCGCGAAGTCCTGGCAGACGCCCGCCTTCTGGGCCAGCAGCTGGGCCTGCGTGGTGTGCACGGTGGTGGAGCCCGACCGGTACGCGAGCTCGGTGCGGATCCGGTGCGCCAGCTCGACCAGCACCTCGACGATCGGCCGGTCCCCGTCGAACGTCGGGGCCGCCCAGTCGCGGACCTCGTCGGCGAACCGCACGTGGGGGGACGGCAGGAGGGCCTCGCGCAGGTCGACGATGCTGGGGTCGAGCCGGCCGACCTCGCCGACGGCGACCTTGTGCGCGACCTCGAGCCAGCCCACGGTGGGCAGCGCGGCGGGGTCCGGGGCGTGGCGGGTCACCTCGATGGTGGACCGCGCGGTGACCACCAGCCGCGTGTGCGGCGTCGTGACCCCGAAGTACGTCGTCCTGTTGCCGTAGTAGTCGACGTGCGTGGCGGTGTCGGCGGGCGGGGGCTCGATCTCGATCGACGTGGACAGGCAGGCCTGCCCGGGCACGTCGCGCGGGGTCATGGTCGTGCGGCCGTAGGAGTCGGTGACCGCGTTGGCGTACGTGTACGTGGTGCGGTGCACCAGGTCGTAGGTGCGGGTCACTCGCCACCACCGTCCCGGGCGTCCCAGGGGTCCTCGAGCGCGCGGCTCGGGGCCAGGCGCACGAAGTGCACGCGCTCGATCTCGTCCGCCGCCGAGTGCAGGCGCCAGAGCATCGACTCGAGCGTCTCGGCCAGCCGGGCGCGCCGACCGTCCTCCGTGACCGCGCCGGCGATCGCCACGGGGTCCACCTCCGCGAGCAGGTCGACGACGTCGGACAGCAGGTGGTCGCGCTGGTCGGGGGCTCGGCCGGCCAGGGGCACCAGGGCCAGCGACTCGCGCAGCCGGTCCAGCTGGTAGGCCAGCGAGCGGGGGTTGGTGGGGTCCAGCAGCAGCAGCTCGAGCAGCTCGGCCAGGCCCGCCCCGGTCTGGTGCCGGCGGCGGAACGTGATGGCCGACTCGTGGGCCAGCAGCACGGACTCCCGGACCACCGAGTCGACGTCCGCGGGCCGCTGCTGCACCACCGTGGCCAGCAGGCTCTCCACCAGGTGCTGCGCGCGCTCGATGCGCCGGCCGGCGTCGAGGAACTGCCAGCCGACGTCCCGCACGAGCCCCTCGGCCGTGATGCCCGCGATGGCGAGCAGGCCCTCGAGCACCTTGTCGAGCGCGGGCCGCAGCCCGGCGGTGGCCGTGTTCCCGCCGACGACGCCGAGGTCGAGCGAGTCGTGGCCGGGCGACCGGCCCCGGGTCTTGTTCCGCTCGTCCCGCAGGGCGCGGTCGATGCGGGCCAGCGGGCCGAAGGTGTCCGTCGACAGCTGGTCGCGGACCGCGGCGGCGGACGTGGCCAGCCGCCGGACCGAGCGGGCGACGGTGCCGGCGGTCCGCGGGTCCAGCACCAGGTCGCGGAACGCGGGGGCCGGCTGCTCCGTCGAGGTCAGCGCGGACAGGAGCACGTCGAGCGCGCGCCCGCCCGCGGAGGCCGGTCGCCGGTGGAAGTCGTCCCAGCGGTCGATGACCACGCGCAGCACCCGGGCGGAGTCCTCGGCGCGCTCGGCGTAGCGGCCCATCCAGTAGAGGTTCTCGGCGGTGCGGGGCGAGATGCCGGTCGCGGGGCGTCGCGCCGCCGGAGTCTCGCCCGCCGCGGACTCGTCGGACGGCACCCACGGCTCGACCGGGGCGTCGGGCTGCGTGGAGAGCACCCACACGTCCTTGGCCGCGGCGCCCAGGGCCGACGAGACGACGTGCCCGGACGCGACGCGCGCCAGGCCGCCGGCCATGACGGTGTACGTCTCCCGGTGCGCGACCGCGTACGTCCGCAGCACGGCGGCGCGCGGGCCGAGGTCCGCGGGGCCGACGCCCTCGGCCGACGGCAGGTCGCTGCCGACGCCCACCGGCGTCCCGTCGACCGTCGGGCCCGCCGGTCCGACGGGCTCCTGCCCCACCCAGAGCCACGGCTCGGCGGTGATCCGCGCGGCCAGCTGCTCGCGCTCGCGGTGGCTCAGCGTCCAGCCGAGGATCGTGCCGATGTCGGTGCCCCGGACGGTGGGCAGGATGACCAGCTGCTCGAGCCGGCTCACCACGTGCTGCAACGACCTCGGCTCGCCGCACCACCAGGTGGGGGCCGACGCCAGCGCGAGGTCCTGGTCGAGGACCGCGTGGGCCAGCCGCGGCAGGTACGTGAGCAGGGCCGGGTTCTCGAGCACCGAGCTGCCGAGCGGGTTCACCACGCTGACCGTCCCCGCGCGCACGGCCCGGACCAGCCCGGGGACCCCGAGCCGCGACCCCTGCCGCAGGTCGAGGGGGTCGCACCACTCGGCGTCGACGCGCCGCAGCACCACGTCGACCGGCTCGAGGCCCTCGACGCCCCGCATCCAGACCCGGCCCTCGCGGACCAGCAGGTCGGAGCCCTCCACCAGCGGCAAGCCGAGCATCGACGCCAGGTAGGCCTGGTCGAACGCGGTCTCGCTCGCCGGCCCGGAGGTGAGCAGGACGACCCGGGGCTGCTCGGTCTGGCCGGGCGCGACGTCCCGCAGCGCGAGCCGCAGCGCGCGGAAGAACGGTCCGAGCCGCTGGATCGACGCCTGCCGGTACACGCCCGAGAGCACCTGCGAGACGATCCGCCGGTCCTCCATCGCGTACCCGACGCCCGAGGGTGCCTGCGTCCGGTCGGCCACCGCGCACCACGCCCCGGCGCCGTCGCGCACCAGGTCGGTGGCGGTGAGCACGAGCTCGCGGCCGCCGGGCAGCCGCAGGCCGTCGACGGCGCGCACGAAGCCGGGGTGGCCGAGCACGATCGTCGGCGGCAGCAGCTTGTCGGTGAGCAGGCGGCGGTGGCCGTAGGCGTCCTGCAGGATCGCGTCGAGCAGCTCGGCCCGCTGCACCAGGCCGGCGTCGAGCCGCGCCCACTCGGGCTCGTCGACGATGACCGGCAGGGGGTCCAGGTGCCAGGGGTGCTCGCCGTCCTCCTGGTCCGCGCCGTACGTGACGCCGTGGTCCGCCAGCAGCCGCTCGGCCTCGTCCCGGGCGCGCGCGAGGTCCGGGGCGGACGGCACGTCCGCGAGGTCCGGGAGCCACGACCAGTCGGCGCGATGCTCGACGAGCCCCGACTCGCCCTGCGGGCGTGGGGACGAGAGCAGGTCGGTCACAGAGAGGAGTGTGTCTCATGACGACGGATCCCGGGCGGCCTGACCTGCGTGTCCTCGTCGGACTCGGAGGTCGTCACAGCCGCCGGCGGTCGGAGGTCACGTCGCCCACGGACACGTCCACGCGCACACGCGCCAGTGGCGGGTCGGTGAGGCCGAGGGTCTCGGCGACGGCGGTCGCGGCCAGGCGGCGCACCTCGTCGGCCAGCGGCAGGAGCGGTGTGCCGTAGAGCGCGACGAGCTCGACGGTGAGCCGGTCCAGGTCGTCGTCGGGCGTGGTGGTGCAGGTGATCCGGAGCGCGCCGGCGTCGGCGACCTCGGCGAGCGCCGCTCGCACCCCGGCCACCAGGACGGTCGACGCCACGAAGAGCTCGCCCTCGGACAGCCGGCCCCGGACGGGGGCGGACGGACGGAAGGCCCGGACGGCGACCGCGACGACGTCGTCGCGCAGCGCCACCCAGCCCGCGTCGGTGTGCTCGCGCAGCGTCCGGGCGGCCTGCGCGAGCAGCTGCTCCCCGTTCATCGCCACGCCTCCATCCGCTTGACCAGGTGGGCTCGCGCCCGGTGGAGCTGCCCGCGGACGGTGCTCGTCGTCGTGCCCGAGACCTCCGCGATCTGCTCGTACGTCAGACCTTCCACCTCCCGGAGCAGCCACGTCGACCGTGGTCCCGGCGGGAGCTCACGCAGTGCGTCGTTCAGTGCCTCGAGCAGGTCGGCGCCCTCCGCGACGAGCTCCGGGTCGACCGCCCGGCGGTCCACCTCGTCGTCGGGGGAGAACGGTAGGGGCAGGGCGGTGCGGGTACGTCGGCGCTGGAGGGACCGGACCTTGTGCGCGGTGACCGAGAACAGCCACGTGCGCAGCGACGAGCGGCCCTCGAACTGCGGCAGGGAGGTCCACGCGGAGGCGAAGGCCTCCTGGACGCAGTCCTCGGTGTCGTGAGGATCATCGAGCATGCGACGGGCATAGCGATAGAGGGCGGGACCGTGCCGGTCGACGATCACCCGGAACGCCTCGCGGTCGCCGAGGCCCGCTCGCCGCGCGAGCACCTCGTCCCCAGCGTCCACCCCGTCCATCCCGAGCAGCGTGCGGCCACCGGGCCGGTCCCGCATCCTGACCAGTGTGACCCAGATCACATCGCGTGGCCCGTGACGAATCGGACGAAGCGGCGACCAACCAGGGGTACGCCACCGTGCACCGCACGGACCAGTCGAGAGAGGTCACCATGAGCGAGTCCGCCACGACCGTCACCGCACCCGCCACCCGAGCGCGGCAGAGCGCCCTGGTCACGCCCGAGGGCAGCACCACGATCGCCGACACGGTGGTCAGCAAGATCGCCGGCATCGCCGCGAGCGAGGTCACGGGGGTGCACTCCCTCGGTGGCGGGGGAGCCGCGCGGGCCATCGGCAACCTGCGCGAGCGCATCCCCGGCGCGCGCACCAACCACTCGCAGGGCGTGTCCGTCGAGGTGGGCGAGACCGAGGCGGCCGTCGACCTCGACCTCGTCGCCGAGTACGGCGTCTCGATCGCCGACCTGGCCGACGGGATCCGCCGCAACGTGATCAGCGCCGTCGAGCGGATGACCGGCCTGCACGTGGTCGAGGTCAACGTGACGGTCAACGACGTCCACCTCCCGCAGGACGACGCGCAGCCGGCCGCCCCGCAGGAGCAGCGCGTCCAGTGACCGACGGGACCGAGCACGTGCCGACGCCCCTCGAGGTCGCGCCGGACGTCGCCCCGCTCGACCTGACCGAGCCCGAGCAGGTCGTCGTCGGCGACGTCCCCCCGCTCTCCCCGGCCGAGACCGTGGCGGCCACCGTCCTGGCGGTCCCGGGCGTCGTCCGGCTGCACGGCGGCCGGTTCGGCGAGCTGGGCACGTACCTCCCGGGGCGCCGCGTGACCGGGGTGCGGATCGACGACGAGGGCACCGAGGTGCACGTCGTCGTCTCCGACCTGGTCCCCGTCCCGGACACCGCGGCCCGCGTCCAGCGCGCGGTGTCCGCGATCGCCCCGATGCCCGTCCGCGTCCACGTCGAGGACATCGACACCATCGTCTGAGGAGTCACCATGTCGTCTGTCGCCATCGGGCTGTTCGCCGGCCTGCTGCTCGCCCTCGTCGCCGCCGTCGGCGGGTTCAGCATGTTCATGCTCGCCGTCGTGCTCGCCGCGGTCGGGGTGCTCGTCGGCCTCGTCGTCGACGGCCGGCTCGACCTGTCCGGCGTGGTCGCGGGACGTCGCCGTGGCTGACGGTCGCGGCACGCTCACCGTCACCGACCGCGCGCTGACCCGGATCGCCCGCCAGGTGACCCTCGGGGTCCCCGGCGTGGCGCCGGAGGAGTACGCCGGCACGGTCGAGCGCACCCTCGGTCGGCTCTACCCGCGCGTGCAGCTGCAGCGGACCGGGGCGCGTGCGCGCGTCACCGTCGAGGTCGCGCTGACGTGGCCGGCCTCGTCCGCGCAGGTCGCCGGCCAGGTCCAGGAGGCGGTCCGCCGGGAGCTCGAGCGCCAGGCCGGCCAGGACGTGCTGCAGGTGAGCGTCGCTGTGCGTGAAGTCGTGCGCTCCGCGTCGGCCCGGCCGACGGCGAGGGTCCGATGACCCCCGTCGACGCGCCGAACGGCTTCGCGCCCGCCGCCGCGGCCACGCGGGCCGGCCGGGTGGCGTGGTGGAGCATCGCGCTCGCGGTCCTGCTCGTGGCCCTCGGCGTGCTCGTCGTGCGCGACGCGCTGGTGGCGGCCGGCCGTCTCGACGGCGAGCCGTGGATCGCGCCCGTCGTCGACGGCCTGGACGGGACCGAGCCGTCGGCCCTGGTCACGGTGGTCGGCGTGGTGGTCGCGCTGCTCGGGCTCTGGCTCGTGGTGCTCGCCCTGGGCCGCCGGGTCCGGACGCGCCTGGCCGTGACGTCGTCCACCGGGACGACCATCGGGATCGCCGACGCCGCGCGCCTGGCGGCCTCCGCCGCCGACGACGTCGACCTGGTGCTCTCGGCCAGAGCGTCGGCCAGCCGGCGCTCGGTCACCGTGACCGTCACGACGCTCGAGGGCGACGACGTCGCCGACGACGTGCGCGCGGCCGTGACCGACCGCCTCGCGCCGCTGGTGCAGCCGCTGACCGTGAAGGTGGTCACCCGCGTGACCTCCGGCCTGCACTCGGGCGGTGACGGGCGATGAGGCGCTCGATCCTCGCGTTCGACCGCGTGCTCGTGCTGCTGCTCGGCCTGGTGCTGGTCGTGGCGGGCGTCGCCGCGGTCGGCTGGCAGGTGGGCTTCCTCGCCGACGTGTGGCCGGACGTCCCGTCGTCGGTCGACGTCGACACCTCCCGCGTGGCCGACGCGCCGAACTTCGCCGTCCTCGCGGGTGTCGTCGGGGTCGCGCTCGTGGTCATCGGCCTGTGGTGGTTGCTCGCGCACCTGCCCCGGCGTGCCGTCGGCTCGCTGCGGCTGCCGTCCGGGTCGGTGCCCGGCCGCGTGGTCGTCGAGCCAGGTCCCGCGGTGGCCACGGCCGCCGAGGTGCTCGCCGACGACCCCCTGATCCGGTCGGCCAGCGGCGCCGTCCTGTCCGACCGCGGCGAGCTCGTGGTCCGGCTGCGGGCGACCGTCGACCCGGACTCCGACCTCGACGCCGTCGTCGCCGCGTGCGACGGGGTGCTCGCCGACCTCGCCCGGGTGCTGCCCGCGGACCAGCTGCGGTCGCGCGTGGAGCTGTCGGTGCTGCGGCGCGGGGAGGCCGGACCCCGCGTGCGCTGACCGGTGCCGGGTGGAGACTTGGTGCATGGGCAGGGACGCGGTCACCGGCTGGGTCGAGCGGTACGAGCAGGCGTGGCGCGCGCAGGACGTGGACGGGCTGGACCGGCTGTTCCACGAGGACGCGCGCTACCTGCGCTCGCCGTACGACGCCGAGCCGCTGGAAGGCCTCGACGCGATCAGGTCCTTCTGGAAGGACGACACCCCGTTCGAGATGACCGCGAGCGTGATCGCCGCCGACGGGCCCGACGCCGTGGTGCGGGTCGAGGTCCGGTACGGCGGGGACAAGCCCCAGGAGTACCGCGACCTGTGGGTGCTGCGGTTCGGGCCCGACGGGCGCGCGGAGCTCTTCGAGGAGTGGGCGTACTGGCCGGACAAGCCGTACACGGCATCGGGCGTCGGCTGACCGAAGGCGTCCTCGGCGATTCGGCCCTCGCGTGAAGAGTCCGTTGCGCTGGGCGCAAACAACCCTGCACACGAGCCCTTCGACAACCCGACGTCCTCGGCCGTCAGCCGTTGCGGCGGTTCGGGGGCTCGAAGTGGATGCCGTCGTGCCCCGCGCTCTCCTCGGCGCGGATGACGTGCATGACCGCGTTGATGAGCGCCAGGTGGGTGAAGGCCTGCGGGAAGTTGCCCAGGTGCCGGCCCGAGCGCGGGTCGATCTCCTCGGCGTAGAGGCTCAGGGTGCCGGCGAACGAGAGCAGCCGCTCGCACAGGGCGCGGCCGCGGGCCAGCTCGCCGATCTCGACCAGGGCGGAGACCAGCCAGAACGAGCAGATGGTGAAGGTGCCCTCCTCGCCGGCCAGGCCGTCGTCGGTCTCCTCGACGCGGTAGCGCAGCACCAGGCCGTCGGTGGTGAGCTCGTCGGCGATCGCGAGGACGGTGGCGCGCACGCGGGGGTCGTCGGCCGGCAGGAACCGCAGCAGGGGCACCAGCAGCAGCGAGGCGTCGAGGGCGTCGGACCCGTAGCGCTGGACGAAGACGCCGCGCTCGTCGACGCCGTTGGCGCAGATGTCGGCGTGGATCTCGGCCGCGAGCTTGCTCCACTGGGTCGCGAAGTCGTGCTCGTCGTGCATGCGCGCCAGGCGGGCGCCGCGGTCGAGGGCCACCCAGCACATGAGCTTGCTCGACGTGAAGTGCTGGGGCTCGCCCCGGACCTCCCAGATCCCCCGGTCGGGCTCGTGCCAGTGCCGGATCGCCGCCTCGACCTGGCGCTTCAGCACGGGCCACAAGGACTCGGGCAGCTGCTCGCGCGAGCGGGTGTGCAGGTAGACGGAGTCGAGCACCGCGCCCCACACGTCGTGCTGCGCCTGGTCGTAGGCCGCGTTGCCCACGCGCACCGGCGACGCGCCCTCGTACCCGGAGAGGTGGCCCAGCTCCTGCTCCTCCAGCCGCTCCTCCCCGCCGACGCCGTACATGATCTGCAGGTCCTTGTTGTCCCGGCAGACGTCGTGGATGAACGCGAAGAAGTCGTTGGCCTCGCGGTCCAGCCCGAGCGTGTAGAGCCCCCAGAGCGCGAAGGTCGAGTCGCGGATCCACGCGTACCGGTAGTCCCAGTTGCGCTCCCCGCCGGGGGTCTCGGGCAGGGACGTGGTCGCCGCGGCGAGCAGGGCGCCGGTCGGCGCGTAGGTGAGACCCTTGAGGGTCAGGGCGCTGCTCTGCAGGTAGGTGCGCCACGGGTGGTCGGGGAAGACGCCCTGCGTGATCCACTCGCGCCAGAACTCCTGGGTTCGCCACAGCTGGTCGGCGGCGGCCTCCCACGTGGTCGGCGCCGGCAGGGTCGACCACGACAGCGCGACGTAGGCCTTGTCGCCGTTGACCATCCGCGTCCGCGCCGACGCCGTGCGGCCGTCGATGCCCATCCGCAGGCTCGAGGTGAGGCGCAGGGTCGGGCACCGGCTGCCCTCCGGAGGGGTCGCGTGCACGGCGTTGTAGCCGGCGCCGTCGTACTCCCAGTGCGCGTCGCTGCGGCCGTAGTCCGGCGACGGGTCGCACTCGATCTGCAGGTCGACCGTGCCGCTCACGCAGGTGACGGTGCGCAGGAGGATGTGCTCGGCGTCGTCGTCGGTCGGGGTACGCCGGTGGGTGGCGGAACGCTCCTCCTGGTTGTGCCACGGGCCCATGACCATCGCGTCGCGCACGATGAGCCAGCCGGTCGGGGTCTGCCAGGTGGTCTCGAGGACGAGGGTGCCCGGCAGGTAGCGGCGGGCCGTCGGCACGCGGATGCCGTGCGGCCCCACGCGGAACGTGCCGGCACCGCGGTCGAGCACGGCGGCGAAGATGCTCGGGGAGTCGGGCCGGGGGACGCACATCCACTCGACGGCGCCGGAGGGGGAGATCAGGCAGTTCGACTCGCAGTCGGACAGGAACGCGTAGCTCGCGATGGGCGGGAACGCGGACCGGTGGGAGCCGTCCCCGTCCGGGACGGCGCGCACGACCGAGGCGTGGTGGCCGGCGGGTGACGAGAGCGCCATGCTCCAGCGTGACCGATCCGGCCCCGCCTGTCAGTACAGGAGGCTGACGATCTCGTAGGTCTCGGGGTCGGGCTGGGCGTCGATGCGCGCGCGGGCGAGCTCGAACGCCTCGGCGGGCGTCGCAACCACCTCGCTCGCATGGAGCTCAGGCGCGCAGCTCAGCACGCTGTACAGCGGGCCGAGCGGGTTGCCGTCGTCGTCGCACTTGCCGACGGCGACGACGAACACCTGGTGCAGGACGTCGGGGGCGGAGTCGGTGATGAGCGTCACACCGTAGACATCGGCACGTCGCCGACGATCCTGCAACGAATGCGCGCGGCAAGTGCCTGCGGACCCGTGAGATGGTCGTGCTCATGCCCGCTGTCATCCGGCCGTACCACCCGTCCGACCTGCCCTCGATCTACCGGATCTGCCTGCTCACGGGCGAGGTGGGCGGCGACGCGACGTCGCTCTACCGGGACCCCGACCTGCTGTCGCACCTCTACGCCGGGCCGTACCCGGTGGCCGATCCGGGCCTCACGTTCGTCGCCGTCGACGAGCTCGGGCTCGTGGGCTACATCGTCGCGACCGCCGACACCGCCCGCTTCGAGCAGTGGCTCGAGGAGGCCTGGTGGCCCACCCTGCGGGCGCGCTACCCGCTGCGCGAGGATCCTCGGGACGGCACCGAGGACCACGCGCTGGTGCAGCGCATCCACGACTGGCCGCGCGCCGACCCGGCGCTCGCCGAGCGGTTCCCGGCGCACATGCACATCGACCTGCTGCCCCGCGCGCAGGGCCAGGGGCTCGGGCGCCAATTGGTCGAGACCCTGTCGGCCGCCCTGCGCGAGCGGGGCGTGCCGGGCGTGCACCTGGGCGTCGACGACCGCAACCAGGGGGCGATCGCCTTCTACCACCGCGTCGGGTTCACCCTGGGCGTCCAGCACCAGTGGGGCCGGACCCTCACGCTCGACCTCAGCTGACGGGACCGTCGCCCTCCGACGGCGTGTCGCGCTGCAGCCCGAGGACCCGGTCGACGTCCGCGAGGCTGGCGCCCGGGAGCGCGAGGAGGGCGCGCAACCGCTCGATCGGCGCGGCGGCCTCGTCGTCGGGCTGCTTCGCCGTCTTGCGGGGCGCCAGGAAGAGGTTGGCCAGGTAGCCGGTGAACGTCCCGAAGATGCCGACGCCGACGACGATGATCATCGCGCCGATCACCCGCCCCCCGTTGGTCACCGGGTAGCGGTCGCCGTACCCGACGGTCGAGATCGTCACGATGGTGTACCAGAGGGCGTCGGACGCGTCGGTGATGTTCGCGTCGGGGGCGTCGGCCTCGACGCTCAGCATCGCCATGCTGCCGAACTGGAGCACGAGGATGCCCGTGAACAGCAGCGTGTACAGCGCGCTCCCCGCGCGGTCCCGCACCAGCCTCCGCAGCACGGCGCGGCCGCCGACCTCGCGCAGCAGCCGGAACACGCGGACCAGCCGGAAGATGCGCAGGAACTTGAGCTGCGGGAACGGCAGGCTCGCCAGCAGGTCGGCCCAGCCGAAGTGCCGGAAGAAGTAGGCGCTGCGCGACGGGGCCGTCGCGAGCCGGTAGCTGAAGTCGAGGAGGAACACGGCGCTGAAGATCGCGTTCATGACCAGCAGGACCTGGTCGAGGTCGCCGCCCCGACGGGCGAAGCCGATCAGGATCAGGTTGAAGATCGACAGCAGCGACAGCGCACCGATGAAGATCTCGTAGCCGGTGCTCTTCAGCTCGCTGCGCGGCGCGCTCACGATTCGGAGTCTTGCAGTCCGGGGCCGGTTCGTCGTCGACCGACGCGGCGAGACCGCGACGGTCAGAAGAGCGATGTGACGAGTGTCAACCACTCCTTGACTCCTCGCAGTCACAGGCGCACGCTAGGGGAGACGTCGCAGGGCCGGATCCCCAGGAGGGTGGGGATCCGGCCCTGCGCGGGCGTCCGGCGTCAGCTCGTATCAGGCGGTCAGCGGTACGTACGGAAGTAGCCGAATGCGTCCACGACGAGGTGCGTGTCGGAGCTTCGGGCGTACAGCGTGACCCGGCCTGCGTCGCCGACGCGAACGATGGCCAGGTTGGACTCGTCCCGACCAGGTGCGAGATTGATCGTGGCGATGTCGGGCAGCGTGGCGGGCACAGTGGTCGGGAAGACTCGCACGTGCGTCTGGAGCGGCGGTCGGACCCCGGCGATGTTCAGGACGACCGCGGTCGCGTCGGGCTCGAAGGGTGCCTGCGACACCTCGAGATCGACCGGCACACCCGCGCGCAGGATTCCGGGCAGGTGCAAGGAGGTTCGGGTGTCCGCGATCCGGGTCGGGGTCACCGCAACGAAGCCGTTGTCGCCTGTGGCCGAGTAGTAGCCCGCGAGGTCCGCCACGAGGTTGGTGGAGGAGGTGTTCACCCAGAACCGGATCCGGCCTCCGTCGCCGACCTTGACGGTGACCAGGTTCGACTGGTCGCGGCCCGGGTACAAGTTCAGGTTGGACGTTCCCCCCGACCTGTCGGGGTAGCCGGCGTCGGGGCTCGGGTAGACAGCGACGAACAACCGTCCGGCCACACCGGTCCCCGCGACGTTGAGCACGACGGCCGATGCGTCCGCGGGCACCATCCCGGTCCCAGCGACCTTCAGGTCCACCCAGTGGCCACCCGTGATCCGGGCCTGCGGGACGCCCGTCCCGGTGCGCGTGTCGAGCACACGGGTCGGGTCGAGCGGCTCGAAGGCCGTGCCGCCACCGGGGCTGTAGTAGCCGAACAGATCGACGACAAGGTGGGTCGTGGGTCCCTCCGGCATGAGGCTGACCAGGCGATCGTCACCGATCCCGACTGTCACGAGGTTCGGCTGGTCGACGCCGGCGACGAGGTTGAGGTTGGCGACGGTCGGCGCGGGCAGTCCGTGCCGCGTCGGGAAGACCCGGACGTTGCCCACCGACGCGTGCGCGGTCGCGGCCACTGACAGGACGACCGAGGTGGCGTCGGCTGGGAGCGGGCTCAGGTCGAGCTGCAGCTCCTCGCCCGACGCCACGGGGCCGAACCCGTCGATCCGGGTGTCCGCGATGCGCACGGGATCGACGGGTGTGAACCTGTCACCGCCTGCCGCGACCGTGAACCACGACCGCACCGGCTCGTCCTGCGTCTGCCCGGTGGTGTCTGTGAGCCCGTCGACGACGATCTCGTAGTGGCCGCCGAGCGAGAGGTCGGCCGTGGGGTTGATCAGGATTCGGCGCGGCCCGTTGAGCGACGTGTACGTGACGGTCGCCGGGACGGTGGCACCTGCGGCGTCGACGATGCGCACCGTGGCGGGGAGCGGCTCGCGCAGGTCGCGATCCACGGACACGGTGACCACGGGGCGCGGCTGCGCGCCGGAGAAGTGCGTCAGGGGCGTGATGCCGGTGACAAAGCCCGGAGCGCCACCCGCGCTGTCGCTCGGGCGCTGGAGCAGGCCCACGATCCACCCGGCAGACACGACCGCGTCGAGCCGGCCGTCGCCGTCCAGGTCGCCGACCTGCAGTCCTGCGCGCGGATACCAGCTCATGTTCGGGATGGTCTCCGGCTCGCACTGGCGGAGCGTCCCGTCCGGCAGCTGCCGGTGCACGCAGAGTCGTCCCCAGCCGTTGTCGAGGACCAGCACGTCGAGACGTCCGTCGCCGTCGACATCGCCGAGCACGGGGGACCCCGTATTCGGGTGGCTCGGGTATCGCTGGGTGGCAGCGAATCCGCCCGACGCCAGCTGGGCGTTCACCAGGACGTCGCTGTCGGCGGTCCGCACCACGTCCGCCCGGCCGTCACCGGTGACGTCGCCGACCCTGACCCCGAGCCACGTCGTCCCGGCGTCGGGCAGGGTGACCAGCGGTCCGAAGCCGCCGCCGGCCAGCTGGAGGTACAGCGAGTCCTGCCCGACGACGTCCGGCCTGCCGTCGCCGTTCACGTCGTCGAGCGTCGGTGCCAGCAAGGTCGTCGGCACCGGTGTGCTGGCAACGAAGCCGCCCGTGCCGTTCCCCAGGAGGAGCGGCATGGTCGTGCCCGACTGCCCGCCTAGCAGGAGGTCGACGTGGCCGTCACCGTCGACGTCTCCGGCCGCGACGTAGCAGCCGCCACCGGTCAACGGCAGAGCCGTCGTCAGCACGAGAGCGCCGCCCTGCTGGGCAAGGATCTGGTAGCCCGTGCTCGTCGGCACGACGACGTCGTCGTCGCCGTCTCCATCGAGGTCGGACACGGCCACGTCGCAGGCCGCCGTCAGCCCGCCGAGCACGGTGCCCGCGGGGACGGCGGTCGTCTGTGCGGCGCCGAATCCGCCGCCGGCCACACCCGGGAGCACAGCGACCCCGGACGCGACGACGGTGACGGCGTCGGGGCGACCGTCGGAGTTGACGTCGCCCAGCGCGAGGGCACCAGGCGCCGCACCGACCGACGAGAGGCTCGAGGCGAACCTGGACGGGCCGGTCTCGGTGTATGTGACGGTGTACTGCTCGTCGGAAGCCGACCCGTTCGCGTTCGAGACCCGGATCCAGACGGGGCGAAGGGCGCCGCCCCAGGTCGAGAACGACACGCGGGCGTCCGGCCCGTCGGCGCTCGTCGGGACGGACCGGGCGAGGATCTGGCCGCTCTCGTCGCGGACCTCGATGGCTGCGTCCAGCGCCGTTGGGTCGCCCTGCGGTTCGAGGACGTCCACCCGGACCTCCGCCCAGGTCTGGCTGAGGACCGCCACGCGGTACCAGTCGACGTCACCCTCGGGGGAGATGGTGCCCGAGCTGGTGCGCCACGACTCGATGGTTCCGGCCCCCGACGGGGTGTCGTCCGCACCACCGTCGCCGGGCGCCCGGTCGAGGGGGACCGCGGCGGCGGCCCGGAACGAGTCGCCCTCGGTCACGGCCGCAGCGGCGTCGACGACGCCGAAACCGTAGTACGGGTCCATCCCACGCGGGCCGGCGTCGCGGGCGGTCCGCTCGAGGCGCTCCTCCACCGCCGCGGGCGTCAGACCGCCTGCCTTGGACCGGACGAGCGCGGCCACGCCGGCGACGAACGGGGCTGCGAGCGAGGTGCCGGACGCATACACGTAGCCGCCCGCGTGCGACGGGCCGACGATCTGGAAGCCCGGAGCGGCGAGCGAGATCCAGTCGCCCCAGGTCGAGAAGCTTGTCAACGCTCCGTCGTCGTCGGTCGCCGAGACCGCGAGCAGGCCGGCGACCTGCGGCGCGTAGGCCGCGGGGTACTGCGGGGCGTCCGTGCCGTCGTTGCCGGCGGCGGCCACGACGACCGCGCCCGCGGCGACGGCGGACTGGATGGCATCCAGCAGGAGGGGTGACTCGTCGGGCCCCGCCAGGGAGAGGTTGAGCACCTTCGCGCCATGGGCTACGGCCCAGGCGATACCGGCGGCGATGGTGGAGTCCGTCCCCTCGCCGTTCGAGTCAAGAACCCGCACGGGCAGGATCGACGCGCCGTAGGCGGCGCCGACCGAGCCCTTGGTGTTGGCGTGGGCGGCGATGATGCCCGCGACGAGGGTGCCGTGGCCTTCCGGGTCCGACGCGTCGAGGTCGTCGGAGACGAGGTCCCGGCCCGGGAGGACGGCGCCCACCAGGTCCTCGTGGGTGGCCGAGACGCCGGTGTCGAGGACAGCGACCGTGACTCCGCTACCGGTGCTCGCGTCCCACGCGCGGGGCAGCCGCACGAGGTCGATGTAGGGCCAGGCAACCTCGAGCGCGGGGTCGGACGTCCACTGCGTGGCATGACGGACGTGGTCGAGCTGGACGTGGGCGACCCGCGGGTCGTCGGCGAGCCGGGCGACGACTGCCGTGGGGTCCTCGTCCCCGACCGCGAGCTGCGCGTAGGTGGTACCGGGGATGGCGCCCGCGGGCGTCACGCCGGCGTCAGTCATAGCGGACCGCTGTTGCGCGCTCGACGTGCGCGGAGCCCAGCTCACCAGGACGTGGTCGTCCGCGTACCCACCGGCCGCCGACGGAGCCGGCTCCGCGAGCGGCGTCAGGTCCCCGCGGTCGGTCGGCCGGTCGGTCGTCCTCGGGTCCGGGCCCTGCGTGCTCGTCGTCGAGCCGGTGCCTGCGGGGGCGACGGGCGCGGCAACGGCGGGGGCCACGGTGGAGAACAGGGCCGCGGACGCGGCGAGGGCGGCGATGGTGCGCGCGAGCTTCACGGGGCTCCCAGGACGACGGGCTGATGCTCGCGCATCGGGTGAAGAAGGCCACGACTTGAGTCGGCTTGCCGGAATGATGGCAGATCAGCGCGTCGTGGTGGGCGGTTCCGCGGGGTCGTCCTCACGGAACTAGTGACGAGAGTCGAACTCGCGCGATCAGTTGCGGCGGAGGCACAGGAACGTCAGCAGCGTGAACGGCAATCTCGTCAACAGAGAGGGCGCTGCGCGACGCCGCGTCCGCCAGAAGCCTCGATGGACCGAACGATGACTTTCGGCCCTGTCGTGGCGCCGGAGGCCGGGCGAAGCCTGGAGGCGGATGCGGCCGCGCGGCCGCGTCGGCTCATCGGGAGTTGAAGGCCATGTCCACGCAACGAGATGCTCGTCCGGGGAGGTACCTCGGCGCAGCCTTCGTCTTCCAGTTCGTCACGAGCCTCACCGCGGGGCTGCTGTCCGCGGGGATGCTCACGGGGAGTCCCGTCGATGTCGTCCGGAACATCGCGAGCAACGTCGGCCAGATGCGCGCGAGCATCGTGCTGATGCTCCTGACGAGTGCCGGGATCATCGTCCTCGCCTCGCTCCTCTACGCCGTCCTGAGCGACCAGGGCACTGCTGTCGCGCGCATCGCCCTCGGGTTGTGGATGGCTGAGGCCGTGATGCTCGCGGTCAAGACGCTGGGTCTCTACGCCCTGGTGGACCTGAGCCTCGGAGCGGTCGACGGCGGTGCGGTCGGCGGCATCGCGCTGGACTTCAGCCGGCACGCGGCGCAGATCGACATGCTGTTCTTCTGTCTCGGCGCCCTGCTCTGGTACGGGCTGCTCTTCCGGTCGCGGATCGTGCCGCGGCTGCTCGCCCTGTGGGGTCTCGTGGCGGTGCCCCTGGTCCTGCTCGCCACCGCGCTGCTCGTGTGGGACAGCGACCGCGATCTCGGCATGGCGCTGTACGCGCTGTACATCCCGTTCGAGCTGGTCATCGGTGTGTGGCTGCTCGTCGTGGGCGCGAGCGCCCCGACCTCGGGCCTGGGAGCGGGTGACGAGAATCGAACTCGCGCTATCAGCTTGGGAAGCTGAAGTTCTGCCACTGAACTACACCCGCGCGACCGACAGGATCGGTCCGGCAGAGAGCATACCCGGACCGGCAGGCGCGGCGAACTCTCCCCGGACAAACCGGGACAAGGCCACACTGGCCCCATGACGACGGCGGCTCCGCGCTCGATCCTCCCGTCCGCGTTGCGCGGCTACCAGCGGTCGTGGCTGGCGCCCGACGTCGTCGCCGGCGTGACGCTCGCGGCCGTCGCGATCCCCGAGACGATGGGCTACACGTCGATCGCCCAGACGCCCGTGGTCACCGGGATCTACACGATCATCTTCCCGACGGTCATGTTCGCTCTGCTCGGCTCGTCGCGGCTGCTGGTGGTCGGGGCGGACTCGGCGACGGCCGCGATCCTGGCCGCCGGGCTGGCGGGGCTCGGGATCGCCGGGCTGGAGCCGAACAGCGCGGAGTGGCTGGCGTGGAGCGGCCTGGTGGCGCTGGTCTGCGGCGGGCTGCTCGTCGTCGCGCGGCTGCTGCGGCTCGGGTTCCTGGGCGACTTCCTCAGCTCGGCGGTGCTCGTCGGGTTCCTCACCGGCGTCGGGATCCAGGTGTTCGCCGGGCAGCTCCCCGACATGCTCGGCATCCCCAAGGGTTCGGGCGGCTGGTTCCAGCAGCAGTGGTACCTGCTCACGCACCTCGGCGACGCCAACCTCTGGACCGTGGGGTTCGCCGCCGGGACGCTGCTGATCATCCTCGGCTGCAAGCGGTTCGCACCGCGGGTGCCGGGGGCGGTGATCGCCGTCATCGCGTCGATCGCGATCTCCGCCAGCCTCGGCGCCACGAACCACGGGGTGGCCGTCATCGGCGCCGTGCAGGGTGGCTTCCCGCCGATCGGGCTGCCGCAGGGGATCGACTGGGCGGACGTGCCCAAGGTGCTCGGCATCGCGTTCTCGTGCTTCGTCCTGATCATCGCCCAGAGCGCGGCGACGTCCCGCAGCTTCGCCATGAAGCACGACCAGCGCGTCGACGTGAACCGCGACATCCTCGGGCTCAGCGCGGCCAACGTCGCCGCCGGGCTGACCGGCACGTTCGTCGTGAACGGCAGCCCCACCAAGACGCAGATCCTCGACGAGGAGCGCGGTCGCACGCAGGTGGCCAACATGAGCATGGCGCTCGTCGCGCTCGCGGTGGTGCTGTTCCTGACCGGGTTGCTTACGGACATGCCGAAGGCCGTGCTCGGGGCGATCGTGTTCCTCATCGGGATCGGGCTGATCGACGTCCGAGGTCTGCGCCGCATCCAGGCCGCCCGCGTGAGCGAGTTCGTGATCGCCCTGCTCACCGCGGTGGTCGTCTTCTCGGTCGGCGTCCAGGAGGGCATCGTCCTCGCGGTGGTGCTCTCGATCCTCGAGATCATCCGGCGCGCGTACTCGCCGAAGGGCTTCCTCGTCGGGGTGAGCGAGGACGGCGTCCCGTCGTACACGGAGGCGGTCCCCGGCACGCAGAGCTACCCGGGCCTGCTCGTGTTCCGGTACGACGCCGAGCTGTTCTACGCCAACGCCAACCGGTTCTCCGACGATGTCCAGGCGCTCATCGACGCCGCCCCGGACAAGGTGCGCTGGCTGGTGCTCGACTGCTCGTCGCTGACGGACGTCGACTACTCCGCCAGCCTCGCGCTCGCCGGGCTGATCACCGCGGTCCACGCCAAGGACGGGGTGTTCGCGCTGGCCGCGGCCGACCCGGCGCTGCTCGCGGACCTCACGCGGTACGGCACGCTCGCGGACTTCGACAACGCGCACATCTTCGCCACGGTCGAGGCGGCCGTCGAGGCGTTCCGGGAGTCGTTGCGCTAGCTGCTCAACGTCATGGTGAACGCCCCGCAGCGCTCCTCGCCCGGGTCGAGGACGAAGACGCCCGTGCCCGGGACGCCCGCGGCGTGCAGCGAGAAGCCGTTGTTCACGTTGGTGACGGGCTCGACGGCGAAGTACGGCCGGCGTCGCGGCGCGTAGACGACGAGGTGCGCGTACACGGGGTCGGCGTGCAGGTCGAGGTTCACGCCGAGCTCGTCGTAGCTGATCCGGACGGGTGCGCCGGGCTCCCAGGCGGTGAGGACGTCGTCGACGAACGCCGACCCGAGCGGCCGGGCGACCCGGAAGTCGGCCCGCGGCGGGACCGACCCCGCCGGGCCGTTGGCCAGCGCGTTGACCAGCGAGTACCCCTTCTGCGCGGGCACGTGGAGCACGGGCTGGCCCGGCGTGAGCGGCGCCGGGGACCCGACCGGCGACAGGGTGCGCTGCAGGTACGGGTGGTGGCCGAAGCCGGCGGGGAACGGCTCGACGTCGATGTTGCGCAGCGAGGTGCCGACGGTGAGCTTGTCGCCGGTCAGCGCGTAGGTGATCTGCGCGCGGAACCGCCAGGGGAAGTTCACGCCCACCAGCTCGGTGGTGTCGAGCTCGAGCACCACACGAGCCTCGGTCCGGTCGACCACCGTCCAGGCCGTGTGCCGGGCGGCGCCGTGGATCGCGGTGCCGTCGGCCCCGTTGCGCTGCAGCTGCCAGGTGCGCCCGCCGAACGGCAGCACGCCGTCGCTGATCCGGTTGGACCAGGGGACCATCGGAAAGCTCGAGCACTTCTCGGCCTCGCCCAGCACGGTCCGGCGGGTCGGGCGCAGCAGGTCGCGCCAGACGCCGTCGCTCGTGCGGATGCGGCCGCCGGCGAGCGCCGCGCCCGTGGCGGGCAGCACGTCGAGCTCCCACGAGCCGTTGCGGATGGTGACCATCCGCTCGCCCCCCGCGAGCGGTCGCGCGCGGACGTCGATCTCCTGGACAGCCGTCATGACAGCACCCGTCGCAACCCCGGGCGGGGTCAGACGGTGACCTCGACCCGGACGACCTGACCCGGGGCGGCGTACGGGACGAGGTTGCCCTCGACCGGCGCGCCGTCGACGGTCAGGCGCCCGCGGGCGCCCTCGGTGCCGGAGTTGGTCACGTGGATCTCGTACGTGGCGCCGCGGGCGACGCGCGTCACCGTGAACGACGGGACGTCCGGGCCGATCTGCGGGTCGACCACGAGGCCGTCGTAGTCCGGGCGCACGCCGAGCAGGTACTGCGACACCGCGACGAAGTTCCACGCCGCCGTGCCGGTCAGCCACGAGTTCTTGGCCTCACCGGCGCGCGACGCCTCCTTGCCCGCGATCATCTGCGCGTACACGTACGGCTCGAGCTTGTGCGTGTCCGAGATCGCCTCGCGGTACGCCGGCGTGATCCGCTTGTAGTAGTCGAACGCCTTGGCGCCGCGGCCCACCACGGTCTCGCCGATGATCACCCACGGGTTGTTGTGGCAGAAGATGCCGCCGTTCTCCTTGTACCCGGGCGGGTAGGTGGAGACCTCGCCGAGCTCGATCTGGTACGTGGTGTACGCGGGGTACTGGAGCACCAGGCCGTGCGGGGTGCCGAGCATCTCGCCGACGGAGTCGAGCGCCTTGATGGCCGGGGAGTCCTGCGAGAGCCCGTCGACCCCGATTCCCGCCATGACGGCGAAGCCCTGCGGCTCGATCCAGATCTTGCCCTCGGGCTTGGCGTCGGTGCCCACGGGGTTGCCGTAGAAGTCGTACGCGCGCAGGAACCACTCGCCGTCCCAGCCGTGCTCGAGGACGGCCTCGCGGACCTCGTCGACCACCTTGCGGGCCTGCGACGCGACCTCCGGGAGGCCGCGACGCGACGCGAGCTCGGCGAACTCGGCGCCGTAGAGCACGAACTGCGCGGCGATGAACACCGACTCGGCGTGCCCGCCGGCCTGGTTCTCCGTCGTCTGGAACGACTCGCCCGGCGTGGTCGAGAAGCAGTTGAGGTTGAGGCAGTCGTTCCAGTCGGCGCGGCCGATGAGCGGCAAGCCGTGGGGGCCGCGGTTGTCGACCGTGAACTGGAACGAGCGGACCAGGTGCTCGAACAGCGGCACCTCGGAGCCGGGCTCGTTGTCGAACGGCACGGGCTCGTCGAGGATCCCGACGTCCCCGGTCTCCTTGACGTACGCGGCCACGCCGGCGATGAGCCACAGCGGGTCGTCGTTGAAGCCGGAGCCGATGTCGTTGTTCCCGCGCTTGGTCAGCGGCTGGTACTGGTGGTACGCCGAGCCGTCCTCGAACTGCGTCGAGGCGATGTCGATGATCCGCTCGCGCGCCCGCTCGGGGATGAGGTGCACGAAGCCCAGCAGGTCCTGGTTGGAGTCGCGGAAGCCCATGCCGCGGCCGATGCCGGTCTCGAAGAACGAGGCCGAGCGCGACATGTTGAACGTGACCATGCACTGGTACTGGTTCCAGATGTTGACCATCCGGTCGAGCTTCTCGTCGTCGCTCTTCACCGAGTACGTCGACAGCAGGCCGGTCCAGTGCGCGCGCAGCTGCTCGAAGGCGGCGTCGGTCTGCTCGGTCGTCGCGAAGCGGCCCAGCAGCGCGTGCGCCGGCTCCTTGTTGATGACCTGGTGGGCGTCGTCGGCCCACTTCTGCTCGTCCGGGTTCTCGATGTAGCCGAGCACGTAGGTCAGCGCGCGGGACTCGCCCGGCTCCAGCGTCAGCTCGACCGAGTGCGAGCCGATGGGGTACCAGCCGGAGGCCACGGAGTTCGCCGAGGCGCCGGAACGGGGGACGGCCGCCTCGCCCAGGCCGTTGTAGGCGCCGACGAACGTGTCGCGGTCCGTGTCGAAGCCGGTCGCGTGCGTGTTCACGCCGTAGACGGCGTAGTGGTCGCGGCGCTCGCGGTACTCGGTCTTGTGGAACACGGCGGACCCGTACGGCCCGTCCTGCTCGACCTCGACCTCGCCGATCGACAGGTTGCGCTGGTAGTTGGTCTGGTCGTCCTGCGCGTTCCAGAGGCAGAACTCGACGAACGAGAAGAGCGAGATCGTCTTCGTGGCGTCCGAGGTGTTGGTGACCGTGACCTTCTGGATCTCGGCGGTCTCGCCGATCGGCACGAAGAACAACGTCTCGACGGAGATCCCGCGGCGCTCGCCCGTGATGCGCGTGTAGCCGAGGCCGTGGCGGGTCTCGAAGTGGTCGAGGTCCGCCTTGACCGGCAGCCACGACGGGGTCCACACGTCGCCGCCGTCGTTCACGTAGAAGTACCGGCCGCCCGCGTCCGCGGGGATGTTGTTGTAGCGGTACCGCGTCAGGCGGCGCATCTTGGCGTCGCGGTAGAACGAGTACCCGCCGGACTGGTGCGAGATCAGCGAGAAGAACTGCTCGGACCCGAGGTAGTTGATCCACGGATAAGGCGTGTGAGGCGTCTCGATGACGTACTCGCGTGCCTCGTCGTCAAAATGGCCGTACTGCATGGACTTGCCCCTCGAGTGCTCGGCAGTGGCGCCTGCTCCTCCCGACATCCTCCCGCTGCAGTGCGGTCGGCGCGTCGTGACCAAGGCGCGATATCAGTGTGCGAGAGCGCTCCCACGCATCTCTCGGACGAGAGCATAGCCGCCAGGATCGGATGGTGGAACGGGCCGGGGGTCGTCGGCGCGAAAACGCTCGTCCGAGCACCTGCCGGTCCACGACCCGGACCTGCCCGGGGGACCGTGCGAACCGGACTACCGTGGCCCCCGTGCTGCTCTCCGACCGTGACATCAGGGCCGAGCTCGAGTCGGGCCGCGTGGCCCTCGACCCGTACGAGCCGGCCATGCTCCAGCCCTCCAGCATCGACGTGCGGCTCGACCGGTACTTCCGGTTGTTCGACAACCACAAGTACCCGTTCATCGACCCGTCGGTGGACCAGCCCGAGCTGACGCGCCTGGTCGAGGTCGGGGCCGGCGAGTCGTTCGTGCTGCACCCCGGCGAGTTCGTCCTGGGCTCGACGTACGAGGCCGTGACGCTTCCCGACGACATCGCCGCGCGGCTCGAGGGCAAGTCGTCGCTCGGGCGCCTCGGCCTGCTCACGCACTCAACCGCGGGCTTCATCGACCCGGGCTTCTCCGGGCACGTGACGCTCGAGCTGTCCAACGTCGCGACCCTGCCCATCCTGCTCTGGCCCGGCATGAAGATCGGCCAGATGTGCTTCTTCCGGCTGTCGTCGGCGTCCGAGCACCCGTACGGGTCGTCGGAGTACGGCTCGCGGTACCAGGGCCAGCGCGGGCCGACGGCGTCGCGGTCGTGGCAGAACTTCCACCGGACGGACGTCTGAGCCATGGCGAGCCTGCCTCGTCTCCGGGCCGAGGACCCGACGATCCGCCGCCGCCACCTGCTGGCGCTGCCGGAGGACGTGGGTCCCGACGAGGTCGAGGTGCTGGCGATCAGCCGCTTCGCCCAGGCGCGCTGGGAGGACGGCGAGCTGCCGCAGCCCCGCGGGATCATGGGGCCGATGACGGCGGCGCTGGGCATCCGGGCCGTCGGGTCGTCCGTCGCCCCGGCCCGCGCTCTGCGCCTCGCACGGCTGTCGACGCTGACCGGCCCGTACCGGGTCGAGGCCGACGACGCGGTGAGCCTCGGCCTGCCGGCCACGTCGACCTTGGCCTACGTGCTGGCCTGCCCCCGCGAGCGCGGCGAGAAGCCGTACCCGGGCGGCGACCGTGACGGCCTCAAGCGCGCGTTCCCCGAGGGCATGCCGATCCGCGAGGAGGAGCGCGTGCTGCAGTGGCTGGTCGCCGCGGCGCGCCGGCTGGGCGGCTCCGTGCGGACCGGCGAGCACGGCACCGTGCTGACCCCCGACGTCGACAGCGCGATCGACCTCACCGTGCTCTCGGACTCGTGGCTGGAGCCCGACGAGGCGCTCGCCGTGGTCCAGTCGGTCCTGCCGCGCGCCCGGCTCAGCGAGCCGACCGGCACGTGGACCGGCCCGCAGCCCGGCGTGGGCCGCGACGCGGGCGGGCGGCCGGGCTGGGTGGCCGAGGCCGGCGGGCGCGGGCTGTCGGCCGCCCTGGAGCAGCACGGCGTCGAGGACGAGGCCGAGCGGCAGCGGCTCCTGGACGAGGCCGCGGCCTACGACGAGCTCATGATCGCCGTGCCGCCGGTGCCCGAGGCGTACGGGGTGCTGGTCGACCTGGGCCACGACGGGACGCTCTCGGTCGAGGCCGGCGCCGAGACCACGCTGCCGCCCCTGATGCGCACCCTGCCGTGGACGGCGAACGGCGTCGTCGCGTACCGCGTGCACTGGGAGCCCCCGTTCATCGAGGAGCTCGAGGCCGAGCGGCCGTCGTTCGAGCACCGCGTCGCCCGGTCCCGCGCCGCCCCGCTCGTGCAGTCCGTCGCGCGGGCCGTGCACGGGGCGATCGGTGGCGAGATCGCCGACGAGGCCGACTTCCTGGTCGACCCCGAGGACGTGTGAGCGTGCGGACCAGCGCCGGGATCCTGCTGTTCCGGCGGTCGGCGGGGCTCGAGGTGCTGCTCGGGCACATGGGCGGGCCGTTCTGGGCGCGCAAGGACGCGGGCGCGTGGACGATCCCGAAGGGCGAGCCCGCCCCTGGCGAGGACCCGTGGACCACCGCCGTGCGGGAGTTCGCCGAGGAGCTCGGGACGCCGGCGCCCTCGTCGGCGCCCCTCCCGCTCGGCGACGTGACGCAGAGCGGCGGCAAGGTGGTGACGGCGTGGGCGGTCGAGGGGGACCTCGACGTGTCGACCGTCGCGAGCAACCTGGTGGAGATCGCCTGGCCGCCGCGGTCCGGGCGGACGCTGCTGGTGCCCGAGCTGGACCGGGCCGGCTGGTTCGCGCCCGACGAGGCGCGGCGGCTCGTCGTGACGGCTCAGGCGGCGTTCGTCGACCGGCTGGAGGACGCGCTCAGGTGAGGTGGTCGAACGCGCCGTCGACCCAGCCGATGTGGCGGTCGGCGGAGCGGCGGACCACCCCCTTGGCGTCCTCGGCGATGACGTTCGCGAAGTTGCCGTAGAGCCGGTCGAACTCGAGCGTGTCGAGGTGGTCGGCGACGCGGCGGGCGACCGCGCCGGACAGCGGCAGGTGGTTCGGGTAGCTGCGCATGAAGGCGACCGACCTGCGGTCCGGGTTGGCGAAGACCGTGTCGCCGGCGAGAACCACGCCGCGACCGTCGGCGCCGCCCGACCAGTGCGCGATCGCGCTGCCGGGGAAGTGGCCGCCGGGCTGGCTCAGCGTCACGCCGGGCAGCACGTCGAGCGACCCCGACCAGGTGCGGATGGCCGGGTCGGGCCGGTTGACCCAGCGGGCGTCGGCCTCGGCCACCAGCACCTGCGCCCCGCCCAGCGCGCGGCTCCACTCCACCTGGACGCCGAACATGTGGGGGTGGCTGGCGGCGACGTAGCGCACGGGCCCCAGTGCCGTGATGGCCTCGACGACGTCGTCGTCGAGGAAGCCGATGGGGTCCCACAGCAGGCTGCCCTGCGCCGTCACCAGCAGCTTCGACTGCTGCCCGATGCCGGCGCCGGGGGTGCTGCTGACCGCGAACAGGTCGGGCTCGAGCAGCTCGATCGAGGCCCGGTACCCCTCCGAGCGCAGCTCCTCGAGCGTGGTCCAGCGCTGCCCGGCGGCGGGGACCCACTGGCGCTCGTCGTCACAGATCGGGCAGACGTCGAGCTGGTCGGCACTCTCGACGGCGCACGTGGCGCAGATCCAGAAGGACATGCGCGTCACGCTAGCCGGAGGTAGAGGTCCCTGAGGAGGGCGATCTCGGCGCCGTGGTGGACGACCTCCTGGTTCATCCACCAGACGACGTCGAGGAACGTCTCCTCGGCGTCCGACCCGTTCGGGTAGGTGCTGTAGCCGACCGTGTCGAGCGCGGCGTCGTCGGCGCCCAGCAGCGTCGCGCGCCACGCCGCGATCGCCGCGGTGAGGCCCGCGACGGCGCCCGCGGCCGTGCCCTGCGGCTCGTCGGCCGCCTCCATGTGGGTGTGGGTGCCGTCGGTGTGGTCGGCCCGGCCGGCCAGCGTCTTGGCCACGTGGTTGATGCGCCAGCCGATGCTGGTGACGGGCGGCGGCCACGGGTGGGGGCGGCCCCCGTCGTGCCCCCACTCGCCCGACCCCACGAGGCGTGTCGCGCCGAGCCCGCCCGGCCCGTCCGACTGCCGCCGGATGGTCCAGGCGCCGGGGACCGGCTCCCAGAGGAGCTCGGCGTCGGTGAGCGGCGGGACCTCGACCTGCAGGCCGTCGCCGCTGTCCACGGTCGGGCCGGTGAGGCGCTGCAGCAGGCGGGTGCCGGCGAAGTCGTACTCGGCCAGCAGGGGAGCCAGGCGTGGGGGGACGGGCATCCCCCGACCGTTCCCCTCGGTGGCGGTCGGCGCAACAGAATTCACGAGCCGCCGGCCCTGCCGTCCGCCGCGGTGCGCAGCCCTACGCGGGCTTCACCACGCACCACTCGTTGCCCTCGGGGTCGAGCAGCACCTGGAACGAGCCGGCCGTGTCGGCGTGCACGTCGCCCAGCCGCGTCGCCCCCAGGGCCTCGGCCTGCGCCGTGGCCAGGGCGATGTCCGCGACCTCGACGTCGAGGTGCACGCGGTTCTTGACCGCCTTGCCCTCGGGCACGCGCTGGAAGGCCACGCGGGTCCACCCGGGCGGGTCGACGTAGTGCCAGTCGTCGTCCCGGCCGGCGGGCTCGCCGCCCAGCACGTCCGCCCAGAAGCGCGCGAGCGCCGGCGGGTTCGCGCAGTCGAAGACCACCTCGTCGATGCGTCCGATCATGCGGCGACGGTAGTGGTCTCCTCGAACTGCGTGCGGTACAGCTCGGCGTACACGCCGCCGCGGGCGAGCAGCTCCGCGTGCGTGCCCTGGTCGACCACGCGGCCGGCCTCGATCACGACGATCGAGTCGGCCTGCCGGATGGTGGACAGGCGGTGGGCGATCACGATGCTCGTGCGGCCGGTGAGGGCCTCGTCGAGCGCCGCCTGCACCGCGGACTCCGACTCGGAGTCGAGGTGGGCCGTCGCCTCGTCGAGCACCACGACGTCGGGGGCCTTGAGCAGCAGGCGGGCGATCGCGAGGCGCTGCCGCTCCCCGCCCGACAGCCGGTAGCCGCGGTCGCCGACCACGGTGTGGATGCCGTCGGGCAGGCTGGCGACGAGGTCCGCGATGTGGGCCTGGCGCAGCGCGCGCTCGATGTCCGCGTCGGTGGCCTCGGGCCGCGCGTAGCGCAGGTTCTCCGCGATGGTGTCGTGGAAGAGGTGGGCCTCCTGGCTCACGACGCCGACCGTGGCGCGCAGCGAGGCGTGGGTGACGTCCCGCAGGTCGGCGCCGGCGATCCGCACCGCGCCGCGCGTCGGGTCGTACATGCGCGTGACCAGCTGAGAGATCGTCGTCTTGCCCGCGCCCGAGTGGCCGACGAGCGCGACCATGTGGCCGGCCGGTACCGAGAAGCTGACGTCGCGCAGCGTGTCCTCGATGGGCTCGTGGCGCAGGGTGGCCAGCGACTCGAGGGACGCCAGCGAGACCTCGTCGGCACCTGGGTAGCGGAAGCCGACCGCGTCGAGCTCGACGCTCGCGCCGTGGCGGGCGACGTCGTCGCGAAGGTCGTGCGCGTCGGGCTTCTCCGCGACCGTGGGCTCGAGGTCCAGGACCTCCAGCACGCGCTCGAAGCTGACCAGCGCGGTCATGACGTCGACCTGGACGTTCGACATCGCCGTGAGCGGCCCGTACAGGCGGCCGAGGTAGGCGGTGAGGGCGACCACGACGCCGACCGTCAGCTGGCCGCGGATCGCCATGACCCCGCCGAGGCCGTAGACGATGGCGACGGCGACGGACGCGAGCGTGGTCAGCCCGACGCGGAACCATGTGGAGTACAGGGCGCGCGTGACGCCGATGTCGCGGACCCGGCCCACCTGCTCGGCGTAGCCGGTGGACTCGCGCTCGGGGTCGCCGAAGATCTTCACCAGGTGGGCGCCGGCCACGTTGAACCGCTCGTTCATGATCTGCGCGGCGTCGGCGTTGAGCTGGTAGCTCTCCCGCGTGATGGCCGCGATCTTCTTGCCGAACCAGCGGGCGGGGAAGATGAACGCCGGCAGCAGGACCAGGGAGAGCAGGGTCAGCTGCCACGACATGCTCAGCATCGCGGCGAGCACGAACACGATGGTCAGCGAGTTGCTCACCACGTTCTGCAACGTCGACGTGAACGCCTGCTGGGCGCCCAGCACGTCGCCGTTGAGCCGCTGCACCAGCGCACCGGTCTTGGCGCGGCTGAAGAACGCGAGCGGCATGCGCTGCACGTGGTCGAACACGGCGGTCCGCAGGTCGAGGATCAGTCCCTCGCCCACCTGCGCCGAGACCCAGCGGTCGGCCACGGACAGGCCGGCGCCGACGATCGCGAGCACGGCCACCACGGCCGCGATGCCGAGCACGACGCGGGTGTCGCCCGGGGTGATGCCGTCGTCGATGAGGGTCTTGAACAGCAGCGGGGTGACCGCGCCCGCAGCCGCCTCGAGGGCGATGAGGACCACGAAGACCGCCAGCTTCGCCCGGTACGGGCGCGCGAACGTGAGGATGCGCTTGAGGGTGTCGCGCGTGAGCTTGTGGTCCGCGACCGTGCGGTCCTTGGCGAAGCTGCGCATGTTGGGGCTGCCGGTGGCCATCGACACGGGCCCACCTCCTGGTTCTGGGGATCACCTGGACAACTGGCCACGGTGGCGGCCGATTCCCTGCCCGGTGCGATGCTGAGGTTAACTCACTATGTGCCTGGTTCACAAGATGGGGTAGCCTCTGCGCCGTGGACGACGAGGCATCGGGCGAGCTGCTGGAGCTGCTCTACGGGGTGCTCCGGGGCGTGCGGCGCGATGCCGCGGCCCGGCTTGAGCTCCAGGGCACCACGCCCGGGCAGCTGCGGCTGCTGCGCACGCTCGAGCGCTGCGACGGGCCGCGCCGGCTGGGCGAGCTCGCCGCAGCGCTGGACGTGGCGCCGCGGTCGGTGACGTCGAAGGTGGACCTGGCCGAGCAGCACGGGTTGGTCCGGCGGCTGCCCGACCCCACCGACCGGCGCGCGACGCTGCTGGAGCTCACGCCCGAGGGCCGTGCGCTGCTCGCCGCGATCTCCGCGCAGCGGCACGAGGGGGCCGCGCAGCGGCTGGGACGGCTGTCGCCCGCCGAGCAGGCGGAGCTGCTGCGGCTGCTGCGCGTGGTGGGCGACGGGCCGGCGACGGACGCGTAGCCGGCAGGACGATCGGCCCGCCGGGGCGCGCCCGCACCCGTCATCATGGGTCCGTGCCCACGACCCCGGACGACGACGAGCTCGAGCTGATCCGGCGCTCGGGCGTCGTGCTGCGGGTCGGTCGGCTCAGCCTGTCGGCCGGCACCGGCTCGTACCGGGTCAAGGCGTCGATGCTGCGCGTGGCGCACGCGCTCGGCATCGACCGGCACGAGGCGCACGTGACCCTGACGGAGATCACCACCACCTCGCACCGCGGGCCCAGCTTCCGCACCGAGGTGGCCGAGGTGCGCACGATCGGCGTGAACGTCGACCGGCTCGCGGGGCTGGAGCACCTGGCGGGCCGCCTCGACGCGGCCGGGCAGGCGACGGTCGAGGACGTCACCGCCGAGCTGGACCGCATCGCCGCCAAGCCACCGCTCTACCCCGTGGTGCTCAACGCTCTATGGGCCGCGCTCGCGTGTGCCGCGTTCTCGTTCCTCAACAGCGGCGGGGTGGTCGAGGTCGTCGGCGTGTTCGTCGGCGCGTTCCTGGGCCAGGCGCTGCGGCGCTCGATGCTCCACCGGGGCTTCAACCAGTTCGGCGTCACCATGCTCAGCGCCACCGTGGCGTGCCTGGCCTACGTCGGGCTGGTCGGGCTGCTGCAGGCGACGGGCGCCACGGGCGGTGGTCACGAGGCGGGGTACATCTCGGCCGTCCTCTTCCTCATCCCCGGGTTCCCGCTGGTGACGGGCTTCCTCGACCTGGCCAAGCTGGACTTCTCCGCGGGCGTCGCGCGCCTGGCGTACGCGCTCATGATCCTCACGTCCGCCGCGCTCGCCGTCTGGGCGCTGTCGCTCGTCGTCGGCCTCAGCCCGGACCCGGCGCCGCGGACCGCCCTCGACCCCGGCCTGCTGCTCACGCTGCGCTTCGTCGCCAGCTTCCTCGGGGTGCTCGGCTTCGCCCTCATGTTCAACAGCCCCTGGCGCATCGCCCTGGCGGCGGCCGTCATCGGCATGGTGGCCAACGTGCCGCGGATCGCCCTGGTCGAGGGCGGGGTGCCCCCGCAGGCGGCCGCCGCGACGGCCGCCCTGGTGGTCGGGTTGCTCGCCGCCGTCGTCGCGCCGCGGCTCGACGTCCCGCGGATCACGGTCTACGTCCCGGCGGTCACGATCATGGTGCCGGGCGTGCTCGCCTACCGGGCGGTCTTCCACATCTCGAACGGGGAGACCGTCGAGGCGCTGTCCTCCGGGGTGCAGGCCGCGCTGGTGGTCGCGGCGCTGGCCATCGGGCTGGCCATCGCTCGCATGCTCACCGACCGCACGTGGGCGTACGAGCGCTGAGCCTCACACCTGCTGCGCGCGCTGCAGCCGGGCGTACCGGCCGTCGGCGGCGAGCAGGTCGTCGTGCGTGCCCACCTCCACCACGCGGGCGTCGTCGAGCACGACGATCCGGTCGGCGGAGCGGATGGTCGACAGGCGGTGGGCGACGACGAGGGTGGTCCGGCCGCGCATGAGCCGCGCGAGCGCCTCCTTGACGGCCGCCTCGGACTCCGGGTCCAGGGCGGACGTCGCCTCGTCGAGGAGCAGGATGCGCGGGTCGCGCACCAGCGCCCGGGCGATCGCGATGCGCTGGCGCTGCCCGCCGGACAGCCGGGCGCCGCGTTCCCCGACCACGGTGTCCCAGCCGTCGGGCAGGGCGTCGACGATCTCGGCCGCGTTGGCATCGATGAGGGCCGCGCGCACGCGCTCGTCGGACACGCGCGGCAGGCCGTAGGCCACGTTGTCGCGGATGGACCCCTCGAACAGCACGGACTCCTGCGGCACCACCGAGACGTGCCGCCGCACCGTGCGCAGGTCGAGCAGAGCGGTGTCGACGCCGTCCAGCAGCAGCCGCCCGCCGGTGGGCCGCAGGAACCCGAGGGCCAGGTTCAGCACGGTCGACTTGCCCGAGCCCGACGGCCCGACGAACGCGACCGTCTGCCCCGCCTCGATGGTCAGGTCGATGCCGTCCAGCGCGTCGGTGCCCGCGTCCGGGTACCGGAAGTGCACGTGCTCGAGCGTCAGCCGGCCCTCGACGCGCTCGACCCGCCGCTTGCCGGCGTTCTCCTCGAGGTCCGGCTCCTGCATGACCTCGGCGATGGACCGCACCGACTCGAGGCCCTTGGCGCCGATCGGCAGGAGCATCAGCAGGTTGGTCACGGCGCCGGTGATCAGCGCGAAGTACGAGCTGAGCAGCACCACCTGGCCGGCCGTGATCGCGATGACGCCCGTGATCGACATCCACGCGGCGAGCACCAGGCAGAGCACCCCGAGCAGCTGCAGGCTGACCCAGCTGAGCGACGCGAACCGGCCGTTGAGCACGTCGAGCCGGTAGCCGGCGGACCGGACGCCCTCCGCGCCGACGGCCACGCGCTCCTCGGCGGTGGCCTCCAGGCCGTGCGCGCGGGTGATCGGCATGAGCGTGGCCATCTCGCCGACGCGCGCCGAGAAGAGTTCGACCTCGCGCCGGAACGACTCGTTGCGCTCGCGGGAGCGCTGCGCCAGCACCGTCCGCAGCAGGACCGCGAGCGGGATGGTCAGCGCGTAGACCGGCAGGAACTCGGGCACGGCGATCGCGGTCATCACGATGGCGCCGAGCATGACCATCGTCGCGGAGAGCAGCGGGTGGGCGATCTGCTGCAGCATCACCTCGACGTTCTCGACGTCGCGCACCACCTTGGTCTGCACGATCGAGGCGCTGACCCTGCTGTGGAAGCCGATCGAGAGGCTCTGCAGCCGAGCGGTCAGCCCGTTGCGCAGGTCGGCGCCGATCTGCCGCACCGCGCCCATGAAGAGCTTGGTCCACTGCACGTGGTTGGGGTAGTTCTGCAGCAGCGCGGCGACCGCGACGGCCGCCCAGAGCCACAGCTCGCTGGTCGGGCCGCCGGCGACGACGACGTCGATCACCTTGCCGGTGATCACCGGCATGAGCCAGAGCGGGACGTCCTTCATGGTGAAGAACGCGACGGCCGTCAGCACGCGGCGGCGGTGGGCGCCGAGCAGCCGGAACACCGACCGGACCGGGTGGGCGCCGTCGATGTCGACGACCGCGAGGCTCGTGGGGGCGCTGTCGGTCACGGGCTCCATCGTGACATCCGGAGGCGCGGACGGATAGCGCATTCCGTCATCGGGATGGCTCGCGTGAAGACATCGTTGCGCTGAGCGCAACGGACTCTTCACGCGAAGGCGGCGGGGCCCCTAGAGCCAGGTGCCGTCCCGCATGACCCAGCGGCCGGCCAGCTCGTCCTCCTCGCGCCACACCTGGATGGTGCGTGGGGTGAGCCGGAAGTACGGGTAGGCGGTCGAGAGCGTGCGCGGGTCGAAGCCGGCCTTGGCGGCGAAAGAGTCGCCCAGCTGCTGCGGCACGGTGATCAGCACCTCGACGGCCCCCTGCACCAGGACGACGTCCCGGGTCAGCCCGATGCCCACCTGCACGCTCGGGTTGGCGGCCAGGTTCCGGGCAGTCGGGCTGCTCGCGGTCGTCGAGAAGAGCAGGGCGTCGTCGTGCCAGAGGAACGACAGCGGGGTCAGGCGGGGCGCGCCCGTGTCGGTGTCGGTCGTCGCCACCCACGCGTCGACGTCGTGGCCGAGCCGGTAGAGGGCGTCCTGCCGGCGCTGCTCGGTGCTCCGCGGGCCGATCACTCGCGCACCCGGTCGAGCAGGAGCACGGCGATGTCCGCGACCTCGGGGACCCCGACGCCGTGGCTCGCCGCGACGCCGTCGGAGAGCATGACGGTGCAGAACGGGCAGGCGGTCGCGACGACGTCGGCGCCGGTGGCGATCGCCTCGTCGGCCCGGACCGTGCCGATGCGCGTGCCGATCGACTCCTCCATCCACACCCGCGCCCCGCCGGCGCCGCAGCAGAACGACTGCTCCCGGTTCCGCGGCATCTCTGTCAGCTGCAGGCCCGGGATCGCGCCGAGCAGCTCGCGCGGCGGGGCGTACACCTGGTTGTGCCGGCCGAGGTAGCAGGGGTCGTGGTAGGTCACGGTGCGCTCGTCGGTCGACTCCAGGGGCGTCAGCCGGCCGTCCGCCACCAGCGTGTTGAGCAGCTCGGTGTGGTGGACCACCTCGTACCGGCCGCCCAGCTGCGGGTACTCGCGGGCGATGGTGTTGAAGCAGTGCGCGCAGGTCACCACGATCCGCTGGGCACCGACCTCGTTCAGCGTCTCGACGTTGGCGCTGGCGAGCATCTGGAACAGCAGCTCATTGCCCGCCCGCCGCGCCGGGTCGCCCGTGCAGGACTCCCCGTCGCCCAGCACGGCGAAGCCGACGCCGGCCGTGTGCAGCAGCTCCGCGACGGCCCTCGTCGTGCGGATCGCCCGGTCCTCGTACGCACCCGCGCAGCCGACCCAGAACAGGTACTCGACCTCGGCCGCCGACTCCACGTCGACACCGACCACCGGCACGTCGAACTCGAGACCCTTGGCCCAGTTGAGCCGGTTCCGGGCGGGCAGGCCCCACGGGTTGCCCTGCCGCTCCAGCTTGCTGAACGTGCCGCCCAGCTCCTTGGGGAACGCCGACTCCATGAGCACCTGGTAGCGCCGCATGTCGACGATCGCGTCCACGTGCTCGATGTCGACCGGGCACTGCTGCACGCACGCGCCGCAGGTCGTGCAGGCCCACAGGGCGTCGGGGTCGATCACGCCGGAGCCCAGCAGGTCGAGGCCCGCGTGGCTCTCGGAACCCGCCTGCAGGTACGGCGCCGTGGCCGCGGCGTGGTCGCGCAGCGCGAGCGTCACCAGCTTCGGCGAGAGCGGCTTGCCGGTGGCCCACGCCGGGCACTGGTCCTGGCAGCGTCCGCACTCGGTGCAGGTGGAGAAGTCGAGCAGGCCCTTCCACGTGAAGTCCTCGATGGCGCCGACCCCGAGGCGGGCGTCGTCGGGCAGGTCCTCGAGCGCGGCGAGGTCGACGGGCGCGCCGGCGAGCGTCAGCGGCTGCAGCGGACCCAGCGCGGCGCCGCCGGTGGGCTCGCGGCGGGCGTACACGTTGACGATCGCGAGGAACCGGTGCCACGCGACCCCCATGGTCGGCTGCAGCCCGACCACCACGAACCACGACATCGACACGACGATCTTCACGGTCGCGACGACGACGACCGCGGCCTCCAGCGTCGTCGTCGCGACCCCGGACCACGACGCGCCGAACCAGGCGGTCAGCGGGAAGTGCCACGCGCTCGCCGAGCCGAGCGCGTACTCCAGGCCGCGCAGCACGAGCACGCAGAGCACGACCACGAGCACGGTGGCCTCGACGAAGAACGCCTGGGCCTGGTTCGACCCGAAGAACCGCGAGCCGCGGTCGGTCGACCCGAGCCGGATCCGCAGGGTGATCAGGGCGAGGATGCCGACCAGCGAGAGCCAGGCGATCGCCTCGATGGCCCACTCGAGCGGTGGGAGGTGGCCGATGACGGGCAGCGCGAAGTGCGGGTCGACCACCTGCCCGTACCCGGTGACCAGCGTGAGGAACAGCAGCGCGAACGACACCATGACCACCCAGTGCGCCGCCTTGACGACGGGCCGGTGCTGGAACCGTCCGTGCCCCAGCACCTCGCGCGTCAGGGTCGCCAGCCGCGGGCCCACGGGCCGCCACCGACCGGTGGTGGGCCGCCCGATCCGGACGGTCCGCACGATCGCGCCCGCCCCGCGCGCGAAGATCCCGACTCCGACGACGGTCGCGACGAGCACGAGGACCAGGCACACCACCTGCAGAACGGTCACGCGGCCACGCTAGCGGCGCGGATGCGCGCGGGCCCGGGACTTCCACCGCGCGGTCGGTGGTGTGACGAACCGCAGGCACCCGTGGGAAGAGGCGTGGGAATCGGGTTGGTAGAGTCTTGACCAAATCTTCAGTGCATCGCGGGGGCGCAGACGACGGCCGCCGCGCATGCTCGGACCTGCGCCTCACACAACAGACCCACCCCGAACGACCCGACCGACCACCCGCCCTACAGGACGGAGCCGGACGTGCTGCTGCTGCTCGCCGTTCACCTGGCCGCAGCCGTCGTCGCGCCCCTGCTCGTCCGCTGGTGGGGTCGCAGGGCGTTCTGGGTGCTGGCGCTCGCACCGGCCGCCGCGGCCGCCTGGGCGCTCAGCTGGACCACGCAGGTGCAGGCCGGCAACGGGCCGGTCGAGCAGGTCGAGTGGATCCCCGCGCTCGGGCTGGAGCTGACGTTCCGGCTCGACACCCTGTCGTGGCTGATGACCCTGGTGGTCGGCGGCGTCGGCGCCCTGGTGCTCGTCTACTGCGCGGCGTACTTCAAGACGAGCGCGTCGGGGCTGGGGCGGTTCGGCGGCGTGTTCGTGGCGTTCAGCGGCTCGATGCTGGGCCTGGTCACGGCCGACGACATGCTCCTCATGTTCGTGTTCTGGGAGCTCACCACCGTCACGTCGTACCTGCTCATCGGCCACTACGCCGAGCGCAAGGCGAGCCGCCGCGCGGCCATGCAGGCCATCGTGATCACCACGGCGGGCGGCCTGGCCATGCTGGTCGGCCTCGTGCTGCTGGGTGAGGCCGCGGGGACGTACCGGCTGTCGGAGGTGATCGCGCACCCGCCGCAGGGCACGCCCACGGTCACCGTCGCGATCGTCTGCCTGCTGGCCGGCGCGGTGACCAAGTCGGCGCTGATCCCGTTCCACTTCTGGCTGCCCGCCGCCATGGCCGCGCCGACCCCGGTGAGCGCGTACCTGCACGCCGCGGCGATGGTGAAGGCCGGCGTCTACCTGGTCGCGCGGTTCGCGCCGGCGTACTCGACCGACCCGACCTGGTACTGGATCGTCGTCGTGCTCGGCTGCGGCACCCTGCTGCTCGGGGGGTACCGGGCGCTGCGCCAGCACGACCTCAAGCTCGTCCTCGCGTTCGGCACGGTCAGCCAGCTCGGGCTCATCGTGCTGCTGGTCGGGCTGGGCACGCGGGCGACGGCGCTCGCGGGCCTGGCGATGCTCGGCGCGCACGCGATGTTCAAGGCGGCGCTGTTCCTCGTCGTCGGCGTGGTCGACGCCGCGACCGGCACGCGTGACCTGCGGCGGCTGTCGGGGGTGGGCCGCGAGCTCAAGCTGACCGCGCTCGCGGGCGCCCTGGCGACGGCGTCGATGATCGGGCTGCCGCCGTTCGCGGGGTACGTGGCCAAGGAGGCAGGGCTCGAGGCGCTCCACGGCGAGCCGGTGATCCTGACCGCGGTCGCGGTGGGCTCGGTGCTGACCGTCGCGTACGGGCTCCGGCTGTGGTGGGGTGCCTTCGCGACGAAGCCGGCCGTCGTACCCGAGGCCCTCGAGGAGTCGACCGGGCCCGGCACGTCGCTGGGCGAGGCCGCGCACGACGACGCCCACCCCGCCGCCATCACGCACCCGTCGCTGCTGCTCGTGTGGCCGGCGATGATCCTCGCGGTGCTCGGCCTGGCGGTCGCCCTGCTGCCGCAGCTGGGCGAGCACCTGCTGCGCCCGTACGCGGACACCTATCCCGAGGGGCCGCCCGGCCACCTGGTGCTCTGGGCCGGGGTCACGCCGACCTTCGTGCTCACCCTCGGGATCCTGCTGGCCGGCGCGCTGCTGTTCGTGGTCCGCGACCGCGTCGAGCGTCTGCAGACCGCCGCGTACCGCGGGCCCGAGGCGGACAAGGTCTACCGGCGGTTCATGCGGCGGCTCGACGACGTGGCGGCCGACGTCACGGCGGTCACGCAGCGCGGTTCCCTGCCCCTCTACCTGGGCCTGATCCTCGTGGTGTTCGTGCTGGCCGTCGGCACCACGGCGCTGCTCAGCACCACGTTCCCCCGCAGCTTCACGGTCTGGGACAACCCCGCGCAGCTGGTGTTCGCGGGCGGCACGATCGCCTCCGCGCTGCTGGTCACCCGGGCCCGGCGACGGCTCAAGGCCGTGATCCTGCTGGGCATCGGCGGCTACTCGGTGGCGGGCCTCTACCTGCTGCACGGCGCGCCCGACCTCGCCCTCACGCAGGTGCTGGTGGAGACCGTGACGCTCGTGGTGTTTGTGCTGGTGCTCCGGCGGCTGCCCCCGTACTTCTCCGACCGGCCGCTCGCCGCGAGCCGGTGGGTGCGCCTGGCGCTCGGGCTCGCGGTCGGCCTGACCGTGGCCGGCGTGGCCCTGGTGGCCCCCGGCGCGCGCATGCACCTGCCGGTGTCCACGGACTTCGCGGAGGAGGCCGTCCGGTTCGGCGGCGGGAAGAACATCGTCAACGTCACGCTCGTCGACATCCGCGCCTGGGACACCATGGGCGAGATCTCGGTGCTGCTGGTGGCCGCGACCGGCGTCGCGTCCCTGGTCTTCCTGTCCCGGCGGAGCGGCGCCATCTACCGCGCGCAGGACGCCCGCCGCGACCGGGCCGTGTGGGGCGGCACGGCCGACCCCATGGCCGAGCTGCGCCGCCCGGGCGGCGACGCCGCGGAGGTCGACGCCGGCGGCATGGTGGCCGACCGGGACGAGTCGGCCGTGCCGTCCAGCGCGTCCCGCGGCAGCGAGTGGCTGCAGGCCGGCCGGACGCTCGCGCCGCAGCGGCGGTCGGTGATCTTCGAGGTCGTGGTCCGGCTGCTGTTCCACACGATGATCGTCTACTCGGTGTTCCTGCTGTTCAGCGGCCACAACGCCCCGGGCGGCGGCTTCGCGGCGGGCCTGGTCACCGGCATCGCGCTCATCGTCCGCTACCTGGCGGGCGGCCGGTACGAGCTCGGGGAGGCCGCGCCGGTGCAGCCGGGTGTGCTCCTCGGCCTCGGGCTCTTCCTCTCCGCCGGCGTGGGCCTGCTCGCGCTGCTGGCCGGCGGCGAGGTGCTGCAGTCGTGGATCCTCGACCTCCACCTGCCGCTGATCGGCGACCTGCACCTCGTGACGTCGCTGTTCTTCGACATCGGCGTGTACCTGGTCGTGGTCGGCCTGGTGCTCGACATCCTGCGCAGCCTCGGGGCCGAGATCGACCGCCGCGCCGAGACCGGCGAGGACCCGGTGGCGGTGGACGCGGCCGGCGGTGCGGTGGACAGCGACCGGGACGTGCCCTCGCAGGTGCGGGCCGGGGCCAAGCCCGCCGGCTGGGACGGGGGCGTGCCGTGATCGACATGAGCCCCAACATCGTCCTCGTCGTCACCATCGGCGTGCTCTTCGCGGCCGGCGTCTACCTGCTGCTCGAGCGGAGCCTGTCGCGCGTGCTCATCGGCGTCATCCTCATCGGCAACGGCGCGAACCTGCTCTTCCTGGTCGCCGGCGGCGCCGCGGGCCGGCCGCCCATCGTCGGCGTCGAGCCCGAGGGGCAGATGAGCGACCCGCTGCCGCAGGCCATGGTGCTCACCGCCATCGTCATCACGCTCGGCATGACCGCGTTCCTGCTGGCCATGGCCTACCGCTCCTGGCAGCTGCACCGGCACGACGAGGTGCAGGACGACGTCGAGGACCGCCGCATCGCCCGGCTCGCGGCGCGCGACGAGCTCGCCGTGGCCGACGCCGACATGGCGGAGGCCGCCGAGACGCTGGACGAGGAGGCCGCCGAGGCCCGCGACGAGACCGACGAGGGCGCGCCGGCCCGGGTGCCGGAGGTGTCGTCGTGAGCGACTTCTCCTGGGTGGTCCCGCTGCCGGTCGTCATCCCGCTGTCCGCGGCCGGCCTGGCGCTGGCCCTGTACCGCCGCCCGAACCTCCAGCGGCTCGTCTCGGTGGTGGCCCTCAGCCTGGTGCTGCTGGCCAGCGTGACGCTGCTGGTCCTGGCCGACGACGGCCCGCTCGTGGTGGACGTCGGCGGCTGGGCCGCGCCCGTGGGCATCGACCTGGTGGCCGACCGGCTGTCCGCGCTCATGCTCACCATCTCGAGCGCGGTCACCCTCTGCGTCCTGCTGTACTCGCTGGCGCAGGGTGGTGAGGACGACGAGGAGTCCGCGCCGGTCTCCATCTACCACCCGACCTACCTGGTGCTGACGGCGGGCGTGGCCAACGCGTTCCTGTCGGGCGACCTGTTCAACATCTACGTCGGGTTCGAGATCCTGCTGGCCGCCAGCTACGTGCTCATCACCCTGGGCGGCACCGGCGAGCGGATCCGCGCGGGGACCATCTACATCGTGGTCGCGCTGCTGTCCTCGGTGCTGTTCCTCGTGGCGATCGCGATGATCTACGCCGCGTGCGGCACCGTGAACCTGGCGCAGCTGGCCATCCGGCTGCCCGAGATCGACCCCGGCGTGCGGCTGGTCCTGCAGGTGCTCCTGCTGCTCGCGTTCGCCATCAAGGCGGCCATCTTCCCGCTGTCCGCGTGGCTCCCCGACTCCTACCCGACCGCTCCCGCACCCGTGACCGCGGTGTTCGCGGGCCTGCTGACCAAGGTCGGCGTCTACGCGATCATCCGCACCCAGACGCTCCTGTTCCCCGACGGCCGGCTGGACGACGCCCTGCTCTGGGCGGCGCTGGCGACGATGGTGGTCGGCATCCTCGGCGCGGTCGCGCAGGACGACATCAAGCGACTCCTGTCGTTCACGCTGGTCAGCCACATCGGGTTCATGGTGTTCGGCGTCGCGCTGGCCACCGACCTCGGCTACACCTCCGCCATCTACTACGTCGCGCACCACATCACGGTGCAGACCGCCCTGTTCCTCGTGGTGGGCCTGGTCGAGCGCGCGGGAGGCTCGACGTCGCTGACCAAGCTGGGCGGCCTGGCCAAGCTCACGCCGGTGCTGGCCATCCTCTTCTTCGTGCCCGCCATGAACCTGGCCGGGATCCCGCCCCTGTCCGGGTTCCTGGGCAAGGTCGGGCTGCTCGAGGCCGGTGTACAAGTGGGCACACCCCTGGCGTACGTGCTGGTGGGCGGCAGCGTCCTGACCTCGCTGCTGACGCTCTACGCGCTGGTCAAGGCGTGGAACAAGGCGTTCTGGCAGACCCCCGAGGTGCCCCGCCCGCCCGTGCGCCTGCCGTTCGGCATGGTCGCCCCCACGGCCGCCCTGGTCGGGGTCGGCCTCCTGCTCACGGTCGCGGCCGGTCCCCTGTACGCCTACACCGAGCGCGCGGCCGTCGCGCTCACCGAGCGCAGCCCCTACGTCGACGCCGTGCTGCCCGACGGCGAGCGCGGCCAGGGCGTGTCCGCCGACGTCGCGGAGACCCACCCATGAGCCTGCACACGCGCCGGCGCACGTGGCGCACCCAGTGGGCGACGATCGCCTGGCTGACCGTGGTCTGGGTGTTCCTCTGGGGCGACCTGTCCGTGGGCAACGTGCTCGCGGGCCTGCTCATCGCGCTGGCCGTGACCACCGGCCTGCGCATGGCCCCCATCGAGTTCCACGGCCGGATCCGACCGGTCGGCCTGGTCCGGCTGCTGGTGCGCTTCGCCGCCGACCTGGTCCGGGCCTCGTTCGAGGTCAGCCTCATCGCCCTGCGCCCCCGGTACGTGCCGCGCGGGGCCGTGATGGGCGTCCAGCTGCGCAGCCACTCGGACCTGTACCTGACCATGACGGCCGAGCTGGCGTCCCTGGTGCCGGGGTCGCTGGTGGTCGAGGCGCACCGGCTCACCGGCATGCTGTACCTGCACGTGCTCGACGTGCGGCAGAGCGGCGGGATCGAGGCCGCGCGGCGGGCCGTGCTGGCGCAGGAGGAGCGGGTGCTGAGGGCGTTCGCGTCGGACGAGGAGCTGGCCGCGGCCGGGCTGGGGGTGCGCGCGTGACCGGGGTCGTGGTGGTCTGCGGGGTGCTGCTGACCGTCGGCTTCGTGCTGGCCGTGATCCGTGCCGAGAAGGGTCCGTCGATGCTCGACCGGACCATCGCGCTCGACATCGTGGTCACCACCATGATCGCCGCGGTCGCCCTCTACGCGGCCGTCAACCGCCGCACCGACGTGGTGCCCGTGCTCGTGGTGCTCTCGCTGGTGGGCTTCGTCGGCTCGGTGACCATCGCGCGGTTCGCCTCCGTCGAGCCGGAGGGCGAGGGCCGGGTGCGCACGCGCGAGGAGATCGCCGCGCAGGAGGCCGAGCGGATGGATGCTGAGGACGTGGCCGAGGAGGGCCGCCGCTCCGGTCGCCGCGAGGGCACCGACGAGCACCACGGCGGCGGGGCGGAGGGGGAGGTGCGATGACCCAGGACCAGTGGACGACGGTGGCCGACGTGGCCTCCGCGGTGTGCCTGCTGGGCGGCGCGTTCCTCGCGTTCGCCGCGGGGGTCGGCGTGCTGCGGTTCCCCGACCTGCTGGCGCGCATGCACGCGGGGACCAAGCCGCAGGTGCTCGGCCTGATCCTCGTGCTCATCGGCCTGGCGCTCCGGCTGCGGTCCGGCGGCGCGGTGTGGGCCCTGGTGCTGGTGGCCGTCTTCCAGATGCTCACGGCGCCGGTCGCCGCGCACATGGTCGGCCGGGCGGGGTACCGCACCGGCAAGGTCCGGCGCGACCTGCTGGTGGTGGACGAGCTGACGGACGACGTGGAGCGCGCGCAGGGCGACGAGAACGAGCGCACGCGGTCATGACCCGGCCGGACGTCGTCGTCGTCGGCTCCGGGCCCAACGGGCTCGCGGCGGCGGTGACGCTCGCCCGCGCGGGCCTGGGCGTCCAGGTGCTCGAGGCGCAGCCGACCGTGGGCGGCGGCGCCCGGACCCTCGACCTGGGGCTGGCCGACGGGATCGTGCACGACGTCTGCTCGGCGGTGCACCCGATGGCCTGGGCGTCGCCGTTCTTCCGGGCGTTCGGCCTGGCGGCCCGCGGCGTCGAGCTGTTGGTCCCCGAGGTGTCGTACGCGCACCCGCTGCCGGACGGCCGCGCGGGGATCGCCTACCGCGACCTGGCGCGCACGGTCGGGGCGCTCGGCGTCGACGGGGCCGCGTGGCGCGCGCTCGTCGGGGGCGCGCCCGCGGACGTGGTGAAGGTCGCGCTCGGCGACAAGCGCTCGATCCCCCGGGTGGACCCCCGGTCGGCGGTCCGGTTCGGGCTCGGGGTGCTGGAGCAGGGCACCCGCGCGTGGGACCGGCGGTTCGTCGACGACGTCGCGCCGGCCCTGCTCACCGGCGTCGGGGCGCACGCCATCAGCCGGTTGCCGTCGCTCGCCGCCGCCGGCACGGCGCTGCTGCTGGCCACGCTCGCCCACGGCGACGGCGGGTGGCCCCTGCCGCGCGGCGGGTCCGGCGCGATCACCGCGGCGCTGGTCGCGGACCTCGAGGCCCACGGCGGCACGGTCCGCACCGACCACCGGGTCCGCGGCCACCGGGACCTGCCGATCGCGCACTGCTACGTCTTCGACACCACGCCGCGGACGCTCGTCGAGGTGCTGGGCGAGCGGTTGCCCCCGCGCACCCGGGCCGCGCTGGAGGCGTTCCGATACGGGGACGCGGCCGCGAAGGTGGACTTCGTGCTCGACGGCCCGGTGCCGTGGGCCGCGCCCGACGTCGGGCGGGCCGGCACCGTGCACGTCGGCGGCACCCGCGCCGAGATGGTGCGGGCCGAGGACGCGGTCGCGCGGGGCGACCACGCCGACCTGCCGATGACGCTGGTCAGCGACCCGACCGTCGTGGACGACTCCCGGCAGGTGCACGGCCGCCGGCCGCTGTGGACGTACGCGCACGTGCCGAAGGGTTCGTCCGTGGACGTCACGGAGGCGGTGACCCGGCACATCGAGCGCTACGCGCCGGGGTTCCGGGACGTCGTCGTGACGTCCCGCTGCACGCCGGCCGCGCACCTGAGCCACCACGACGAGAACTACGTCGACGGCGACATCTCGGCGGGTGCGGCCACCATCGGGCAGCTCTTCGCGCGCCCGACCCGGCGGCTCGACCCGTACTTCTCCGGGCGCGCCGGCGTCTACCTCTGCTCGGCCTCGACCCCTCCCGGCCCGGGCGTGCACGGCCTGGGCGGGTGGTTCGCGGCCCGGCGCGTGCTGCGGGAGTTCGGCATCTCGACCATGCCGAGGCTGGCTCCCTGACGCGTCAGCGCTCGCCGTACCGCGCCAGCGCCGCGAGCACGCCGGTGTCGACGCCTGCGAAGAACGACGCGTCGGTGGCCTCGACCGCCTCGATCGCCTGCCGCGCCAGCTCGGCACCGGCCTCGGTGACGCGGACGACCTTCGCGCGGGCGTCGTCGGGGGAGGCCTCGCGCCGCACCAGGCCCTTGGCCTCGAGCCGGGCGACGACGTCCGAGGTCATCTTCGGGTCGGTGCCCGCCTGCGCCGCCACGCCGGCCTGGTTCGCGGCGCCCTCGTGGCTCTCGAGCCACCACGCGCACGCCAGCAGCACGAACTGCACGTGCGTGAGGCCGAGCGGCGCCAGGGTGGCGGTCATCTCGCGCTGCCAGCGCAGGGTGGCGTGCCAGAGCAGGAACCCGGGGCTCTGCGCGGGACCGCCGGCGAACCGCGTCACACGCGCGAGCCGGCGGCGTCGAACAGCGCAGCCATCGCGGTGCCGAAGTCGTCGCTGATCTGCGGCCCCAGCTCGGGCCCGACCTCGTCGCCGGCGGGGCCGTCGATCTCGAGCCGGTGCGTCACCCGCGTGCCGCCCTCGACCGGGACCAGGGTGTGCCGGAACAGGAGCGTGACGTCCCCGTAGACCGTGCGGTCCGCGTACGTCTCGGGCTCGACCAGGTCGACGATCGTCGACTCGAAGGTGTCCTGCCCGACCGGTGTGACCGAGACGGTGCTGCCGACGGCGAACTCGCCTTGCAGCTCGAACGAGTCGGCCCCGTCGTAGGTCAGGGTGCCGCGGTGCAGGTCGCGCAGCGCGGCCCACACGGTCTCGCGCGGCAGGGTGGTCTCCGCGGTGTGCTCGGTGCTCCACATGGCGCGCCTCCTCATTTAGTCCGTGCACCGACTATAGGCGCACGGACTAAATGATCGTAAGAGCCTGCGTCCTGTGCGTCGGGGCGCTCAGTCCGTCGGGTCGAGATCGGGCCTGGCGTCGACCTTCGCCGCGAACCGCGCGGTCCCGCGCGTGGCCAGCACGCGCGCCATCGCGACGAGGGCGCCGGTGAGCGCGGCGGCCGCGATCACCTCGGCCAGCCCGGCGTCGCCCTGGTCGTCGGCCTTCGGCGGCTTGTGCCCGGTCTTCGCCTTCCAGGCCTGGCTCAGCACCTGGTTGACGACGAACGCCGCGGCGAGGGCGGCGCCGGCGCCGATGAGCTTGGCGACGATGGACGTCGACTGGGTGTGGTCCGACATGGGTGATCCTCCGGAGGTGCTGGACGGGACTGAGACGACCGTAGCCCGGCGCGCGTCGGTGTGCCGCTCGGGTCGGCGTAGGATCGCGGACGAACGACAGGGGAGCGTCGGACCCACGGGTCTGGACGCTGAGAGTGCGGACCACCGCAGACCCTCGAACCTGATCCGGTTGATACCGGCGTAGGGAGTCGGGCTTCTCAGTCTCCGTCGCTGCCGCGAGGCTGCGCCGGCGGCCCCCTCCTTTCCATCCGAGGAGGAGCATCACCCATGGCGAGGATCCACTCGCTCACCGCACTGGTCGCCGTCGCGGCGCTGGCCGGCTGCTCGGCCATCGGTTCCGACGAACCGGCCCCCAGCGGGTCGTCCGGCACCGTCACGCTGGTCACGCACGACTCGTTCGCCCTGTCCGACGGCATCCTGGCCGACTTCGAGAAGCAGACGGGCCTGCACGTCGCCGTCGTGCAGCCGGGCGACGGAGGCACGCTGGCCAACCAGCTGGTGCTGACCAAGGACGCGCCGCTGGGCGACCTGATGTACGGCGTCGACAACACGTTCGCATCCCGCGTCGTGTCCGAGAAGGTCGTGGCCCCGACCGACACGCCCGACGCCTACGACGGCGCGCTGGTCCCCGTCGACTACGGCGACGTCTGCATCAACGTCGACCACACGTGGTTCTCCGAGCACGGCCTCGCGGAGCCCGTGACGCTCGAGGACCTCACCAAGCCCGAGTACAAGGACCTGCTCGTGGTGCCCGACGCGGTGACGTCGTCGCCCGGCCTGGCGTTCCTGCTGGCCACGATCGGGGCGTTCGGCGAGGACGGGTGGCAGGCCTACTGGGCTGCGCTCAAGGCCAACGGGCTCAAGGTGGCCGACGGCTGGTCGGACGCGTACACGACCGACTTCTCCGGGGGCGGCGGCGGTGGCCCGCGCCCGATCGTCCTGTCCTACGCGTCGTCCCCGCCGTACACCGTCCCGAAGGGCGGCACGGAGCCGACCACCGGCGCGCTGCTGGACACATGCTTCCGGCAGACCGAGTACGCGGGCGTGCTGGCCGGCGCGGCGAACCCCGCGGGCGCCCAGAAGCTGCTCGACTTCCTGCTCTCCGACGAGGTCCAGGACGACATCCCCGTGTCGATGTACATGTACCCGGTGAGCACCACGGCCACGCTGCCGGACGACTGGGCGGCGTTCGCCCCGCTGGCGACCCACCCGTTCGAGGTCGCTCCGGACGACATCACGAAGAACCGCGAGACGTGGCTGTCGCAGTGGTCGGACACGGTGATCGGCTGACCCATGAGTGCGACCGTGCTCGCCCGTCCCGACGCCCCGTCCGCGGTGGCGTCGGGACGGGCGCGCCTGGTCGCGTTCTGGTCGCTGGCCGTCGCGGTGCCGCTCGTCTTCCTCGGGCTGTTCTTCGCGTGGCCGGTCGCGGTGATGATCGCCAAGGGGTTCGTCGTCGACGGGCACCTCGACCTCGGCGGGTTCGCCGACGTGTTCTCGCGCCCGCGCACCTGGCGGATCATCGGGCTGACGATCGGGCAGGCGACCCTGGGCACCGCGATCTCGCTCGCGCTCGGCGTGCCCGGCGCGTACGTGCTCTACCGGCACTCGTTCCGGGGGCGGTCGCTGGTGCGGGCCCTGGTCACCGTGCCGTTCGTGCTGCCGACCGTCGTGGTCGGCGTCGCGTTCCGGTCGCTGCTGGTCAGCGGGGGCCCGCTCGGGTTCCTGCACCTCGACGGCACGTTCGCCGCCATCGTCGCGGCGCTGGTGTTCTTCAACTACGCGGTCGTCGTGCGGGCGGTGGGCGGCCTGTGGGAGCGGCTGGACCCGCGGGCCGAGCAGGCGGCCCGCGCGCTGGGCGCCTCGCCGTGGCGGGCGTTCCGCACGGTGACCCTCCCGGCGCTCGCCCCGGCGATCGCGTCCGCCGCGTCGCTGACGTTCCTCTTCTGCGCGACCGCGTTCGGCACGGTCCTGGTGCTCGGCGGGCTGCAGTTCGGCACCATCGAGACCGAGATCTGGGTGCAGACCACCCAGTTCCTGGACCTGCGGGCGGCGGCGGTGCTGTCGGTCGTCCAGCTGGTGGTCGTCGCCGGCGTGCTCGTCGTGGCCGGCCGCGCGCGGTCGACGCGCGAGCGGGCGCTCGCGCTCACCGTGCCGGAGTCCTCGGTGCGACCGCTGCGCCTGCGCCGGCCCGCCGGCATGCCGCCCGGCGACGGGCACGCGCTGACGCTCGCCGCGGCCGCGGTCACCGCCGTCGTCGTGCTGCTCCTGGCGCTGCCGCTGGTCAACCTGCTGGTCCGCTCGCTGCAGACGCGCGACGGGCTCGGGCTCGACAACTACACGGCGCTGGGCACCACGGGCGGCGCGCTGACCGTGACCGTCTGGCAGGCGACGATCAACTCGCTGCGGGTCGCGCTCGACGCCACGGTGCTCGCGCTGGTGGTCGGCGGGCTGGTGGCGCTGGTGGTCTCGCGGCGTCCGCGCCGCGCGGTCGGGCGCCGCGCGGTGGCCGGGCTCGACGCCCTGTTCATGCTGCCGCTCGGGGTGTCCGCCGTGACGGTCGGGTTCGGGTTCCTGCTGTCGATGCACCACCCGTTCGGGCTGCCCGTCGACCTGCGGACCAGCCCGGTGCTGGTGCCGATCGCCCAGGCCGTCGTGGCCGTGCCGCTCGTGGTGCGGACCGTGCTGCCGGTGCTGCGCGCTATCGACCCGCGCCTGCGCGAGGCCGCCGCGACCCTGGGTGCCGGGCCCGGCCGCGTGCTGCGCACGGTCGACCTCTCGATCGCCGCCCGGTCCCTCGGCCTGGCCGTCGGGTTCGCGTTCGCGGCGTCGCTGGGGGAGTTCGGCGCCACGTCGTTCCTCGCCCGCCCCGACCGCCCCACCCTGCCCGTCGTCATCTTCCGGCTCATCGGGCGGCCGGGTCCCGAGTCGTACGGCATGGCGCTGGCCGCGTCCGTGGTCCTCGCGGTGCTCACCGCGGGGATCGTCGCGGCCTGCGAACGACTGCGCGCCCCCGGCGCCGGAGGTGAGTGGTGACCGGTCTGTCCCTGCGCGACGTCGTCGTGCGCTACGGCCCCTCCGTGGCCGTCGACGGCGTCTCGCTCGACGTCGCCCCCGGGTCGGTCGTCGCCCTCCTCGGGCCGTCCGGCTGCGGCAAGTCGTCGCTGCTGCGCGCGGTCGCCGGCCTCGAGCCGCTGGCGGCCGGCTCGGTCTCGTGGGACGGCACGTCGCTGGCCGGCGTCCCGGTGCACCGGCGCGGGTTCGGCCTGATGTTCCAGGACGGGCAGCTGTTCGCGCACCGGTCCGTGGGTGGGAACGTCGCCTACGGGCTGCCGCGGGGGTCGTCGGTGTCCCCGCTGCTCGAGCTGGTGGGCCTCGCGGGCTACGAGGATCGGGCCGTCGCCACCCTGTCCGGCGGCGAGCGCCAGCGCGTCGCCCTGGCCCGCGCGCTCGCCCCGTCGCCGCGCCTGCTCCTGCTCGACGAGCCGCTCTCCGCGCTCGACCGGGCGCTGCGCGAGCGCCTCGCGGTCGACCTGCGCGCCGCCCTCGTCGCCACGGGCACCACCGCCGTGTTCGTCACGCACGACCAGGACGAGGCGTTCGCGGTCGCCGACCGGGTGGCCGTCATGGCCGCGGGCCGGTTGCTCCAGGTCGACGCGCCCGCCGACCTCTGGTCCCGCCCGGCCACGCGCGAGGTCGCCGCGTTTCTCGGGTACGAGGCGTTCGTGCCGCTCGACAGCCCCGCGGCGGCGCCGCTGCGCGAGGCGCTCGACGTCGCGCCGTCGGCCGCCACGCTCGCGCTCGCCGAGGGGGCGTTCGTCGTCGGCCGGTCCGGCGTGGCCAAGGGCACCGTCCGTGGGGTGGCGTCGCGGCGGGGGCGCTCCGAGGTCCGGGTCGACGTCGACGGCATCGGCGCGGTGACCGCGCTCGGGCCCGTGGGCGGCCGGTGGGCGGTCGGCGACGTCGTCGTGCTCGGGGTCGAGCCCGACGCGCTCGCGGTGCTGCCGCTCGACTGATCGCGCGCACGGCCCCCGCGGGGATACGGTCGGAAGATCAGGTTGGCGGCCGAGTACCGAGGTGATGGCGATGACGCTGGAGCTCCGACAGATCGTGTCGATCGACATCGCGGCCCCGCTGGGCACGGTCTGGCAGCACCTGCGTGAGCCCGAGCTGGTGCACCGCTGGTACAGCTGGGACCACGACGGCCTCAACGCCGAGATCCAGCAGGTGTTCGTCGACGGTCCCACCGAGACGCAGGACGTCGTCGGCGACGAGACCATCCACGAGCTGCACTGGCCGCACCACGACACGCTCACGCTGCGCTCCGCGGTGCACGAGCCCCAGCACACGCACCTGACCGTCACGCGGCGCAGCCACCAGGGCACGTCGACCTTCGACGGCATCCGCGACGAGGTGGACGAGGGCTGGATCGCGTTCGCCCACCAGCTGCGGTTCGCGGTCACCGTGCACCCCGACCAGGAACGCCGCACGCTCAGCAGCTTCGGGCTGCCCGCGGGCGACCGCGACGACCGGCTGCTCGACCGCGCCGGCCTGGTGGGCGTCCGCGGGGTACCCATCGGGGGCCACGTGCAGGCCCGCCGGCCCGACGGGACCCTGCTCGGCGGCACGCTCGACTACGTCACGCCGCTGCAGATCGGGCTGCGGCTGCACGGGATCTCCGAGATGTACCTCGTGCTCATGGAGACTCCCGCGGCCCACACCCCGCCGCACGGCACCGTCGACGCGATCCTCTCGACCTACGGCCTCGACGACATCACGTTCGGTCAGGTGCAGGAGCGGTGGGGCCGGTGGTGGGCGCAGGCCGTCCCTCGTCAGGCCCGCGTCACCTCAGCTTGAGCTGCCACTCGCCGGAGCCGCCCGCCGGCTGGAACCCGAGCGCGACGTTGATGGCGAGCATGTAGGAGTTCTCCTCGGCGTTCCACGTGCCGATGCGCCGGACGCTCGGCCGCTCGGCGGCCAGGCGCTGCAGGTTCGCCGTCTTGACCAGCATGCCGAGGCGCTTGCCGCGGTGCTCCTTGAGCACGAGCGTGTCGTGCTGGTGCACGAACTCGTCGGTGTTGGGCACCGCCATGAACGCCGTGAACGCGGCGAGCGTGTGCGTCGGCAGGTGCTCCGCGGCCAGCACGAGCAGCTCGATCCCGCGCTCCTCGAACTGCTTCTCGGTGCTGCGGATCCGCGCCGCGTCCCAGACGTCCTCCTCGAAGTCCAGCCCGCCCAGGGGTGCGTCGGTGCTCATCCGGGTGTTGAGCAGCGCGAACTCGTCGACCCACTCCTCCGGCGCCGCGCCCCGCCAGCTGACGATCCCGTAGTCGGGGCCGGACTTCGCCTCGGCCTGCGCCCGGTGCTCGGCGATGATGGCGGGGTCGAACGGGAGGTCGAACCGCGAGTACCGCGCGACCTGCTCGAGCGCGAAGCCGCGCGCCAGCGCGAAGCGCACCCCCGCGTCGGTCGTCGACACCCGGCCCGTGCCGGTCGTGGGAGCCAGGGTGTCCGGCCCCTCCGGGGGCTCGACCTGCTGGTCCGACGACATCGTCATCTGGGTGCGGCCGTCCGCGCGGACCATCGCCTCCGCGGCGTCGAAAAGGCTGCTGCCGATGCCCCGCCCCCGGTGCTCCGGCAGCACGCCGACGTCGAGGTGCGCGGTGTGCGTGTTGTCCTGCAGCGGCATGAGCAGCGCGGCGAAGCCGAGCACGCGCGTCGGGTCGGGAGCGTCCGCCTCGTCGTCCCGCACGGCCACCAGCCGAGGCTTCCGGTCGTAGCGCTGGTCGTGCATCGAGCCCAGGATCTCCCGGGCGGTGCGCTCGAAGTCGCGGGTCCCCCAGGAGTCGACGAGCACCTGGTTCATCGCCGCGGTGTAGCCGTGCAGCAGCCACGCGCTCTCGTCGGCGGTCTCGGAGACCGGCACCTCGCGGATCGACCACGTCGTCATGCCGTCCACGATCCGCCCGTCGGCACCGGGTGGCCACCCCTTTTTCGACGCCGTCGGTACGCTCGCCGGATGGTGTGGTTGGAGATCGTCGGGTGGGTCGGCTCGCTGCTGGTCATCGTCTCGCTCACGCAGGCGCGCGTGATGCGCTTCCGCGTGCTCAACCTGCTCGGGGCCGTGATAGCCACGGCGTACAACGCGATCGTCGGCATCTGGCCGTTCGCCGTGATGAACGGGGTCATCGCCGTCATCGACGTCTACTGGCTGGTCCGGCTCCAGCGCGAGCGGCACGACGAGCAGGTCTACGGCGTGCTCGAGGTGCCCTCCGACGACGCCGTCCTGCACCACCTGCTCGACGAGCACGCCTCCGACATCGCCCGGTTCCACCCGGCGTTCCTCGTCGACGACCCCGCTCCCTCCGCGGCCTTCGTGGTCGTCCGCGGCGACGAGCTGGTGGGTGCCGTGGTGGTCCGGTCCGCCGGCGCCGGGGTGGGCCGGGTGGACCTCGACTACGTGACCCCGCGGTACCGCGACTTCACGCCCGGCGAGTTCGTGTACCGCGACAGCGGCGTGTTCGCCGCCCACGGGTTCCGGCGGCTGGTGGTCGGCGGCGCGCCCGCCACCGAGTCGCGCGACTACCTGGCCCGGGTCGGGTTCCACCAGACCGCCGACGGCTGGGAGCGCGAGGTCGCGGCGGCGGCCTGACCCGCGCCGGTGGGCGCTGGGCGAGCTGCGCGCGTTGCGAGCGACCCGTGCGCTCGCTCCGCCCTCGGCCCCTCGTGCGCTCGCTCCGCCCTCGCGCCGCCTGTACGCGCGTCGGCGCTCGCGCGGTTCCGCCTCTCCGGTAGCATGAGTTCGGGTTACCGAACTTTCCGGGGTGGACGATGCCAGACAGCGTGACCGAGAGCCCGGTCCGGCCTGCGCCGAGCCTCGCGCGCCGTCGCCGCGCCCCGCTGCTGCTCGGCCCGGCGTTCGTCGCGGCCATCGCGTACGTCGACCCGGGCAACGTCGCGGCCAACCTCACCGCGGGGGCGCGCTACGGCTACCTGCTGCTCTGGGTGCTCGTGGTCGCCAACGCCATGGCGGTCCTGGTCCAGTACCAGTCCGCCAAGCTCGGGCTGGTCACCGGGGAGTCGCTGCCGGGCGTGCTCGGGCGGCGGATGCGTCGCGGCCCGCGGCTGGCGTTCTGGATGCAGGCCGAGCTGGTGGCAGCGGCCACCGACATCGCCGAGGTCGTCGGCGGGGCGATCGCGCTGCAGCTGCTGTTTGGGGTCCCACTGCCGGTGGGCGGGCTGATCGTCGGGGTGGTCTCGATCCTGCTGCTGGCCACCCAGAACCGGTACGGGCAGCGGCGGTTCGAGCTCATCGTCGTGGCCCTGCTCGCCGTCATCTCGGTCGGGTTCCTGGCCGGGCTGTTCGTGTCGCCGCCGTCGGCCCGCGGCATCCTGTCCGGCCTGGTCCCGCACTTCGACGGCACCGACTCGGTCCTGCTCGCGGCCTCGATGCTGGGCGCGACCGTGATGCCGCACGCGATCTACGTGCACTCGGCGCTGGTGCGGGACCGGCACGGCCGTGCGTCCGGGCCGGCGCTCGCCCGGCTGCTGCGGGCCACGCGCTGGGACGTCGGCGCGGCGCTGGTGGTCGCGGGCATCGTCAACATCGGGCTGCTGCTGCTCGCCGCCTCGGGCCTGCGCGACGTGTCCGGCACCGACTCGATCCCCGGCGCCTACGACGCGATCGTCGCCGCACTCGGCATCGGCATCGGCATCGCGTTCGCGGTGGGGCTGCTGGCCTCGGGCCTCGCCTCCACGTCGGTCGGCGCGTACGCGGGCGCCACGATCATGGAGGGCCTGATCCACCGCCGGATCCCCCTCCTCGTGCGCCGCGTGGTCACCCTCATCCCCGCGATCGTGCTCCTGGCCCTCGGGGCCGACGCCACCTGGACCCTCGTGCTCTCGCAGGTGGTGCTGAGCTTCGGCATCCCGTTCGCGGTGATCCCCCTGGTCCGCCTGACCCGCTCCCACGCGGTGATGGGCCCCCACCGCAACGGCCCGTGGCTGCACGCGACCCTCCTGCTGGTGGTGACCCTGGTGGTCGCCCTGAACCTGACCCTGATCGCCCTGCTCATCTGGGGCTGACGAGGCCGCAGCGGCTGGCCCGGCCGGCTCGGGTAGAGCACGTGGCGGCCAAGTCGTGAGTTTCCGACGAGGTCGTCAGTTGCAACCCACGATCTCGTCGGGAACTCACGACCTCGCGGACGGGGGTGTCATCAGCTCGCGTCTCGGGCGGAGCTGAGCGGCGACAGCCCCAGGCGCCTGCTCCAGGATGCGGCGGGTCAGGATGCTCCCGGAGAGGTCCTCCTTGGTCACGCGCAGGATCCGCCGTCCCGTTTCGAGCACGGCGTCGTGCCGTCTCTTCTCCTCCATGAAGCGCTCGAGCTCCCTGCCGACGTACTTCGTCCGGCCGTCGTACTCGAGCAGCAGGCGCCAGCCCTCCCAGCCGAGGTCGGCCCAGAAGGTGCCGAGGCGCGTCTCGATCGAGATCTGGGTGTCCGGCACAGGCAGCCCGTCGCGGAGCACGACGAATCGAGCGGCGGACTCCCCAGGTGACTCGGCGCCGGCGTCGGCGAGTGCCAGGATCGCGCGCGCCCGTGCACTGCCTCGCCGGCCGGTTCGCGCGGCGAGCAGGCGATCGACCGTGTCGACGTCGGCGGGGAGACGAGCCGCGGAGTCGGCGAGGACCAAGGTGCGCAGGGGTGGCAGCGTGACGGCGCAGTCGACGATCGTGCGCTCGAGCGACGTCACCGGGAGGCCGCTGACCATGCACCGCTCGGCGTCGGCCGGAACGCCGACGTGGTGCGTGACCAGCGGGTCCGCATGGGCACCGGCTCGATGCGGCTGGTAGAGGTGCGTCGTGTCAGGACTGCTCCAGAGGGCGAGGCCCCAGATGAGCGCGGCGCTCTCGTGGCTGAACCAGTGGTCCGTCCGGAGGCGTCGGTGCACTCCGGCGATGCGGCCGAGGGCGACTTCCCGTCGGCGCTCGGGTCCCGGCAGCTCGTTCGTGGGCAGGTACACGCCGCGACCGATGCGCTCCCACGCGCCCGAGCGGAGAAGGTCGCGCACCACCTCGTCCGGGTGGTCTCGCGCCAGGTGCACCGCGGGGACGGGCGGACGTCCCGGGCGCACGGAGGAGTGCGGGCGCATGGGCATCCCCGAACTGTCCTGGGTCAGCCCTCCGTTCGGGGCGCGCAGCACGGATCTGTGCGGGCTGGACCCCGCGGACGGGCTGTGGTCGGTTCGGCGGTGCGCGCCCGGTCGTGAGTTTCCGACGAGGTCGTGAGTTCCAACTGACGACCTCGTCGGAAACACACGACCTCAGCGCCGTTGACGCCGCAGGCGGGGCGGGCCCGGCGCCGGTGCGGCCGCGCACCCGCGGGCCGGTCGGGGCCCCGACCAACGCGTCAGCCGTCCAGGGAGGCCAGGCGGGACTCCAGGTGGGTGCGTTCCGTCGGGTTGGTGACCAGGGTCAGCGCCGCCCGGTACGCCGCCGCCGCCGCGTCCGCGTGGCCGGCCCGGGCGAGGAGCTCGGCGCGGACCGCCGGGACGCGGTGGTGGCGCGGGAGCGCGTCGTCCAGGCCGTCGAGCAGGGCCAGGCCCGCCTCGGGTCCGGCTGCCTCGGCGACCGCGACCGCGCGTGCCAGGCGCACCACGGGGGAGCCCGTGAGTGCCTCGAGCTGCGCGTACAGGCCGGCGATCACGGACCAGCGGGTGTCCTCGGCGGTCGGCGCGGTGGCGTGCTCGGCCGCGATCAGCGCCTGGAGCCGGTACTCCTGGGCGAGTCGGGTCTGGTGGCGGCCGGCGTCGTCGGCAGGCGCGGCCGCCGCCGGCAGGGACTCCAGCAGGGCGACCCCCTCGGCGATCTCGTCGCGGTGCCACCGGGAGCGGTCCTGGTCGGGCAGCAGGACCAGCGCGCCCGTGGCGTCGAGGCGGGTGTCCCGGCGGGAGTGCTGCAGCAGCAGGAGGGCGAGCAGGGAGCGGACCACGGCGCGCCCGGGCAGCAGGCCGTCGAGCACGCGGAGCAGCCGGATCGCCTCGTCGCCCAGGTCCACGCGCAGCACGGCGGGCCCCTCGCCCGGGTGGTAGCCGGAGGTGAAGGCGAGGTAGACGACGGTCGCGACGACATCGAGCCGCTCGTCCAGCAGCGCCGGCGCGGGCGTCGCGAAGGGGATGCCGGAGGACGCCAGCCGCTTCTTCGCGCGGGTCAGCCGGGCGGCCATCGTCGACTCCTGGACGAGCAGGAGCCGCCCGATCTCGGCGGTGGTCAGGCCGACGACGAACCGCAGCGTCAGCGCCACGCGGTCGTCGGGGGCGATCGCGGGGTGGCAGCAGGAGAAGATCAGGCGCAGCTGGTCGTCGGCCACGTGGGCGCCGGGGTCGACGGCGGCCGCGGCGGCGGCCCGCATCTCGTCGTCGACCACCATCAGGGGCTCCTTCCGGCGCTGCACCGCCTCCGAGCGGAGCCGGTCCAGCACCCGCCGGCGCGCCGCGGTGAGCAGCCAGGCGCCGGTGTTCGTCGGGACGCCGTCGACGGGCCAGTGCCGCGCGGCGGCCTCGAAGGCGTCGGAGACGGCGTCCTCGGCGAGGTCGGGCCGGGCGTACTGCCCGATGAGCAGGCCGATCAGCCGGGACCAGTGGGCGCGCCACGCGTCGGCGAGGGCGTCGTCGGAGGCGAGAGCGGTCACGTGACGGGCCGGACCTCGTACGTGCCGGCCCGCGGCAGCAGGCCGACCACCACGTCGAGGTCGGACGCCTCGACCACCTGGACGCCGGTGAGGTCGGACGTCGCGCCCTCGAACGTGCCGTCGCGCAGCACGTGGTCCTGCACCGAGGTCGCCGTGTCCACGGACCCCAGTGTGAGGCCACCGACCGGCAGCGGCGAGGACCCGAACGCGAGGACGACGAACCTCACGAGGCGGTCAGCGCGTCGCCGCTCTCCACCGCCATGCCGTCGACGAACCGCACGGTGCGCCGGATCTCGACCGTCTCGCCGTTGAGGACGAGCGCGCTCGCGGCCTCGGTCAGCGCCTCGAGGTCCGTGCGGGCCACGAGGTAGAAGCCGGCCACCTGCTCGGCGGTCTCGGCGAACGGGCCGTCGCTGACGACGATCCCCGCGCGCCCGTCGGACCGCAGCCCGCGTGCGCGACCGGCGTGCCCGAGCGCGCGGGTCGCGACGAGCTCCCACCCGCTGTCGGCGCAGTGCTGCTGGAACGCGCTGTGGGCGGCCCACGCGCGCGCCCGCTCGTCGTCGGTCAGTGCGGCGTCGCGCGCCTCGTCGCGGTACAGGACCACGGTGAACTCGGCCATGTCTGCTCCTGGTGGTTCGGGGGCGCCCGGTGCGTCCCGCTGCCCCCATGACGTGTGGGCCGCGGGTCGATCGACAGACTCACACCTGCATGATCTCGCGGACCTCGATCGAGTACTCGGGCAGCAGCAGCGCGTGGGCGAGCACCGACTCGCGGTCCGGCGCCGTGACCAGGTAGAACCCGCCCAGCTGCTCGACCGTCTCGGCGAACGGCCCCTCGGTCACCGTCGCGTCGGCGCCCGAGCGGCGCAGCGTGACCGCGGTGGCCACCGGCTGCAGCGCCTCGCTGGCCAGGAAGGTGACGCCGAACTCGGGCGCGCGGTCGGCGTAGTCGCCGTGCTCGCGGTAGTACCGGTCCTTGGTGGCCTCGTCGGCGACCTCCCAGTAGCCCTCCGTCGCGTACAGGAGCACGAGGAACGTCGTCACGACTCGTGCACCACGACCGGACGCAGCTCGGCGCCGCCGCCGTCGGAGAGCAGCAGGTGCTCGCCGGTCAGCCGCGCGAGGCCCTGCACGTCGTCGGTCTCGATCACGTAGTAGCCGCCCACCTGCTCGGCCAGCTCGACGTACGGTCCGTCGGTGACGGTCAGCGTGCCCTCGTCGGTCCGCTGCACGGTCACGGCGTTCTTGCTGAAGCCGAGCTCCTCGCCGCCGAGGATCTTGTGTCCCTGCTCGGCGCACGCGGCGGCATAGCCGCGGTGCTCGGCCATGACCCGCTCGGTGATCTCGGGCGTCGCGTTCTGCCAGAAGTCCTCGTCCCCGTACAGCAGCACCATCCACGTGTCGCTCATGGCCGGCCTCCCTCGTCGTGGGCACCCACTGTGCCCGTCGGGGTGATGACGCGCGAGGGGTCCGCAGATCGACAGGACCTTGACAGGCAAGTGTTTGCTTGCCTATACAGGACGGGTGGCAGCTGACGTCTTCAAGGCCCTTGCCGACGCCACACGCCGCGCGATCCTCGACGAGCTCCAGGACCGGGACGGGCAGTCGCTGTTCGAGCTGTGCACGCGGCTGACCATGCGGCACGGGCTGGGGTCCAGCCGGCAGGCCGTCTCCCAGCACCTGGACATCCTCGAGGAGGCCGGTCTGGTGACCGTCCGCCGCGAGGGTCGCTACAAGTTCCACCACCTCGACACCGGGCCGCTGCGGGAGATCGCCTCCCGGTGGCCGGTCCCCGACGAAGGAGAAGCCCGATGATCTTCCTCACCGTGACCAGCGTGTTCGTCGACGACCAGCAGAAGGCGCTCGACTTCTACACCGGCGTGCTCGGCTTCCTGCCCAAGAACGACGTGCCGCTCGGCCCCGAGGCCCGCTGGCTGACCGTGGTGTCGACGAGGTCCCCGGACGGGGTCGAGCTGCTGCTCGAGCCCAGCAGCCACCCCGCGGTCGGCCCGTTCAAGGAGGCGCTGGTCGAGGACGGCATCCCGTTCGCGTCGTTCGGGGTCGACGACGTGCAGGCCGAGTTCGAGCGGCTGTCCGCCGCGGGGGTGGGGTTCGTGCAGCCGCCGACGGCCATGGGCCCGGTGACCACCGCGATCTTCGACGACACCTGCGGCAACCTCATCCAGCTGGCGGGCTGACGACTAGACGCCGACGGGCTCCTCGAGCACCTCGCGCAGCACGGCGACCTCGCCGGTGACGCGCAGCAGGTCCGCGACGAGCAGCGCGAGCCCGTCGACGTCGTCGGTCGAGATCCGGTAGAAGCCGGCGATCACCTCCGTGCCCTCGGCGAAGGGGCCGTCGGCGAGCGGGACGTCCGCGATCGCGACGCGGCCGCCCTCGACCCGCACGACCAGCGCGCGCGTGTGGTGGAGCTCGGCGTCGTCGTGGATCGTGTGGCCGGCGTCGGCGCAGGCCTGCGCGAACACCGCGTGGGCCCGGTACCCCGTGAGCCGGTCGGCGGTCGTGTCGGGCCGCCGGCGGCTCGCGGCGTCGCCCTGCAGCGTGAGGACGTACTCGGTCATCTGGCTCTCCTCGGTCGGTTTCCCCCATGACGTCAGGGCCCGGCAGCGATCGACACATCACCGCCGCGGTGTTGCGGTGGACCGATGAGGTCAGCGGTGGTCACGGGTGGCGGGACGGGCATCGGGCGCGCGGTGGCGGTGCTCGCGCGCCTCTGAGGACATGTATCGCTAGGGGTTGTCAAAGATCTATCGACGATATATCGTTACGTCGTCCGGTCGAGATCGCGAGACCTCCCGGACCCGCGGCGGGCCACCTCGGCCCCGCGGCCCACACCGTCAAGGAGACATCTCATGCGACACCCCCACACCCACTCCCACGGCCGCTTCGTCGGCCCCCAGCTGGACACCACCGACCCGACCGCCCAGCGCGGCCGCATGCGCCGCCGTCGCGGCGACTTCCCCGAGGCCCCCTACGAGGAGGGCTTCGACCCCCGGCGCGGCGGCCCCCGCGGCGCCTTCCCGCACGAGCATCACGAGCACGGCGAGCACGGCGGGCACCGCGGCTTCGGCCCCGGCGGTCCGCGGGGCTTCGGCGGTCCGCGCGGGTTCGGCGGACCGGGCTTCGGCGGCGGACCCGGTGGCCGCGGCCCCGGCCGGCGCGCCGGGCGAGGGGACATCCGCGCCGCGATCCTGCTGCTCCTCGCCGAGGAGCCGATGCACGGCTACCAGCTGATCCAGCAGATCGGCGAGCGGTCGGGCGGCACGTGGCGGCCCAGCCCCGGCGCCATCTACCCGGCGCTCAACCTGCTCGAGGACGAGGGCCTCATCGCCATCACGTCCGAGTCGGGCCGCAAGATGGCCACGCTCACCGAGGCGGGCGGCACCTACGTCACCGAGAACGCCGAGCAGCTGGGCACCCCGTGGGAGGACGCCGCGAGCCGGCCGACCTCGCCCGGCCGTGCCCTGCGTGGCGCCCTCGAGGCGCTCGCCGCGGCGGCCCACCAGGTCGCCCGCACGGGCACCGACCAGCAGGCGACCCAGGCGCTCGAGGTTCTCGACCGCGCGCGCCGGGACCTCTACCTGATCCTGGCCGGCGACCCGACGCCGGAGTCCACCCCGGAGGCCTGACCCCCGGTCGGAGCGCCGCGCGGCTCGTGCCGCGGGGCGCTTCGTCGTCAGCGTCCGGTGCCGTGCTCCGCGACGGCCCACGCGTACGCCACGAGCACCACCAGGCCGAGCGCCGTGAGCGCGGGGACGCGCGCGAGCACCGGGACGAGAGCGACCGTCGCCGCCGTGCCGGCGAGCCGCCACCAGGCCCAGGCGCCGCCTGCGGAGCGCCGGAGCACGGCGGTCCCGACGAGGTACGCCGCCACCCCGCCCGCGAGCGCCGACGCGCCGAACAGCCCGTAGGGCTCGGCGCCGTCGACGTGCGCCATGGCCTCCTCGACGCCGAGCGCCGCGAGCACCACCCCGGCGATGAGCACGTAGTGCAGGTAGGTGTACGCGACCGTGGCGTACCCCGCGCGCTCGACCCCGTCGAGCCGCGCGAGCCGGTGCTCGGCCTCGTCGGCGGACCGCAGGAAGTATGCCCACCAGAGCACGAGGGCGAGCGCGATCGAGAGCACGGACCCGCCGACGACCGGCCAGCTGACGGGCAGGTGCGACGCGCCGACGCCGATCGCGACGACCGACTCGCCGAGGGCCAGGATCACCACGAGCCCGTACCGCTCGGCCCAGTGGGCGGGCGAGTGCAGCCGCCAGTCGCCGCCGCGCGAGGTGAGCCAGGTGAGCACGACGTCCCACGCGAACGCGCCGAGCCAGACCCAGGTCTGCGCGGGTTCGCCCACGAGCGCCCCGACCACCAGCAGCGCGAGCGCGGGCAGCAGCGCGAAGACCTGGGTCCGCAGCACCTGGCGCCGCAGGGCGGCGTCGTCGCCGGCGGCGAGGACGTAGAGCGTGGTGTGGACCAGCCGGACGATCGCGTAGGCGACCACCAGCACCAGGGAGCCGACCAGGCCGCCGGGCAGGTCGTCGAACGCCTCGGGGATGGCCAGGGTCGCGACGAACACCGCGGCCATGGCCACGCTCATGCCGGCACGGAGCACGCCCTGGTCCGCGGGCGACTGGTTGGCCAGCCAGCTGTACGCGCACCACGTCCACCAGAGGAACCCCAGGACGACGAGCGCCTGCAGCACGCCCAGCGCCGAGTGCGTCTCGGCCATCAGGTGGCTGACCTGCGTGAACGCGAACACGTAGACCAGGTCGAAGAACAGCTCGAAGGTGGTGACCCGGTGCCCCTCGTCGGAGGTGCGCAGCCCGGGCACCCAGGGGCGTCGCGGCGTCGGCTCGCTCACGCGGTGAACACTGCCCGAGGTCCGCGCCCGCATGTCCGGTTTTCGCGCGCAGCGGACAGGCACCGCGCAGCGGACCGGGTCAGACGGGCATCGCGAACCGGGCGTGCACGCCCGGCGAGTACAGCACCGAGTCGGGCGGCCGCTGCGTGACGCCGGGCAGCCCGCCGGCGGCGACCAGCTCGTCGTCGAGCGACACCAGCGACGCCCGCCGCAGCGGCCAGGGCTCGTGCTCGTTGGGCACGAACCGGGTGCGGCCCCGGAGCACGGTGTGCATGCCCCAGCGCGCGGTGAGGAAGTCGGCCAGCGGGTCGTCGGTCACCGGCTCGCGCGACGGCCGGACCACGAGGTGCGACGACGGCCGGGTGCCCGTGAGCCGGGTCGAGCGGTAGTCGATCGCGGAGCCGTCGTCGGACCGCCGGATCGACATCCGCGCCCACTGGTACGGCACGTTCATCACGGTCCGCGCACCGAGCACGGTCAGCGCCCGCGACGCCTCGAGCGACCGGAACAGCACCCCGCGCCGGCCGTCGTCGTCGACCGTGTACAGCCGCACGTTGATCTCGGGGAAGTCGCCGATGTACGGCAGCGCGGGCCCGGGCACCAGCGTGAACCGGGCCATCCGGAACGCGATCAGGCCGACCCACGAACTGCCGTCGTGCTCGTCGGGACGCGTGCCGGGCGGCAGGAGCGGGGCGACGGCGTCGGACGGCACCCGCCAGTGCAGAAAGCTGACCTTGAGCCAGTCCTGCGACAGGATCACGCGCCCGGTCAGCGGAGGTGCGACGGCCCGGATCGGATCCACGGGCCCACGGTAGGCGCGGGCGCACCCGCGCGCAGGTCACCGGCGCACGCCCCGTGCGCACCACGTCGTGAGTTTCCGACGAGATCGTCAGTTGCAGCTCACGACCTCGTCGGAGACTCACGACCTCGCGGACCGGGTCCCGCCCGGCCGGCGGGCGCGGGTCAGCTCGCCGGGATCGTCGCCGTGTCGATCACGAAGCGGTACCGGACGTCGCTGTGGACCACGCGGTCGTAGGCCTTGTCCACGTCGTCGGCGGTGATGGTCTCGACCAGGGAGCCGATGCCCTCCGCCGCGCAGAAGTCGAGCATCTCCTGCGTCTCGCGGATGCCGCCGATGTTGGACCCGGACAGGTTGCGGCGCGCGCCGGTCAGCGAGAAGACGCGGAACGACTGCTTGTTCTCGGGCAGCCCGACGAACACGAGCGACCCCTCGAACCGCAGCAGCGAGAGGTACGCGTCGACGTCGATGTCCGCGCCGACCGTGCTGATGATCAGGTCGAACGACCTGCGCAGGTCGCGGAAGGTCTGGCGGTCGCTCGTCGCGAAGTAGTGGTCGGCGCCCAGCGCGAGGCCGTCGGCCTGCTTGGACAGCGACTGGCTGAGCACGGTGACCTCGGCGCCGAGCGCGTGCGCGAGCTGCACACCCATGTGCCCGAGCCCGCCCATGCCGACGATGGCCACCTTCGTGCCCGGGCCGGCGCCCCAGTGCTTGAGGGGCGAGTAGAGCGTGATGCCGGCGCAGAGCAGCGGGGCGGCCACGTCGAGCGAGATGCCCTCGGGGATGCGCAGCGCGTAGCTCTCGTCGACCACGATCTGCGTCGAGTAGCCGCCGTACGTGGGCGTGCCGTCGTACGCCTTGGAGTTGTACGTGCCGACGTTGCCCTTGAGGCAGAACTGCTCCTCGCCCGCCAGGCACATCTCGCACTCCCGGCAGGAGTCGACGAAGCAGCCGACGCCCGCGCGGTCGCCGACCTTGTGCTTGGTGACGCCGGACCCGACGGCCGAGATGACGCCGGCGATCTCGTGCCCGGGGACCATGGGGAACGTGCCGACGAACCACTCGTTGCGCGCCTGGTGGATGTCGGAGTGGCAGATGCCGGCGTAGGCGATGTCGATGAGGACGTCGTGCTCACCCAGCTCGCGGCGCTCGATGGTGCCCCGCTCGAAGGGGGCACCGGCGGACGGGGTGAGCAGGGCGGGGACGGTCAGCGGCACAGGGGTCTCCTCGGGAACGAGCGGGTGGCTTGTCCCATCATGCGCCAGCGGCGATCCACGCGCGTGTCACGGACTGCACCGCGGACCCGTCGAGGTCGGCCAGCTTGGCGCCGACGAACGCCCGCGCGCCGGGGCTCGTCTGCACGCGGACCGGCGGGTCCTCCTCCATGAGGAGCTCGACCAGGAGCGCGGCGACGTCGTCGGCGGACTGCGCGTGCGCGAAGGCTCCGGCCGTCCGCTCGAGGTAGGCGGCCAGCAGGGGCCCGTAGACGTCGTCGGTCTCGGTCGGGCGCCCGACGTTGGCGACGAACTCGCTGGCCACCGCCCCCGGCTCGACGATCACCACGGACACGCCCACGGCGGCCGCCACGGGCGCGAGGCTCTCGAGGAACCCCTCGACCGCGAACTTGGCGGCGCAGTACGCGTCGTTGAACGGCTGCCCGACGACGCCGCCCACCGAGCTGATGGTCAGCAGCCGCCCGCCGGACGCGCGCAGGTGCGGCAGGGCCGCCTGCGTGAGGGCGACGACCCCGAAGTAGTTGACCTCCATGCACGAGCGGAACGCGTCCATGCCGAGCGTCTCGGCCGTCCCCACCTGCCCGGCGCCCGCGTTGTTGATCACCGCGTCGAGCGATCCGTGGTCGGCGACGACGGCCGCGACCAGCGCGTCGACGGCGTCGTGGTCGGTCACGTCGAGCTGCCGGACGTCGAGCGGGAAGCCGCCGCCGCGCTCGCGCAGCGTGCCGGCCTTCGCCAGGTCGCGCATGGTCGCGACGGTGGTCCAGCCCGCGTCGGCCGCGGCGAGCGCCGTCTCGAGGCCGATGCCGGTGGAGGTTCCGGTGATGAGGACGGTGGGCATGGCGGGCCTCCGGGGACGGGGCGGGCGGGCAGGACCCATCCTCCGCCTCGGGGGCTCACCCGTCCTGCGCGAGCCCCACCGTGTGACCGTCGATGTCCGTGAGGGTCGCGATCGTCCGGCTGCCACCGACCCGGGTGGCGTCCTGGACCACCGTCGCGCCGGCGGCCACGAGCGCGTCGCGGGTGGCCGCGAGGTCGTCGACGTGCCAGTAGTACACCGGTCCCGCGCTCACGTCCCCGTTCGGGTTCAGCCCGACGTGCTGCCCGGCGACCTCGAAGCCGACGTAGAAGGGCGCGTCGTGGGCGGGCTCGACGCCGAGCAGCCGCGTGTAGAAGGCCTTCGAGGCGGCGAGGTCGCTCACCGGGACCACCACGGTCTTGATGCCGTCGGTCATCGTCGTGCTCCGTCTCTCCTCGGGGTGCGTGCGCGTCCCACGCTACCGACGGTGACGGCGGCGCCGACCGGGGATCGTGGCCTACGAGTCGGGCCTCGTCTGACGGCTCGCACAGAGGCGGCCCACGTAGAGCAGGTGCCCCGCGGTGCCGAGGACGCTCGGGTCGCCGGCGGTCGCGACGAGCCGGTCCAGCAGGTGCGTGTAGGCGGCGGGCTGCTCCACCCGCAGGGCCTCGAGCCCGTCCTCGACGCCCGTGAGGAACCCGTGCGTGGAGGCGAGCAGCAGGGTCGAGAACCCGTACGACTCGAAGAACGGGGTCACGGCCGCCGGGTCGACGCCGAAGACGTGCGTGAACCGGTCGGGGACCGCGTTGTCGAGGACGCCGTCGTCCAGCAGCCGGTCGAGGAACGCGGGGTCGGCCAGCTGCCAGCGCTCGTCGGGCAGCGAGACCAGCCGCCGCACCGAGACGTAGCGCGGCATGAGGGCGACGGCCACCAGACCTCCCGGCCGGGTGACCCGGGCCAGCTCGCGGGCTGCCCGGTCCCGGTCGGCCGCGGTGGTCAGGTGGTACATCGGCCCGAGGGACAGGACCGCGTCGAACGTGTGGTCGCCCCAGCGGGACAGGTCGCGGGCGTCGATCTCCACGACCTCGCGCACGGTGCCGGCCGGCAGCGACGACGCCGCGATGGCGAGCAGCTCGGGCGAGAGGTCGGCCAGGGAGACGTCCCAGCCGAGCTCGGCCAGCCAGACGGAGTACGGGCCGGTCCCGCCGCCGAGGTCCAGCGCGCGGCCGGGGGCGCCGAGGTGGGGCTCGAGCAGCCGGGTGGTCAGCACGCGCTCGAGCAGGCCCTCGTCGGAGAGCAGCCGGTCGCGCTCGTGCTGGCTCTTCGCGGCGTAGTACGCCCGCACGGCCCCCGCGTCCATCAGGGCCGCCGCACCAGCGCGAGCACACCCCACCCGAGGTACGGCCGCCGGGAGGTCACGTACTCGAGCGGCGCCGTGGACAGCTCCTCGCGGAACGCCGGCGCCAGCTCGTCGTCGGGGTGCTCGTCGAGGAACCGGCGCAGGTTCAGCCACTGCGCGGCGACGTAGCGGTCCCAGCTGGCCTCGTCGGCCAGCACCATCTCGACCAGGTCCCAGCCCGCGTCGCGCGTGGCCTCGACCAGACCGGGCAGCGTGTGGAAGTCGCCGACGGCCCGCGACCGCTCGGGCGGCTCGGACCGCCAGAACGGCTCCCCGACCAGCGCGATCCCGCCGGGCTTCAGCGACCGTTCGAGCAGGGCCAGGGTGCCGACGGCGTCGCCACCGATCCACGTCGCGCCGACGCACGCGGCGACGTCGACCCGCGGGGTCGCCACGTAGTCGGAGGCGTCCTGCTCCACGACGCGCACGTCCACGCCGAGCGCGGCGGCACGCTCCCGAGCGGCCGTGACGAACGCGGGGTTGAGGTCCACGCCGGTGCCGACGATCCCGTGGTCGCGCGCCCAGGTGCACAGGAGCTCGCCCTTGCCGCACGCCAGGTCGAGCACCGTGTCGCCGGGCCGCAGGTGCAGCGCGCGGCCCAGGGTGGCCAGCTGCTCGTCGGTGAACGGGTCGAGGATCCGGTGGGTGCTCTCGCGGACGGCGTGGTAGCGCATGGCGTCGGTCATGGCCCGGACGCTACGACCGGCACCCGCGGGCGGGCGAGCGGAAATGGGCCGCCGGCCCGCGCCGTCGAGGCGCGGGCCGGCGCGCGTCACCGGTCGCGGTAGCGGACCGCCTGGGCCAGCGCCGCGCGCATGCCGTCGGCGTCGTACGGCTGCACGTACGCGGGCTCGTCGCGCTGGAAGCGCCAGCCCTCGGCCAGCTCGCCGGCGTCGACGACGTCGAACCCGAACTGCTCGATCAGCTGTGCGACCGTGGACTTGGCGTCCGCCGAGTCGCCGGCGATGGACAGGGCGCGCCGGCCGGGCGTGCCCGCGGGCACCCCCTGCGAGCCGAGGTCGCTGAACATGATGTTGTTGAACGCCTTGACCACGTGGGACTCGGGCAGCCGCGTCTGCAGCAGCTCGGAGACCGTGGACGACTCGTTGTCGAGCGCCTCGATCTGCCCGTCGCGCTGCGGGTAGTAGTTGTTGGTGTCGATGACGACCTTGCCCGCGAGCGGCTGCACGGGCACGTCCGGCACGTTCTTGGTCGGGATGGTCACGACGACGATGTCCCCGGCCTCGGCGGCCTCGGCCGGGGTGGCCGCGCGGGCGCGGTCGCCCAGCTGCTGCACGAGGTCCGTGAGGGTCTCCGGTCCGCGGGAGTTGCTGACGACGACGTCGTAGCCGTTCTCGATCGCGAGCTGGGCGAGGGTGCCGCCGATACGTCCGGCACCGATGAATCCGATGGTGGTCATGGTTGCTCGCAACCTCCGCGGCCGGGCACCTGTTCCCGCGTAGCCTCGGCGGGTGACCAGATCCGCCCCGCACCCGTGGCACGGCACGCCGGTGGCCGGCGCACCCGTCGTGGTCGTGGGGGTGCTCCCGCGGCAGTCGCCGTCGGTGGTGCAGCACGCCGCCCGCCTGGCCGGGGCCATGGCCGGCCAGCTCGTCTGCGTGTGGGCCGACGGCGCCCGCTCGTTCGTCGCCGAGGAGCCCGACGGCACGCTGGTCACCACGCCGCTGGACCCGGACCACGTGGACAGCCGCGAGGGCGACGGCGTCGCCGAGACCGCGGTCGCGGCGGAGGTCGAGCGCAACCTCGAGGGACAGGACGTCGCCTGGCGGTTCGTCTACACGGTGGGCGAGGCGTCGCGCGCCCTGGCCCGGGTGGGCCGGGAGTCCGGCGCGGCGATGATCGTCATCGGCAGCCGCCGGCCTGGCCTGGGCGGCTGGATGAACCATCTCATCGGCGGCTCGACGGCCGGGCACCTCGCGCACACGCAGCCGCTGCCGGTCACGATCGTCCCGCAGACGCCCGAGGAGCCGACCCCGTGACCCGACCGCCCTACCTCGACCCGCGCCTGGTCGCGGTCGTCGCGGTCGGCGGTGCCGTGGGCACGACCGCGCGGTGGGCGCTGACCCAGGCGGTCGGGACGTCCGCGTCGGGCTGGCCCACCGCGACGTTCGTCGAGAACCTGCTCGGGTCGTTCCTGCTCGGCGCGCTCCTCGAGGCGCTGCTGCGCCGGGGGTCGGAGTCGCGCCGTGGGCAGGTGGTCCGGCTCGGTGCCGGCACGGGCGTGCTGGGCGGGTTCACCACGTTCAGCAGCCTGGCGTTCGAGATGGAGCGGCTCATCGCCGGGGGCCAGGTCACCATGTCGCTGGTCTACGGCGCGCTGAGCGTGGTGCTCGGCCTGCTGGCGTGCGTCGCGGGGATCGCGCTCGCGGCCCGGCACCACCGCTGGCGCCACGAGCGTCCCGACGCCGCCGGCGCGTCCACCCGATGACCGTCCTGCTCGTCGCCGTGCTCGGTGGGATCGGCGCCGCCACCCGGTTCGTCGTCGACGGCTCGGTGCGCAGCCGGTGGACCCGCGTGTTCCCCGTGGCGACCCTCGTGGTCAACGTCTCCGGGTCGTTCCTCATCGGCCTGCTCAACGGCGCGCACCTCTACCACGGGCTCGGTCCCACGTGGCTGGCGGTCGCGGCGACCGGGTTCTGCGGCGGGTACACCACGTTCTCCACCGCGATGGTGGAGACCGTCCGGCTCATCCAGGCCGGCGAGCTGCGCCGCGCGACCGCCAACGCGGTCGGCTCCGTGCTGCTCTGCCTGGGAGCCGCCGCGCTCGGCGTGGCGCTGATGGCCGTCTGATCAGTCGGTGGGCCCGGCTCAGTCGGTGGGCACCGCGACGCGGGTGAGGCGGACGCGGCACTCGCCGGGCTCGTCCACCAGGAACTCGACGGCGAGACCGCCGGCTGCGTCGTCCTCCAGCTGCGCGAGCAGCGGCAGCGGGGCGTGCGGCGCGACGAGGACCATGGAGGTGCCGACCGGGATCGCACCGAACGCGCCGCGGATCGCCGCGTGCCGGACCGGGCGCGGCAGGGTGCGCGCGTCGAGCACGATCTCCTGCTCGGCCGCGTGCCCGCAGGAGCAGGCGTGACCGTCGGCGGCGGGGGCGGGAGTCGTGGTGATCTCGACGTGCTGCGCGGTCATGGGGTCCTCCGGGATCGGTGACGAGCGCCACCGGCGCGGGGCGTCGAGGTGAGTATCGTCGGGCCCTGCCGCGGGCGACCGGGACCTAGGACAGGGGTGCCAGGAGCCAGTCGAGCACCTGGTCGGCGGACCAGCCGTCGGGGTGCAGCCCGGCCAGCCGGGCCGCGCCGTCGAGGTCGTCGCCGAGGGTGACCAGGGCCTCCTCGGTGCGCCCGTCCGCGCGGCTCTGGCCCAGCCCGACGTCCGCGGAGAGCGCGTTGCACAGGCACGCCCGGCCGGCGGAGTCCTGCACCGAGCCGCCCTTGCGCACGAACATGTCGACCGGCTCGGCCGGGCAGCGGAACCCCACGCGGCCGTCGTCGCGCAGGTACGGCGAGCGCAGGTAGCCGAGGTCGCACAGCCGGGGGCGGGCGCTGCGCACGGCGGGGTCGGAGAGCGTGCCGGCCAGCTGGGCGACCTTGAACGGGAAGCCGGTCGGCGAGGCGTCGGCGTCGGTGAGCACCTCGAGCTCCCCGGCGCGGAGCAGCGCGAGAAGCCGGTCCCGCAGCTGGTCGGTGAGGCCCGAGTCGCTGCAGAGCGCGAAGACGGTCCCCACCTGGACGCCGGTGGCGCCGGCGGCCACCGCGGCGCGCACCGCCTCGGGGGTGCCCACCGAGCCGGCGAGCCAGAACGGCAGCCCGACGGCCGCGACCTTGCCGAGGTCCGCCTGGTCCCGCACGCCGAACACCGGCTGGCCGCGGTCGTCCCGTACCGGCCGGCCGCGCGGCGGTGCGTTGTGCCCGCCGGCGTGGTGCCCCTCGATGACGAAGCCGTCCGGTCGGATCGCGGGGTCGCGCGTGAGGTAGGCGGCCAGGACCTCGCTGGACACGATCGCCAGGAACAGGGGCCGTCGCAGCGGTGCCAGGCCGGGGCCGAGCAGGTCGGGCGGGTCGATCTCGACCGCGTGGTCGCCGCCCGGGTCGCCGGAGACGTCGACGGGCAGCCGGGTCGGGCGGTGCGCGGCGAGCTCGTCGAGCAGGTGCGGCAGGTGCCGCGGGATGCCCGCCCCGACCAGCACGGCGTCGACCCCGGCGAGCATGGCGCCGTACACCGCGGCGGGCATCGCCATCTGGATCTTCTCCAGGTAGTTGATGCCGACGGGGCCGTCGTGGCCGGCCTTGGCCAGCCAGACCTCGACGAAGCTGGCGAGCACGGTCAGCTCCTGGATGCCCCGGCCCGGGCGCAGGCTCAGCCGCGGCACCGGCGTGTACGCCACGCCGGGCGCTCGCCCGCCGCGGCGCAGGTGCCGGGCCAGGACGCGCTCGACGATCGCGGGGACCGGGAACGCCGCCATCGCGCGCCGGACCGAGCCGTCCAGGTCGCCGTCCTCCAGCCGTCGCGCGAGCACCAGGTCCAGGGCGGTGCCCGACACCACGCCCAGCTGCCCGCGCCGGGCGACGGCCGACGCCAGTCGCCACGACGACACGGCGACGCCCATCCCGCCCTGGATGATCGTCGGCAGCGGACGGACGGGTGGGGCTGTCGGCATCGGACCTCTCCAGACCTACGGGAGCGTAAGTTACGCCACCGTAGGTGCAGGGCCCGGCGCGACCCCGGGACCTACGACCCTGGGCTCGCCTACAGCCCCATCGCGTGCGCGCCGCCGTCGACGTGCACGATCGCGCCCGTCGTCGCCGGGAACCAGTCCGACAGCAGCGCGACCACGGCGCGGGCCGTGGGGTCGGCGTCGGCGACGTCCCAGCCCAGGGGTGCCCGGCGGTCCCAGCCGCCCTCGATCGCCTCGAAGCCGGGGATCGCCTTGGCCGCGGTCGAGCGGATCGGGCCGGCGGCGACCAGGTTGCACCGGATCCCGTCGGGACCCAGGTCGCGGGCGAGGTACCGGGACGTCGACTCGAGCGCCGCCTTGGCCACGCCCATCCAGTCGTAGACGGGCCACGCGACGCTGGCGTCGAACGTCAGCCCCACTACCGAGCTGCCCCGCGGCATCAGCGGTCGCGCCGCGACGGCCAGGGCCTTGAGCGAGTAGGCGGAGACCTCCAGGGCGGTCGCCACGTCGGGCCACGCGCCCTCGAGGAACCGGCCGCCCAGCACGGCCTGCGGCGCGAAGCCGACCGAGTGCACCACGCCGTCGAGCCGGTCGGCGTGCTCGGCCACCGCGCCCGCGAGCGCGGCGAGGTCCTCGGCGGACGTCACGTCGAGCCGGACCACCGGGGCGGTGTCGGGCAGGCGCCGGGCGATCACCTCGGTCAGGCGCAGCTGACGGCCGAACGACGTGAGCACCACCCGAGCACCCTGCTCCTGGGCGAGCCGGGCCGCGTGGAAGGCGATCGATCCCTCCGTCAGCACCCCGGTCACCAGGATCGTCTTGCCGTCGAGCAGCCCCATCAGCGTCTCCCGCCCAGTCGGTGCCCTCGACGCTAGAGACCCGCGCGGCGTCGGGCCTGGGCCGTCCGGCCGGCTCCCGCGGCCGGGGCCGTGGTAGATGCGTCCGGAGCACGATCGTGCTATTCATGTCCTATGAGCAAGGGCGATGCCACGCGGCAGGCGGTGATCGACCAGGCGGTCGAGATCGCCGGGCGCCTGGGCGTCGCGGGCCTGACCATCGGCACCCTCGCGTCGGCGACCGAGATGTCGAAGAGCGGGCTCTACGCGCACTTCCGGTCCAAGGAGGCGCTGCAGCTCGCGGTGCTCGCGAGCGCGCGGGAGCACTTCGTCGACCAGGTCATCCGCCCGGCGCTCTCCGCCCCGCGCGGCGAGCAGCGGGTCCGGGTGCTGTTCGAGCGGTGGCTGACCACCTCGTCGTCGGGAGCCGCCGGCTGCCTGTTCGTGTCCGCTGCCACGGAGTTCGACGACCAGCCCGGGGCGGTCCGCGACCAGCTGGTGCGCGACCACTGGGACCTCGCCGAGTCGCTGGCCCAGGTGTATCGCTCGGGCGCCAAGGACGGGGCGTTCCGCGACGACCTGGCCCCCGAGCAGTTCGCGCACGACCTGCACGGGCTGATGCTCGCGCACTTCCACGCCTACCGGCTGCTGCGCGACCCGGCCGCGGAGACGCGCACGCGCTACGCCTTCGAGCGGCTCATGCAGTCGCTCCTGACCACCGCCTGAGTCCGCCGAGGAGTTCTCATGACCGCACCGTCGACCGAAAAAAGCACGACCGTTCGTACGCAGTTGCCGCCGATCCCGCCCGTGGTGCGCGCGGCGGTCGGTGCGCTCGACCGCATCGCCCCCGAGCTGGTGGCCCGGGGCGCGCTGCGGCTCTGGTGCACGCCCGCGCGGGCGGAGCGCCACGCGCCGATCGCCGGGGGCACCGCGTTCCGCGCCGGGCCGATCGTCGGACAGGTCTGGGGCGACGGCCCCACCGTCTACCTGGTGCACGGCTGGGGCGGCCACCGCGGGCAGCTGCGCTCGCTCGTCGACCCCCTCGTCGCCGCCGGCCTGCGGGTGGTCGCCTACGACGCGCCCAGCCAGGGTGAGTCGGGCCCGGGTGCCTTCGGGCGCCGACGGACGACCCTTCCCGAGATGATGTCCGCGCTGGACACGGTGATCGCCGCGCAGGGTCCCGCCCACGCCGTGGTCGGCCACTCCATGGGCGCGGCCGCCTCCGCGCTCGCGGTGCTCGACGGCACGGCGACCGAGCGGCTCGTCCTGGTCACCCCGCTGGCCGACCCGTCCACGTACACGGTCGGCTTCGCCCACGCGCTCGGGTTCAGCGAGCGGACCCGGTACCGGTTCGTCGTGCGCATGGAGGCGCTCGCGGGCCGCCGCCTGGCCGACCTCGACATCCCGGTCCGCGCGGCGAACGCGCCGTCCGTGCTGCCGGAGGCCCTGGTGCTCAGCGACCGGGCCGACAAGGAGGCCGACCACGAGGACGGCGCCCGCATCGCCCGCGCGTGGCCGAACGCCGAGCTGGTGCTCAGCGACGGTCTCGGGCACCGGCGGATCCTGCGCGACGAGGAGACGATCAAGCGGATCGTCGCGTTCGTGGCGGCCTAGCGGTCGGTCTCCACCAGCGCGCTCATCGGCACGGTGCACGCCTCACCGCGCCACGCCTCGAGGCCCTCGCGCACGGCGAACCCGGCGATGACCAGGGCCGCGAGTGGGTCCGCCCACGCCCAGCCGAGCGCGCTGTTCAGCACCAGCCCTGCCAGCAGCACCGCGGACAGGTAGGCGCAGAGCAGAGTCTGCTTCGAGTCCGCGACCGCCGACGACGAGCCCAGCTCGCGCCCGGTGCGGCGCTCGAACCACGACAGGACCGGCATCACGACGAGGCTGACGGCGGCCAGCGCGATGCCCACGGTCGAGTGCTCCGGGGAGGCCGCCCCGAGCAGGGTCCGCGCGGAGTCGACCGTGACGACGAGCGCGAGCCCGAAGAACGACACGGCGATGAGCCGCAGGGCGGCCCGCTCCCGGGTCTCGGGGTCGGGCGCGGCGAACTGCCAGGCGACGGCCGCCGCGGACAGGACCTCGACCACCGAGTCGAGCCCGAACGCGACCAGCGCCGCCGACGACGCGACCCGGCCGGCCACCAGCGCGACGACCGCCTCGACCACGTTGTAGGCGATCGTCAGGGCCACGACCGCACGGATCCGGCGCTCGAGGACCGCGCGGCGGGTCACGAGCACGTGCACCCGTCCGGCCCGCAGCACGTGGGGTCGACGGCGACCACCAGCCGCAGCAGGTCGTCGAGCGCGGGCGCCAGGTGCGCGTCGGCCAGCCGGTACCAGGTGCGCCGGCCGTCGGGGATCGCCTGGACCAGGCCGCAGCCGCGCAGGCACGCGAGCTGGTTGGACATGACCTGGCGCGAGACGCCCAGCGCGTCGGCGAGGTCGGAGGGGTAGGCCGGTGCCTCGCGCAGCGCCAGCAGCACCCGCGCGCGGGTCTCGTCGGACAGCGCGTGCCCCAGCCGGGCGAGCGCCGCGGTGTGCGTGAGGGTGACCGTCTCCATCCTGCGAGAGTACAGCCGAGCGTGTATTTCGTGTTTGCGCAGATGCGCAATAATGGCACCATGCTCCGCGCGCTCTCGCACCCCGTCTACCGCCGGCTGTTCGCCGCGCAGGTGGTCGCGCTGGCGGGGACGGGCCTGGCGACGGTCGCCCTGGGCCTGCTCGCCTACCGGCTGGCGGGCGACCACGCGGGGACGGTCCTCGGCACGGCGTTCGCCATCAAGATGCTCGCCTACGTCGTGGTCGCGCCCGTGGCGGCCGTCGTCGTGGCCCGGGCGCCCCGGCGCACGGTGATGATCGGGTCGGACGTGCTGCGGATGGTCGTCGCGCTCGCGCTGCCGTTCGTCGGCGAGGTCTGGCAGGTGTTCGCGCTGATCTTCGTGCTGCAGGCGGCATCGGCCACGTTCACGCCGACGTTCCAGTCGGTGATCCCGCAGGTGCTGCCCGACGAGGACGACTACACCGCGGCCCTCTCGCTGTCCCGGTTGGCGTACGACCTCGAGGCCGTCCTGTCGCCGGTGCTGGCCGCGGCGCTGCTGCTGGTGGTGCCGGCGAGCGCGCTGTTCGTCGGGACGGCTGCCGGGTTCGCCGGCTCGGCGCTGCTGGTGAGCTCGGTCGTCCTGCCGCGCGGCGCTCTCCCGTCGCCGGAGCCGTTCGCCGCGCGGGTGCGGCTCGGGGCCGCGCTCTTCGTGCGGACGCCCGCCCTGCGTCCGGTCCTCGCGCTCAACCTGGTGGTCGCGGCCGCGGGCGCGTTCGTCCTGGTGCAGACCGTCGTCATCGTCCGCAGCGTGCTGGGCCTGGGCGACGGCGTGGTCGCGCTGGTGCTCGCGGCGAACGGGCTGGGCTCGATGACGGCCGCGCTGCTGCTCCCGCGCGTGCTGCGTCGGCTGCCGGAGCGCCCGGTGATGCTGGGCGGCGCGGTGCTGCTGTGCGCGGCGACCGCGGCGGTCCCGCTCGCCCTGCACCTGGCGAGCCTGGCGGCGATCAGCGCGCTGTGGGTGCTGGTCGGCCTGGGCTGGGCGGCGGTCGAGACGCCGGTCGGGCGGCTGGTCCGCCGCGAGGTCCCGCCCGCCGACCTGCCCGCCGCGTTCGCCGCGCAGTTCTCGCTCTCGCACGCCTGCTGGCTGCTCACCTACCCGCTCGCCGGCTGGCTAGGCGCCGCGGGGCTCTCGGCCGCGGCGGTCGTCCTCGCGGTGGTCGCCACCGCGGGCACGATCGGCGCGACGGTCCTGTGGCCCGCCCGGGCGCCGAGCCTGCGATCATGACCGCGATGGCCACCACCGAGCGCAGCGCGCCCCCCGACGTCGACCTCGACCACGCGGTCGACGTCCTGCGGTTGCTCGCCGACCGCACGCGGCTCGCGGTGCTGGCGATGCTGGAGGGTCGCGAGATGTCGGTGAGCGCGATCGCCGAGGCGCTGTCGCGGCCCACGCCGGCCGTCTCCCAGCACCTGGCCAAGCTGCGCGCCGGCCACCTGGTCACCGCACGCCGCGCGGGCACCACGGTCTACTACTCGCAGGCGAACGAGCACGTGGCCGCGCTGGTCACCAACGTGCTGCAGCACACCGAGCACACCCTGTACCCGGTGCCGCCCCACCACCGGTAGTCAGAGCCGCTTCTCCACCAGCACCACGTCGCGCCACTGGTCCTGCAGCGGCCCGTACGTCATGCGCCCGAGCCGCTCGCGCGTGCCGACCACGCGGAACCCTGCCGCGGCGTGCACGGCGAGGCTGGCGACGTTCTCGGGGAAGATGCCGGACTGCACGGTCCAGACGCCCTTGCCGCGGGCGTCCTCGAGGAGCGCCACCAGCAGGGTCCGGCCGATCCCGCGGCCCTGCGCCGACGGGTCGACATAGACCGAGTGCTCGACCACCCCGGCGTAGGCGCACCGGTCCGACACGGGGGAGGCGGCCGCCCAGCCGAGCACCGAGCCGTCGTCGTCGAGGGCGACCAGCCGGTGGTCGGGGAGCTTGCCGGCGTCGAACTGCTCCCAGGACGGCGGCGCCGCCTCGAACGTGGCGTGCCCCGTGGCGATGCCCTGCGCGTAGATGCGCTCGACGGCGGGCCAGTGCTCGGCCGTCATCGCGGTGACGGTGACGCTCATGCCGCGGCCCCGGCGGTCAGGTGCGTGCCCAGCTGGTGCGTCACGGCGTCGAGGGCTCCCGGCACCAGGGCGTAGTAGGCCCAGACGCCGCGCTTGTCGCGGGTGACCAGGCCGGCGTCGACCAGGACCTTGAGGTGGTGCGACACGGTCGGCTGGCTGAGACCGACGGGCTCGGTGAGGTCGCAGACGCAGGCCTCGGCGCCGTCGTGCGCCGCGATCAGGGACAGGAGCCGGAGGCGGGCGGGGTCGGCCAGCGCCTTGAGCACCTGGGAGAGGCCGGCGGCAGCCTGCTCGGTGATGGCGTCGCGGTGGAGCGGCGTGCAGCACGCACCGCCGGACGCGGGGACGACGGGGAGCAGGTCGAGAGCCATGGCCCCATTCTGCCTCAGACATTCATCTCTGTCGATATTGACAACCGTCGATGGATGGGTCCATCTTGTCCATTGATGGTTGTCGATGCCTGAGGAGGCGGACGAGATGGACGACGTGCGGGAGCAGGTGCGTCAGCGGTACGCGCTGGCGGCGGTGGAGGTCGGTGGCGACGGGTGCTGCAGCGCCGGGAGCTGCGCGCCCGGCTCGGTCGAGGTGGACGAGCGGTTCGGCGCGGCGCTGTACGACGCGCAGGACGCGGTGAAACTGCCGCCGGAGGCGCTCGCGGCGTCGCTCGGGTGCGGCAACCCGCTGGCGGTCGCCGAGCTGCGGGCCGGGGAGCGCGTGCTCGACCTCGGGTCGGGCGGCGGGATCGACGTGCTGCTGTCCGCGCGCCGCGTCGGTCCCACGGGCTTCGCCTACGGGGTCGACATGACCGACGAGATGCTCGACCTCGCGCGGGCCAACGCCGCAAAGGCGGGCGCGACCAACGTGGAGTTCCTGCGCGGCACGATCGAGGAGCTCCCGCTGGGCGACGCCGCGGTCGACGTCGTCATCTCGAACTGCGTGGTCAACCTGTCCGTCGACAAGCCGGCCGTCCTCGCCGAGGCGTACCGCGTGCTGGTTCCCGGCGGGCGGCTCGGCATCTCGGACGTCGTCGCCGAGGACCACCTGACCCCCGACCAGCGGGCCGAGCGCGGCTCGTACGTCGGCTGCATCGCGGGCGCGCTGTCGCGGGCCGAGTACGTGGACGGCCTGGTCGGCGCGGGGTTCACCGACGTCGACGTCTCCTTCACCCACCAGGTCGCGGACGGCATGCACAGCGCCGTGGTCCGCGCCCGCAAGCCGCTGCCCGAGGAGTAGTCATGCACCCGGAGCTGTTCGCCGTCCTGCACCAGCAGCGCGAGCGCGAGCTCGAGGCCGAGCTGCGCCGGCGGCTCGCCGTCGCCGACCGGTCTGCCGCACCGGCACGGGCGCCTCGCCGGCCTCGGCCGGGACTCGTCGCCCGGCTCCTGGCCGCCCGGCCGACCCTCGCGGTCGCGCCGCCGTCGGCCTGCTGCGCCCCTGCCTGACAGGCGCGGCCGCACTCACGCCCGGGTGCGGCCGCGCCGCCGGCGGAGCCACCAGACGACCGCGCCGGCCAGCGCCACCGCCGCGCCGCCGAGCACGGAGGCGAGCGGCAGCGAGAACGCGAGCACGAGGCAGCCGACGAGCCCGAGGACCGCGACCCACCGCGGCGGCCGTCGTTCGTCGGCGCGCAGGCGCAGCGCGCTCGCGTTGGTGAGGGCGTAGTAGGTGAGCACGCCGAACGACGAGAACCCGATGGCACCGCGCACGTCCAGGGTGGCGACGAGCACGATGACGACCGCCGCGACGGCGAGCTCGGCGCGGTACGGCACGCCGTGCCGCGGGTGCACGGCCGCGAGGGAGGCGGGCAGCTCGCGGTCGCGCGCCATCGCCAGCGTGGTGCGGGAGACCCCGAGCACCAGCGCGAGCAGGGCCCCGAGGGAGGCGACGGCCGCGCCGACCTGCACGGCCGGGCTCAGGGCGGCCAGCGAGCCCGCCTCGACGACCGCGCGCAGGGGTGCCGAGGTGGCCGCGAGCCCGTCCGGGCCGACCGCGAGCAGCGCGACGACGCCGACCACCAGGTACACGGCGAGCACGATCCCGAGCGCGAGCGGGACCGCGCGGGGGATCGTGCGGGCCGGGTCCACCACCTCCTCGCCCAGGGTCGCGATGCGCGCGTAGCCGGCGAACGCGAAGAACAGCAGCCCCGCCGACTGCAGCACGCCGCCGAGGTCGACGCCCGCGAGGTTCGTGGTCGACGCGGTGCCGCCGGCCAGGCCGGCCACGACGACGAGCACGAGCGTCAGCAGGGTGAGGACGACGATCGCCCGCGTGACCAGCGCCGACTTCTGCACGCCGCGGTAGTTGAGGGCCGTGATCGCGACGACGGCGAGGATCCCGACCAACCGCGCGCGGTCCGGCGCGACGTAGGTGGCGAACGTCAGGGCCATCGCCGCGCAGCTCGCGGTCTTGCCGACGACGAACGACCACCCGGCCTGGAACCCCCAGAACTCACCGAGCCGCCGCCGGGCGTAGACGTAGGTGCCGCCGGACTCGGGGTGCACCGCGGCCAGCCGCGCCGAGGAGGTGGCGTTGCAGAAGGCCACCACCGCGGCGATCGCCAGCCCGATCAGCAGGCCCGAGCCGGCGGCGTCGGCGGCCGGCCCGAACGCGGAGAAGACCCCGGCTCCGAGCATCGCGCCCAGGCCGACGACGACCGCGTCCGTGACCCCCAGTCGCCGGACGAGGGCCGTCACGCGCGGACGGGTTCCACGCCCAGCTCGGCCAGGAGCATGAGGATCCGGCCGCGGATCTCGTCGCGGATCGGCCGCACCGACTCGATGCCCTGCCCGGCCGGGTCCTCGAGCACCCAGTCCTCGTACCGCTTGCCGGGGAAGTACGGGCACGCGTCGCCGCAGCCCATCGTCACGACGACGTCGGAGGCCTGGACCGCCTCGGTGGTGAGCACCTTGGGCTGCTCGGCGCGGATGTCGATGCCGACTTCCGCCATGGCCTCGACGGCGACGGGGTTGACCTGCTCCGCGGGCATCGACCCGGCGGAGCGGACCTCGACGGCACCGCCGGACAGCGCGGTGAGGAACCCGGCCGCCATCTGGGACCGGCCGGCGTTGTGGACGCAGACGAACAGGACGCTGGGCGTGGTCATGACTCTCCAGGGGTGTCGATCGGGATGTCGAGCGTGGTGAGCAGACGGCGGACGCGGTCGTCGATGTCGGCGCGGATCGCCGCGACCCCCTCGGGCGACGCGAGGGCCGGGTCGCCGACGGCCCAGTCCTCGTAGCGGGTGCCGGGGTAGACGGGGCAGACGTCGCCGCAGCCCATCGTCACCACCACGTCGGCCGCGCGGACGGCGTCGTCGGTCAGCGGCTTCGGGAAGCCGTCGGCCCCGAGGGCGTCGAGCTGCGGCCGGACGTGCGCGTGGATGGCCGGCCCGGGCGACGATCCCGCCGACCGCGCGAGCGCCGACGACCCCGCATAGCGCTGGAACAGGGCCGCGGCGAGCTGCGAGCGGCCGGCGTTGGCCACGCAGACGAAGAGCACGCGGGGCACGGTCGGGCCGCCCTCGATGCGCACGAGGTCGTCGAGCCGCTGCCGTGCGAAGCGTTCCGTGAGCCCCGGCAGCCGGGCGCGCACGCCGCCGGTCCGCGCCAGCGCGGTGGACGAGTCCCGGACCACGTCGCGGACCCGGGCCGTCCCGATCGACGGGTACCGCACGGCCAGGTCGGCGGCCACCTCGTCCAGGCGCAGGTCCAGGTCGGGCAGCGCGTCGTCCGGGGGCACCTGCGTGCTCCCGAACGCCTCGAGCACCGCGCGCACGGCGGCGCGGTGCTCGGGCGCGATCCGGTACCAGACCCAGGTCCCGCGCCGCTCGGCGGTGACGAGCCCGGCGTCCTTGAGCACCCGCAGGTGGTGCGACACGGTGGGCTGCGACGCGTTCGTGAGCTCGCTGATGTCCAGCACGCACGCCTCGCCGGCCGGGCTCGCGGCGATGAGCGACAGGGCGCGCAGCCGCAGCGGGTCGGCCAGCGCCTTGAGCGCCCGCGCGACGTCGTCGGCGGCCGGGGCGCTCATGGCGCTGGTCGCGGTCACGTGCCTATATTGAAGAATCTCGATGCAAGCGTCAAGCGGGCTCGGGTGCGTCCTGCTCGTCGGTGTGCGCGACGTGCCGCAGCTGGTGCCAGATGAGCACCACGAAGATCGCGGAGCCGACGAACGCGAACCAGAACGGCGCCGTCACGCCGTACCGCTGCGCGAGCGCCCCGCCGATCGCGGCCCCGACCACGAGACCGCCGAAGACCCCGACCAGGTTCACGCTGCCGACCCGGCCCTGCAGCTCGGTCGGCACGGCGCGCTGCCGGATCGTCACCGAGGTCGTCCCCCACACGAAGGCGTGCGCGCCGAACACGAAGAACACGAGCAGGGCGAACCACGCCGTCGTCGTCAGCGCCAGGGCCAGGTGCGTGAGGGTCTCGACGATCAGCCCGATCCGCATGAGGTTCGCCAGGCTGACCCGCCGGGTGATCCAGCCGTACGACACCGTGCCGACGAGCCCGCCGACGGCCCCCACGGTCGTGATCACGCCGAACCCGACCGCGCCGAGCCCCAGCTGCTCGCGCGCGTAGAGCACGAGCACCGACCAGGCGGCCCCGAACGTCACGTTGAAGATGAGGATGGTCAGCACGAGCGTGCGCACCGCGGCGTGGTGCCGGACCCAGCGCACCCCCTCGGCGATGTCGTGCCGCAGGTGGGTGTCGGGCCGCTCGCTGCGGTGCGGCGGCAGCGCGATCCGGGAGATCAGCACCGCCCCGGCGGCCACCAGCAGCGCCTCGGTGGCGAAGGGCAGGGCCTGACCCGCGGCGAACAGCAGCGCGCCCAGCGGCGGCCCGATCAGCTGGTTGACCGTGACGAAGCCGGCCTGGATGCGGCTGTTGGCCAGCGCGAGGTCGTCGCGCTGCACGAGCATGGGCACCAGCGTGCTCGACGCGTTGTCCGCGAACGTCTCGGCGGTGCCCAGCAGGAACATGGCCACGAGCACGAGCGCGATCGTGGCGATGTCCGTGGCGATGGCCAGCGCGAGCAGCACCAGCACGACGGTCCGCAGCGAGTCGACCAGGATCACCAGGCGGCGCCGGTCCAGCCGGTCGGTCAGCGCGCCGGCCCAGAGCCCGAACAGCAGCGGCGGCAACCACTGCAGCAGCGCCGCGAGCGCGACGAGGAACGCGTCCTCGGTGCGGCTCGCCACGAGCAGCGGACCGGCCGCGATGACGATGCCGTCGCCCAGGTTCGAGCTCCACGACGACGCCAGCAGCCACCGGAACCTGGTGCCCAGCCTGCGGGGGACGACGGTGTCGAGGATCTGGCTCACAAGGGCCAGACGCTAGTCGCTCGCAGGGGGTCGGGACACTGCAATGCGGCGGCCTCAGACGCGGTCGCCGGCGGCTGAGCGGTACCAGGCGACGAACGCCTCGCCCGGGTCCCCGACATGGCGACGGAACGCGGAGCGGCGCAGCGGCAGCGGGCGCAGGTTGAGCCAGCTGGCCTTGGGCAGGCCCGGGACGCCCTGCGGGACCCGGACGTGGTCGCGGCGGGCGTCGCGGTCCTGCGAGGTGAAGCGGGCGACCTCGCAGGTGGCCCCGTGGACGGCGAGCACCAGCACCGGCCGGTCCTTGCTCCCGGAGCCGTCGTCGAACGGCACCTGGGCGAACCAGACCTCGCCCGGGCGGGGGCGAGGTGCGCGCGGGCGCAGCAGGCGGAGCAGGACGAGGAGCAGGACGACGAGGCCGACGGCGGCCCACGGGTGGTCCGCGGGCAGCTGGGCGATCTCACTCATGCGCGCAGCGTAGGGGCCATAGTGGGTGCGTGGACTGGACCCTCGAAGTCGTCGTCGTGCCGGTGAGCGACCTGGCCGCCTCCATCGCGTTCTACCGCGACCAGGTCGGGTTCGACCTCGACCACGAGACGCGGGACGAGCACATGCACGTGGCCCAGCTGACCCCGCGCGGGTCGGGCTGCTCGATCGTCCTCGGCACCCTCCCGTCGCAGAACCAGATGGCCCCCGGCACGCTGCACGGCCTGCAGCTCGTGGTGGCCGACGCCGCGGCGGCCCGCGCCGAGCTGGTCGCGCGCGGGGTCGAGCCCTCCGAGATCACGGTCTTCGACGAGCGCGACGGCGGCACGTTCTTCGGCTTCAGCGACCCGGACGGCAACACCTGGGCGGTCCAGCAGCTCAAGGTCCGCGCCGAGAAGCCGCTGATCCCGCACGAGGCGCGCGGGCGGTTCGGCGCCGAGGACTGAGGATCGGCGCGGCCGCGGTCAGGCCGTGGGGTCGAGGAGCGCGTCGAACGGCGCGGTCGGCACGACGCCCTCCACCGCGCGCGCCAGGTCCGCGTCGAGCGTCACCAGGAAGTCGGCCTGCAGGCGGGTGAGCGCGACGTACTCGGCCTGGTAGGTCGACACCCAGCCCAGCTCGTCGGCGACCTTCCAGGCGGTGTCGCGCAGCACCCCGTCGCCGAGCAGCCGGATCTTCAGCGTCGCGACGTGCGCGAGCCGGGCGCGCGCCTCGGGCGCGGCGAGCTCGCCCCGGTGGACGGCCTCGTGCATCGACGAGAGCACCTGCGACCGCAGGAGCGTCGGGGCGAGCAGCTGATGGCCGGCGGCGGGCTGCGCACGGGAGCCCGCCAGCTGGAGCGCGGCACCGGCGTCGACGACGAACCTGGTCATGGGGCCCCCGCATCGGACGGACTGGCGGACGACCGCATCCTCGCACCGGCACGGCGACCGCGTACGGTCGTCGGGTGACCCGGCCATGACCAGCACCGCGGTGATGCGCACGCTGAGCGGGCTGCACCGCGCGCTGGTGCGCGTGAGCCGCGGCAGGGTCGGCGGGAGGCTGCTCGGCATGCCGACGCTCGAGCTCACCACGGTGGGGCGCCGGTCCGGCCGACCGCGCGTCTCGATGCTGACCGCGCCGCTGCAGGTCGGGCAGGCGTGGGTGGTCGTCGCGTCCGCCGGGGGCGACGATGCGCACCCGGCCTGGTTCCTCAACCTGATCGAGGAGCCGCACGTGCGGGTCGCCGTCTCCGGTGGCCCGTCCCGGCCCATGGTGGCGCGCGTCGCGACGCCCGACAAACGCGCGCAGCTGTGGCCGCGCGTCACCGAGGTCCTGTCGAACTACGCCGCCTATCAGCAGCGGACGACGCGCGTCATCCCGCTCGTCCTGCTCGAGCCGGTCGACGACGACCGGCCCTGAGAGGTCGGGCGGTCAGCCGAGCAGCGCCAGTCCCAGACCGATCAGAGCCGCCGCGCCCAGGCCGATGACGGTCCAGATGAGCATGCTCCCGGCCAGGTACACGAGGTAGCGCGTGTGGTCGGCCGCCGAGCGGCCCCAGGGCGGAGCCGGCGCCCAGCGCACGGTCTCGATGACGTCGGTGACCCGCCTCGACAACGGCGTCGAGTGCAGGGTAGGAGTGGCGGCGGACATAGGAGCTCCTGGTAGGTGCTTGGGACGTGCGTCGGGGTCGCCGACCCATCCATTCTCCCAGGGGCGCGCGGGGGTGGTCTGGGCCGAAGGGCCCAGGGGACCGGCACGGGAGGCTGGGACATGGCGGGCACGCCGGGCCGGGGTGGGGCGGCGTACTGGGACGAGCAGGCGCCCAGGTACGACCGGACCACCGCCTTCCTCGAGCCGCGGCTCTTCGCGCCCGCCCGGCGCTGGATCGCCGATCGCGTCGAGGGCCGGACGCTCGAGGTGGCGGTCGGCACCGGGGCGAACCTGCCGTACTACGCCGCCCGCGCGACCGACCTGACGATCACCGACGTCAGCGCGGTGATGCTCCGGGCGGCGTCCGCCCGCGCGGCGTCGCTGCACGTGCCGGTCCGGACCCTGCAGTGCGACGCCGCTCACCTGGCGCTGCCTGACGACGCGTTCGACACCGTGGTCTGCACGCTGACCATGTGCTGCGTCGCCGACGAGCTCGCCGTCCTGCGCGAGCTGGCGCGCGTGCTGCGGCCGGGCGGAAAGCTGCTCCTGGCCGACCACGTCGAGTCCTCGGCTCGCCTGGGCCGGGCGGTGCAGCGCGTGCTCGACGCCGTGACGCCGGCGCGCGCCGGTGAGCACCACCGCCGTCGCCCGCTGCAGCTCATGGAGTCGGCCGGGCTGCGGGTCACGGAGACCGAGGCCTCGCGCTGGCGGCTGGTCGAGCGGGTCGCCGCGACGACGTCCGACGACGGACAGAGGGGATGAGCGGCGCAGAACGGACGTCGTGCCCTAGTCTCGGCCCATGCTGATCCTCGGCCTGATCCTGTTCGGGATGCTCGTCGGCGCGCTCGCCCAGCTCATCCTCGGCAAGGGACGCAAGGGCATCGACTGGACCATGGCGATCGTCGCCGGCCTGGTCGGCTCCTTCGTCGGCGGGCTGCTGGCCAGCCTCCTTGCGGGTGACGGGCTCGAGCTGCGGCCCAGCGGCATCATCGGGTCGATCGTCGGCGCGGTCATCGTGACCGCCGTCTGGCGCCTGGCCCGCGGTCGCTCCGCCGCCTGACCTCGGGCCGTCAGAGCGCCTGACCTGCGGCCGTCAGAGCGCCTGACCTGCGGCCGTCAGAGCGGCAGCGGCCGGTTCTCCACGACGGACTTCATCACCAGCGTCGACGCCACGCGCTGCACGCCGGGCAGCGTGGACAGGTGGTCGTCGTAGAGCCGCTGGAAGTCGGGCAGGTCGCGCGCGATGACCCGCAGCAGGTAGTCGGGATCGCCGAACAGCCGTTGCGCCAGCAGCACCTGGGGCACCTCGGCGACCGCGTCCTCGAACGCCTCGATGCTCGCCCGCGTGGCCTCGCGCATGGTGACGAAGACGAGCGCCTCGAAGCCGAGCCCCAGCGCCGCCGGGTCGAGGTGCGCCCGGTACCCGCTGATCACGCCCGACCGCTCCAGGGCGCGCAGCCGGCGATGGCACGGGGACACGCTGAGCCGCACCCGTTCGGCCAGCTCCGTCAGCGTCAGCCGTCCGTCCTGCTGCAGCTCCGCAAGGATCTTCCGGTCGATGTCGTCCACGGAGCAGATCCTTCCACGGTGCCGGGATGTCGTCGAAGAAGTGGGCAGCACCTTTGGCCCGATCGCGCCTAGCGTCCCCGTCAGGGATCGGGGACGAGAGGGGATGCGGGCCGTGGACCTCAGCGCTGCCGCCGCGTTCTGGGTCCTGTCGTTGCTGTTCGTCCTGGCCCCCGGGGCCGACTGGGCCTTCGCCATCAGTGCCGGCCTGCACGGCCGCGTGATCGGCCCCGCCGTCGGCGGCCTGCTCGCCGGGCACCTGACGCACACCCTCCTGGTCGCCGTCGGCGTCGGTGCCCTGGTCGCCCGTGCCCCGGAGGTGCTCACCGCGCTGACGGTCGCCGGCGCGGCCTACCTGGTGTGGTTCGGGGTGGGCACCCTGACGCGCGCGGCGGCGCCGCGAGCCGACGACGCCGCCGTGGCGAGGTCGCCGGGGCAGTGGGCGGCCCGCGGCTGGGGGATCAGCGGGCTCAACCCGAAGGTGCTCCTGCTGCTGGTCGCCCTGCTGCCGCAGTTCACCGACCCCGGCGGCGGGTGGCCGCTGCCCGTCCAGATCGCCCTGCTCGGCCTGGCCCACACGGTGAGCTGCGCGGTCGTGTACACCAGCGTGGCGCTGACGGCGCGGCACGTCCTGCGGGCCCGCCCCACCGCGGCGCTGGTGGTCTCGCGGATGTCCGGCGTGGTGATGATCGGCCTGGGAGCCGTGCTGGGCGTCGAGCAGCTGCTCCGGTGACCGTCCGGCTCAGGCGGGGCCGCCGGCCGCGAGCCGCGCGACCTGCGCGTCGAGGTAGCGCCGCTCCGCGACGTTGGTGGCCCGGCCCGCGGCCCGGCGGTAGTGCTCGAGCGCCAGGTCGCGCCGGCCCGCCAGCTCGTGCAGGTACCCCCGCAGCTGGTCGACGCGGGGGAGGCCGTCGTCGACGCCGCCCAGCAGGTCCAGCCCCGCGGCGGGCCCGTCGACCATCGCCGCCGCGACCGCCCGGTTGAGCGTCACCACGGGGTTGCCCGTCATGCGCTCGAGCAGCCCGTAGAGGGCGAGGATCTGCGGCCAGTCCGTGGCGTCGGCGGTCGACGCACGGTCGTGCACCGCGGCGATCGCGGCCTGCAGCTGGTACTCCCCGACGGTCCCGCGCTCGATCGCGTCGTCGAGGAGCGCGAGGCCTTCGGCGATGCGCGCACGGTCCCAGCGGGTCCGGTCCTGGTCCGCCAGCGGCACGAGGTCGCCGGACTCGTCGGTCCGGGCCGGTCGGCGGGCGTCGACGAGCAGGAGGAGGGCGAGCAGCCCGGAGACCTCGGCGTCGTCCTCGGCCGCGTGCACCAGCCGCGCGATCCGGATCGCCTCGTCCGACAGGTCGACGCGCGTCAGGTCGGCCCCGGCGCTGCTGGCGTAGCCCTCGTTGAACATCAGGTACAGCACGCGGAGCACGCTGCGCAGCCGCGCCGGACGCTCCTCGGGCTCCGGCATCGAGAACGGCTCGCCCGACCCCGCGATCCGCTGCTTCCCGCGGCTGATCCGCTGCGCCATGGTCGGCTCGGGCACCAGGAACGCGCGCGCGATCTCCGCGGTGGTCAGGCCCCCGACCGCGCGGAGCGTGAGCGCCACCGCGGACGCAGGGGTGAGCACGGGGTGGCAGCACAGGAACAGCACCGTGAGCGTGTCGTCGTCCTGGGCGGCTGCGCCCGGACCGGGCTCGGTGGCGACACGGGCCTCGCGGTCCCGTCGGGACGCGTCGCTGCGCCACTGGTCGACCATGCGTCGCGACGCCGTCTGCAGGAGCCAGCCGCGCGGCTGCTCCGGGACGCCGTCGGTCGACCAGTGGCGCGCCGCGGCGAGGAGCGCCTCCTGGACCGCGTCCTCCGCGGCGTCGAAGTCCCCCCACCGCCGCGCGAGCGTGCCGAGGACCTGCGGCGCGAGCGTGCGCAGCAGGTCTTCGACGTCGCCCGGGACGTTCAGCGCGGGTCGCTCGCGGTCTCGAGGAACGCGTTCATCTCCTCGACGTCGGAGGGTCCGTCCTCCATGATCCGGCGGACCTGGATCGGCTGCTGCGTCGGGACGCCGCCCCGCCCGGGCACCGCGGACACCAGGCCGGCGATCTCCACCGCCCGGGCCTCGGTCTCCGTCTCGACGATCTGGTAGCCCGCGACCCACTCCTTGAACTCCTGGAACGGCCCGTCGGTGACCACGGTGGTCGCGCCGTCGGACCGCACGACCTTGGCCAGGTCGGGACCCGTGAGGATCTCGCCGCCCACGAGCTCGCCGCTGGCGAGGAGCTCCCGGTTGAGCCGGCCGTAGTAGTTCAGGTGCTCGGCGACCTCGTCGTCGGTCCACTCCGACATCGGCGAGTCGTCCGGACCGCTCTGGAAGTCCACGATCAGCAGGTACTTGGCCATGATGCTCCTCCTTCGTCGTGCCCAGGTTGGCACCTTCACTCGCCGAACGGAGCCGGCTCGCGTTTCTCGACACGGTCAGCAGGAGTAGTTTCCGCGGATGGACCCGTCGTCCTCGACCCGCATGCCCGGCCGGCTCGTGCCCGCGAGCGGCGGCCACGTGCCCGTGCGCGTCCGCGGGTTCCTCGAGCAGGCCGCACCCCGCCGGGCCCGCCGGTCCGAGCGCGGGTTCGCGGTCGCGCTGGCCCGCACCGAGCACGACGTGGTCAAGGTCCTCGACGGGTCGACCGTCCTGGGGTTCCTGCCGCCGACGTGGTCGCAGACGATGGACTTCGAGCTCTGGTCCTGCGAGCAGGCCGGTGAGCCCGCCGTCGCCCGGGCCGTGCTCGAGGGCCCACCCGGCGAGCGCGACCTGTTCGTCATGCTCGACTGGCCGCGCCGCCGGGCCTGACTCAGGCCGTCACGTCGAGCCGCGGTCAGCCGCCTGGGCTGAGCAGCTTCTCCCGGAGCTCCCGCACGGGGCAGCGTCGACCGGATCGTCATGCCGGGCTACGGCCGGTCCGTGGCGTCCCGCATCCCCGGCGCGACCTTCGTGCTGGTCGAGGACGCCGGCCACCTGCCGCACCTGGAGAACCCCGCCGCGCTCGACCAGTTCCTGGAGCCTTGCTGACCGACGCCGGCGCGGGGATCCTCGCAGCATGATCGGTCGCCTGCACCACCTGGTCATCGACTGCCCCGACCCCGACCGGCTGGCGGCCTTCTACGCGAGCCTGCTGGGCCAGCGGATCACCTACCGGTCGCCCGACTTCGTCGTCGTGGCGCCGGCCGAGGACACCTCGGGGCTCGCGTTCCAGCTGGCCCCCGACCACCAGCCGCCCGACTGGCCGGACCCGCGCCGGCCGCAGCAGATGCACCTGGACGTCATGGTCGACGACCTCGAGGACGCCGACGCGGCCGTGCTCGCCCTCGGCGCGCGCCGGCTCCCCGCGGGCGACCACGTGTACGCCGACCCGGCCGGGCACCCGTTCTGCCTGATCCCGCGGCCGCCGTGGGCGCCGGCGCTGGAGTAGTCCACGGCTAGAGAACGACCTCCACCACCTTGCGGATCGCGAAGTCGCTGCTGCGGATCTCGACCTCTTCGCGCGCGACCAGGACGGCCGAGCCGCGGTCGACGCGGTACGCGACGTCCCGCGTCTCCGGCAGGACGACCAGCTCGGAGTCGCTGCGGCCGTCGCAGCGGAGCTGCCGCTCGAGGTCCCCGATCGCCCGGTGAAGAGCCTCGTCGACGTCGACCTCGTCGCCGTCGGACGGCGCCGCCTCGACGGCATCCACCACCGCGACGGTCCGGTCGGAGATGCTGCACACGGTGCCCGAGGGGTCGAGGGTGACGCGCACGTGACCGTCCCCGCCTCGGGCCATCGGCGTCCCCTCGTACACCTGACGGAAGTGGGCGGTGACGTCGGCGACGGCCGTCTCGGTCTGGTCGCCGTCGCGGCTCACGCCGCCGTGCTCGGTCACCGTGAGGGCGTCGAACACCAGCTCGGTGTCCAGCTCCAGGGAGCGGACCGTCTGCTCGGCGATCTCCCTGGCCGCGTCCAGGTCGATCGACCGGGCGTCGCGGTAGGGCTCGGCGAGGAACGCCTCGGAGGACCCGTCCGGCGACAGGACGAGACGCGGGCCGACGGCGTCGGCACGGTCGTCCCTGCGGTGGGGATCGGGCGACGCCGCCGAAGCGACCAGCGCCCGGATCCCGAACCGCTCGCCCAGGCTCCGCGCGGCTTCGTCGTCGACGGGCCGGCGCTCCACCGAGAGGCGCATCGGTGACGGCGGGACGGTGATCGTGATGACGACCTCGATCACGGCCGGGCCCGCCGATCGCCACCAGTACCAGTTGTCGGAGACGGCGCCGCCGTGGAACAGGCGCTCGTTCCAGAGCCGGTCCTGAGCCTCCTCGGCGGTCGCGCCGCAGGCGGTCGACGACGGCCGGTGGTTCGTCAGGGTCGCGAACGCAGCGTCCTGCCAGGCCTGGCTGAACGACTTCCCCGTGTTCCACTCCCGGAAGAACCCGGCGCCGACCCCGCCGACGTCGTAGGTGAGCCCGTCGAAGCCGAAGATCATCCGCGCGCCCTTGTTCGGCTCCGCCCAGGTGCGCCAGGGGTTCTGCCCCCCGTGCATCTGCAGCGAGTCGCACCCGTGGAGCAGGAGGTAGCGCAGGCGCTGGTCGCCGAACGACATCCGCGTGGAGTCGGCCTGCAGGGTGTTGTCCCACGTGCGGCCCATCGCGGCGACGTAGCGACCATCCGCAGCCATGCCCATGTGCGTGTGCTCGTAGAGCACGCGGACGGAGTCCATGCCGAGGCTGTCCTGCCAGTTGTCGTACTCCCGGTTGAACCGCCACTCGCGCACGTCGTCGTCCCGCGCGTGGAAGTTGACCCCGTTGAACTGCCGGACGTAGTCGAGGAACCCCTTCACGTCGTCGTGCGGGCTGCTCAGCGCGGCGTCCCCGCTCGGGAAGACCTGCACCGAGACGCCCGCGTACATGTTGTCGGCCACTGTTCTCCCCCTGACGGCACGCCGTCCCGCCGCGGTGCGGGCTGCACAAGGGAGGAGCGGGCCCGACCGGAGGTGATACCGCTCCCGTCAGGGACACTGGTGCCAGCAACGTGACCGTCGACAAGGAGTCCGCCGTGCCCCAGGGAACTGTCCGCTGGTTCGACGCCGAGCGGGGGTTCGGCTTCCTCTACCTCGGGGACGGGGTCGAGGACCTCTTCGTCCACGCGTCCGAGATCATCGGCGCCGACGTGCTCCGCGAGGGCCAGGTCGTCGAGTTCGAGGCGGGCGAGGGCGACCGCGGCCCGCAGGCCCGCCGGGTCCGGATCACGGGCGAGCACGCCCCGGACGCGCTGCTGGGCGTCCTCGGCACGGTCTCCTGGTACGAGCCGGGCAAGGGCTACGGCTTCATCTCGCCCGACGGCGGCGGCGCAGAGATCTTCGTGCACAGCTCGGCCATCGTGGGCGGCGGCGTGATCTCGGACGGGCAGCGCGTGGCGTTCCTGGTGGTCGACGGGGACAAGGGGCCGCAGGCGGACCACCTGCTGCCGCTCGGGCCGGAGGCCATGGGACGACCTCGGGCGTCGGACGGGGCGGACGGCACCGTGTCCTGGTACGACGTCGACAAGGGGTTCGGCTTCGTCACGCCCGACTCGGGCGGCGAGGACCTCTTCGTCCACGTCCGGGCGCTGCCCGCGGGAGCGACCGAGCTGTCCGAGGGCGATCGCGTGACCTACGACGTCGGCACCAGCGAGAAGGGTCTCCAGGCCCGCAACATCCGGCTCGTCGGGGGTGCGCCCGGGGCGTCGGGTCGCGCTCGGTCCGGCCCCCCGAGGGAGTCCGCCGGCCCCGTCCGCGGCGGCGAGGGCGTGGTCGCGCGCTACGACGCGGAGCGCGGGTTCGGCTTCATCACCCCGGACGCGGGCGGTGACGACCTGTTCGTGCACGTGTCGGTCGTGCGGGGATCCGACGCGCTGCAGGAGGGCGACCGGGTTCGGTTCCAGATCCGCCAGAGCGACCGGGGGCCGCAGGCGGACGCCGTCGAACGGGTCTGAGCCAGCGCATCCGCTCAGGACGCCACGCTTCGGGACGGCAGGACCACGGTGGTGTGTCAGGAAGCGGCGCGTACCGCGTAGCGCACGTAGACCACGCCGTTCTCGAACCGTCCGTGGTCCAGCAGCCCCAGGTCGAGTCGGACGCCCCGCGGCAGCGCCGGCTTGCCTCCGCCCACGACCACCGGGCACAGGAGCAGCACGCACTCGTCGACGAGCCCGTGCCGGAATGCCTCGGCCCCGAGGGTCGCACCGCCGATGCTGAGGTCCGCGCCGGACTCCTCCTTGAGGCGTCGTACCGCCTCGGGGTCGAACCTCCGCTCGATCCTGGTCCGCGCCGTCGACACCGCGTCGAGCGTCGTGGAGTAGACGACCTTGTCGGCGTCGCGCCAGATCCCCGCGTACTCGCGGACGACGGCCGGCTCGCTCGCCAACCAGTCGTCGCTCTCCCAGACGCGCATCGTCTCGTACATGCGGCGGCCGTAGAGCGACGTACCGATCTGCCGCTCGTGCTCGTTCCAGAACGCGTGCACCTGCTCGTCGGGGACCGACCAGTCGAACGAGCCGTCCTCGTCCTCCAGGTAGCCGTCGAGCGAGGTGTTCGCGGCGTAGATCAGCTTGCCCATGGGTGCCTCCGGCCGGTCGGGGCTTCAGGGTGGCAGTGGCACGGAAGCACCGGCAAGACGGGGCGCCGGTGGGAGCCGTCTGCCCGTCGGCAGGGTGAACAGTGCCAGCGCGAGCTGAGCCGCGGTCGCCGGGAATGCATCCCGACGGACCAAGGTTGAGCCCAACAGACTCAAGTTCGACCCCCTCGGGTTTGCGCGCGGCCGGAAGCCGACGCAGACTTGAGCCAGCCGGACTCAAGAGCGAGACCCGTAGTCCCCGGAAGCACACGAAAGAAGGCACACACATGGCACGAGCAGTCGGCATCGACCTCGGTACCACCAACTCGGTGGTCGCTGTCCTCGAGGGCGGCGAGCCCACGGTCATCGCCAACGCCGAGGGGTCGCGCACGACGCCGTCGGTGGTCGCGTTCTCCAAGACGGGCGAGGTGCTGGTCGGCGAGATCGCCAAGCGCCAGGCCGTCACCAACGTCGACCGCACGATCACGTCCGTCAAGCGCCACATGGGCACGGACTGGTCGCAGACGATCGACGACAAGAAGTACACCGCGCAGGAGATCAGCGCGCGGGTGCTCTCCAAGCTCAAGCGCGACGCGGAGGCCTACCTGGGCGAGCCCGTCACCGAGGCCGTCATCACCGTCCCGGCGTACTTCAACGACGCCGAGCGCCAGGCCACCAAGGACGCCGGCGCCATCGCGGGCCTCAACGTCCTGCGCATCATCAACGAGCCCACCGCTGCGGCCCTGGCCTACGGCCTCGAGCGCGGCAAGGAGGACGAGCTCATCCTCGTCTTCGACCTCGGTGGCGGCACGTTCGACGTGTCCCTCCTCGAGGTGGGCAAGGACGACGACGGCTTCTCGACGATCGAGGTCCGCGCGACCTCGGGCGACAACCGCCTCGGCGGCGACGACTGGGACCAGCGCATCGTCGAGTTCCTCATCTCCGAGGTGAAGAACTCCACGGGCGTCGACCTGGGCAAGGACAAGATCGCCGTGCAGCGTCTGCGTGAGGCTGCCGAGCAGGCCAAGAAGGAGCTCTCGTCCGCGACGAGCACCAACATCTCGCTGCAGTACCTGTCGATGAGCGAGAACGGCCCGGTCCACCTGGACACCAAGCTGTCGCGCGCGCAGTTCCAGCAGATGACGCAGGACCTGCTCGACCGCACCAAGGCGCCGTTCCAGTCGGTCATCCGGGACGCGGGCATCAAGCTCGCGGACATCGACCACGTGGTGCTCGTCGGCGGCTCGACCCGCATGCCCGCGGTCACCGAGGTGGTCAAGGAGCTCACGGGCGGCAAGGAGCCCAACAAGGGCGTCAACCCGGACGAGGTCGTCGCCGTCGGTGCCGCGCTGCAGGCCGGCGTCATGAAGGGCGACCGCAAGGACGTCCTGCTCATCGACGTCACCCCGCTGAGCCTCGGCATCGAGACCAAGGGCGGCGTGATGACCAAGCTCATCGAGCGCAACACGGCCATCCCCACCAAGCGGTCCGAGATCTTCTCCACGGCCGAGGACAACCAGCCGTCGGTGCTGATCCAGGTGTTCCAGGGCGAGCGTGAGTTCGCGCGGGACAACAAGCCGCTGGGCACGTTCGAGCTGACCGGCATCGCGCCGGCTCCGCGTGGCGTGCCGCAGATCGAGGTCACGTTTGACATCGACGCCAATGGCATCGTGCACGTGTCCGCCAAGGACCGCGGCACCAACAAGGAGCAGTCGATGACGATCACCGGCGGCTCGGCCCTCCCCAAGGAGGACATCGAGCGCATGGTGCGCGAGGCCGAGGAGCACGCGGCCGAGGACAAGGCGCGTCGCGAGGAGGCCGAGACCCGGAACTCCGCCGAGCAGCTGGTGTACTCGACCGAGAAGCTGCTGGTCGACAACGCGGACAAGCTGCCCGAGGACGTGAAGACCGAGGTGCAGACCGCGGTCACCGAGCTCAAGACGGCGCTCGCGGGCACCGACGTCGCCGAGGTCAAGGCCAAGCACTCGGCCCTGCTCGCGGCGAGCCAGAAGATCGGCGAGGCGATCTACTCGGCCGACAACATGGCGGCCAACGCGCCGGCCGACGAGCAGCCCGCTGCTGACGCGTCGTCCGACGAGGACGTCGTGGACGCCGAGATCGTCGACGACGAGGACGAGGCGGTCAAGTGACCTCCGGCACCGACGACGCCGGCGACGGCCTGACTCCTGAGGAGCAGGTCCTCGCCGACGCCGAGTCCATCGCGGCGTCCGCCGAGGAGGAGGTCGTGCTCGAGGGCCTCGTCGAGGCCGAGAAGCTCGCGGCCGAGCGGCTGGAGGAGCTCCAGCGCTCGAAGGCGGCCTACTACAACCTCGAGCAGCAGTACTCCGGGTTCGTGAAGCGGTCGAAGGCCGACGCCCTCGCCGCCCACGACCGGGGCGTGCACGCGATCGTCGAGGCGCTCATCCCGGTGCTGGACGACATCGAGCTGGCCCGCCAGCACGGTGACCTCACCGGACCGTTCGTGTCCATCGCGGAGAAGCTCGAGGCGACCCTCGGTCGCTTCGGGGTGATCCGGTACGGCGCGGTCGGCGAGCCGTTCGACCCCGCGATCCACGAGGCGCTCATGCACTCGCACGCGGCGGACGTCACGGAGTCGACCGTGCAGATGGTGCTGCAGCCCGGGTACCGCACGCCCGACCGGGTCCTGCGGGCCGCCCGCGTCGCGGTCGTGGATCCCGAGGCGTAGAACCCGAGTAGCGTCCGGGCAACGAGCACTCGTTGCCCGGACGCTGCACACAGAGACGAAGGAAGGAGCGGCGTGACCGGTCAGGACTGGCTCGAGAAGGACTTCTACTCGGTCCTCGGCGTCCCCAAGGACGCTGACGCCGCGACGATCAAGAAGGCGTACCGCAAGCTCGCCCGGCAGATGCACCCGGACCACAACCCGGGTGACGCCAAGGCCGAGGCGCGGTTCAAGGACGTCGGGGAGGCGTACGCGGTCCTGTCCGACGCCGAGCAGCGCGGCCAGTACGACCAGCTGCGGGCCATGGCCGGCGGTCCGCGCTTCACGTCCGGCAGCCGCGGCGGGACTGCGGGGTTCGAGGACGTCTTCGGCGGCATGTTCGGCGGCCAGCAGGGCGGTCGCGTCCGGTACACCAACGCTCCCGGCGGGGCGGCCGGCTTCGAGGACATCCTCGGCGGGCTGTTCGGCACCAGCGGCGCCGGCGGGTTCGCCCCCGGTCCGCAGCAGGGCGCCGACCTGGCGACGAGCGCGACCCTCCCGTTCCGTCAGGCGGTCGAGGGCTCGACGGTCTCCCTCGTGGTCGAGGGCCGCACCGTCAACGCGCGCATCCCCGCCGGCGTCCGCGACGGCCAGAAGATCCGGCTGCGCGGCAAGGGTCGTCCCGGCGAGCGCGGCGGACCGGCGGGCGACCTGGTGATCACCGTCCGCGTGACCCCGCACCCGGTCTTCGCCCTCGACGGCGACCACCTGCGCATCACCGTCCCGGTGGCCTTCGACGAGGCCGCGCTGGGCGCCACCATCGAGGTGCCGACGCTCGACGGCTCGACCGTCCGCGTCCGCGTGCCCGAGGGGACCCCGTCCGGTCGCGTGCTGCGCGTCAAGGGCAAGGGCGTCCCCGGCACCAAGGGCGACCTGCTCATCACCGTCCAGGTCGTGGTCCCCCAGCGGCTCAACACCGCAGCCCGCGAGGCCGTCCAGGCGTTCGGCATCGCCACGTCCGGTGAGGACGTGCGCGCGGGCCTGCTCGACGCGGCGAAGACGTAGCCATGGTCTCCGAGGACGCCAAGGTCTATGTGATCTCGGTCGCCGCCGAGCTGGCCGGCATGCACCCGCAGACCCTGCGCCAGTACGACCGGCTCGGCCTGGTCAGCCCCAGCCGGGCGAGCGGCCGCGGCCGCCGGTACTCGCTGCGCGACATCGCGACCCTGCGCGAGGTGCAGCGGCTGTCGCAGGACGAGGGCGTCAACCTGGCCGGCATCAAGCGGATCCTCGAGCTCGAGTCGGAGCTGGACGGGCTGCGGCGCCAGGTCGAGTACCTGCGCGCGTTCGTCGCGCCGGGCCGCCGGGTGTTCACGGCCGACCGAACGGGAGCCGTCGAGGCGGTCAGCCGCACCGCCAGCCGCAGCCGCCGCCCGACCACCACGGCGGACCGCGCGGCCGTGGTCCTCTGGCGCCCGTCGCGCTGACCCCTCCAGCGTCCGCGCATCCGGTCGCCCGAGCGCACGAATCTGCGGACGCTGCCGCCGTGGACCCGTTGCGTCCGCACATCCGGTCGCTGGGGCGCGCGAATCTGCGGACGTCCGCGGGAGCGGCCACTTCCTGCCGGGTGGCCATGGGAGCGACGACCATCGCTGCCTAGACTCGGCGCTCGTGACGACCGACCTCGACCTCGACCGGGCCCGCCGCGACACCCCCGGCATCGACCACGTCGCCCACCTCAACAACGCCGGCGGCGCCCTGCGCCCGAGTCTCGTGACCGACACCGTCGTCGCGCACCTGCGCCGCGAGGCGGAGATCGGTCCGTACGAGGCCGAGGCCGAGGCGGAGGACCGGGTGGCGGCGGTCTACGACTCGGTCGCCCGCCTGGTCGGCGCACAGCGGGACGAGATCGCGCTCGTGCAGAGCGCGACGGCCGCGTGGAACGTGGCGTTCGCCTCGCTCAGCATCAAGCCCGGCCAGCGTCTCCTCACCGCGCGCACCGAGTACATCAGCAACGCCATCGGCCTGCTCCAGGCGTGCGAGCGCTCGGGCGCGACGCTCGAGGTGATCGAGGACGACGAGCACGGCCAGGTGGACCTCGACCGGCTGGAGAGCCGGCTCGACGACGACGTCGCGCTGGTGGCCCTGACCCACGTGCCGACCGGCGGCGGCGTGGTCAACCCGGCCGCGGAGGTCGGGGTCCTCACGCGGAAGGCCGGCGTGCCGTTCCTGCTCGACGCGTGCCAGTCGGTCGGCCAGCTCGACGTGGACGTCGACGACCTCGGCTGCGACCTGCTCGCGGCGACCGGGCGCAAGTTCCTGCGCGGTCCGCGGGGCACCGGGTTCCTCTACGCGAGCCGGACGGTCACGGAGCGGCTGGTCCCGCCCGTGCTCGGCCTCGGCGCGGCCACCTGGACGTCCCCGAGCACGTGGGAGGCGGTCCCCGGCGCGCTGCGGTTCGAGACGTGGGAGCGGTCGATCGCCGACAACCTCGGGCTCGGCGCGGCGGCGGACTACGCCCTGGGGTTCGGGCTGCCGGCGATCGAGCGCCGCGTGGTCGGGCTGGCCGACCGGCTCCGCGCCGACCTGGCCGAGCTGCCGGGCGTCACGGTGCGCGACAAAGGCGTGCGCCGGTCGGGCATCGTCACGTTCACGGTCGAGGGGCGGTCCGCCGACGAGGTCCGCGCCCGGGTCGCCGCCGCGGGCGTGAACGTCAGCGTCACGCGCCTGTCGTCGGCCCAGCTCGACTTCGGCGCGCGCGGCCTGACCGAGGTGGTCCGCGCGTCGCCGCACTACTACACGTCGGACGAGGAGCTCGACCGGCTGCTCGCGGCGCTGCGCTGAGCCGTCCCCAGGGTGGGGCGCCGTCTGCTCGGGTAGGTTCGCTGCCGTGCGTGCGATCCCCAAGGACTACCCGCCCATCGTCTACATCCCTGCGGCCCGGCACGTGGCCGACCCCGCCGACCTCGAGGTCCTGTACCGGGAGACCAAGGACGGCCGGACGGCCCTGCTCGTCTACTCGGCGCTCGACCGGCTGATGCGGTGCTGCGGCGAGGACCAGCCGTGGTTCACCCTGCCGACGGCGGAGCTCCAGCAGCTGTGGGACGTGCGCCCGTTCGACCTCGTGCTGCTCGACCTGCCCGTGCCGGACGACCAGCGGTTCGGGGCGTCCGCATGAGCGTCGAGACCGACCACCAGGCGCTCGACCAGATCGCGCAGCGGCTCCGCGCGGCGGGCACCGCCCTCGACCGGGCGTCGACCAGCATGCCCGGCGCCGTCGACGCGGGGGTCGCCACCGAGCTGCTCGCGGCCGTCCTGCACACCTTCGCGGACACGTCGGCCCGGCTCACCTACGAGGCCGACCACCTCGCCGGCGTGACCGAGGAGTGCGTCGCGGACTACCGCGCGACGGACAGCGGCGTCACCGAGCGCTTCCGCACCCTGGGGCAGTGGTGACGGCCGCGCTCCAGACGGAGATCGCGGGGTCGCCCGCGAGCATCCGCGGGGCCGCGACCTGGCTGCGGGGCTCCTTCTCCACCGCGGCGTCGACGCTCTCCGACGACGTCCGCACCCAGCGCACGCAGTCGGCATCGGCGTGGGTGGGTGACGCCGGCGACGGCCAGCGCCGCCGGCTGGCGACCCTGGCCGACACGGCCGACGGCGTCTCCGGCATCGCGTCCAGCACCGCGGGCGACCTCGACGCGCTCGCCACCGCGCTGCAGACCGCGCAGTCGGAGATGGAGCGCGCGCGCTCGGTCGCCCGCGCGGGCGGCCTCACCGTGACGGGGACCCTGGTGCAGGCGCCCGGACCCGCGCCGGCCGCCGTGCCGTCGCTGGCGGCGGACGCGACGCCGGCCGAGGTCGCGGCGCACGACCAGGGGGTCGCCGCGATCGACGACCACAACGCGCAGGTCACCGCGTGGAACGCCACGGTCGGGATCGCCGAGGGCGTCCAGACCGGTTGGGCCGAGGCGCTCACGTCGGCCGCCGGCACGTGGCAGTCGAACTCCGGCAACCTCACCGGTCTGGCCAACGACCTCATGTCCGCCGGCGTCTCGGCCGCCGCCATCTCGGTGGTCGCCTTCAACGCCTCGCAGCGGATGGCCGGCTACCAGGCGGCGGCGCAGTCCTACGCGGCGCACGTCCGGGCGGTGACGACGCCCGAGGGGCGGATCACCACGTCCGCCTGGCACTTCTACGAGCTGCTCGACGGTTCGACCGACAACGCCGGCCTCGCGGCCCGGGCCGCCGAGGATCTGCGCGGCGCGCGCGTCCCCGTGGGGCTGGCGCGCGGGCTCCTGGTGCTGGGCGTCGCGGCGACCGGCTACAGCATCTACGACGACACGCAGCACGGGGAGTCGCCGGCGCAGGCCGCGGTCTCCAACGGGGTCGGCTTCCTGGCGTCGCTCGGCGCCGGGGCGGCCGCCGGCGCGGGGGTCGGTGCGCTCGTCGGCACCTTCGTCCCGGTGCCGGTGGTCGGCACGGTCGCCGGAGCGGTCGTCGGCACCATCATCGGCACGGGCGTCGGCCTCATCACCTCGGGGGCCATCGACTCGATGTGGGAGAACGGCGTGGATGACCTGGGCGACGTCGGCACGGCGATCGCCGACGGCTGGGACGAGCTCACCGGAACGGTGTCCGACGCGGGCGACCTGGTGGGCGACGCGGCCGACGCCGTGGGCGGCGCGGCGAAGGACGCGTGGGATGCCATCTTCTGAGTCCACGGGCGCAGGCCGGGGCTTCCTCTGGTTCGTCGTCATCGCCAACGCCGTGCTCGGCGGGTTCGTGCTCGGGCTCTCGCTCGCGATGCTCGTCGCGCGGGGCCAGAGCACGTGGAGCGTGCCCGCCGCCTTGCTCGGCGTCGCCGTCGGGCTGGGCTGGGTCGGGCTCGGCTCGGTGGGCTTCCACCGGACGTACCTGCACCGCGCGCCGCAGGACGGGCGGAGCGTGACCACGCAGCCCGTCGACGGCGTCCCGGCGCTCGTGCTGCCGTGGCGGTCGACGCTGCTGCTGCTCCCGATGCTGACCGTCGCGTTCCTCGTCCTCGTGCTGGTCGGGGTCGCGGCGGCGCTGCTGCGCGACGGCAACGGCGGCGCCTGGCTCGTCGTCGTGCTCGCCGCCCTGCTGGCGCTGCTGCTGCCCGACACGGTCCTGCGGGCCGCCCGCGACCCGCGCGTCGTGCTGACGGCGCAGGGCATCGGGGCCCGCGGCTGGGACGGCGACGCCTGGCTCGACTGGGACGACGTCGCGTCGGCCGAGCTGGTCAACGCGGGCCAGTTCACCCTCGTCCGCTTCCACGGGGCGCCCGGAGCTCCCTCGTGGCGGTGGTCCCGGCGGCGGAGGTTCCTGGTCGCGCCGCAGCCGCGGGCGCCGTGGATCGACGTGCCCGCGCCCGCGCTCGACATCGATGCCGGGTGGTTCGCGGGCATCGTCCTCTACTACGCGCACACGCCGTCCGCCCGCGCGGAGATCGGCGGGGACGTGAGCCGCCGGCGGCTCGTCGAGCACCTGGACCCGCGCACCTGACACCGTGAGGTCGCCGCGTGTCGGCGTCATGTCGGCGCCCTGTCAGCGCGCCCCGGCAGCCTGGGGTCATGACACAAGACCTGGTGATCGAGGCCGACGGCCTCGTCAAGCACTTCGGCGAGACGAAGGCCCTCCAGGGCGTCGACCTCGCCGTCGCCCGCGGCACCGTCCTCGGTGTGCTCGGCCCCAACGGGGCCGGCAAGACGACGGCCGTCCGCATCCTCTCCACCCTCCTCACCCCCGACGCCGGCCACGCCCGCATCGCGGGCTTCGACGTGGTCAAGGACGCCGAGCGCGTCCGCCAGTCGATCGGCCTGACCGGCCAGTACGCGTCCGTCGACGAGGACCTCTCCGGACGCCAGAACCTCGTGCTCTTCGGCACGCTGCTGGACCTCGGCCGGGCCGGCGCCCGCGCGCGCGCCGCCGAGCTGCTCGAGTGGTTCGACCTGACCGACGCGGCCGACCGGCCGGCCAAGACCTACTCCGGTGGCATGCGCCGCCGCCTCGACCTCGCGGCGAGCCTCGTCGGCCGCCCCGACGTCATCTTCCTCGACGAGCCCACGACGGGCCTGGACCCCTCCAAGCGCGAGGACATGTGGGACGTCGTCCGCTCGCTGGTCACCGACGGCTCGACCGTGCTGCTCACCACGCAGTACCTCGAGGAGGCGGACGCGCTCGCGGACGAGATCACGGTCATCGACCACGGTCGCGTCATCGCGCACGACACCCCGGACGGCCTCAAGCGGATCGTCGGCGGTCAGACCCTCGAGGTCCGGCCCGCCGACCTGACCCGCATGGCGGAGGCGGCGACCATCCTCGGCCAGGTCTCGTCCGGCCCGGCCGCCGACGAGATCCGCAAGGGCGTCCTCGCGGTCCCGGTCCAGGACGACTCCGCCCTGACCGCGACGGTGTCCCGGCTGGCGAGCGCCGGCATCGGCGTGACCGAGCTCTCCCTGCACCTGCCCAGCCTGGACGAGGTGTTCTTCACGCTCACCGGCCGCACCGCGTCCGACGACGACACGGCCGACACCACCGAGACGAAGGAGGTGGCCTGATGACCACGCTCACCGAGCACCGTTCCCCGCGCGCCGTCCCCACGTCGGCCGCCACCGTCACGCGCAAGCCGTTCCCGCTGGTCCGGCACTCGCTGTCGCTGGCCAAGCGCAGCCTGATCAAGACGTGGCGGACGCCCGAGGCGCTCATCGACGTCACCCTGCAGCCGGCGATCTTCCTGGTGATCTTCGTCTACATCTTCGGCGGCGCGGTCGCCGGTGACACGACGACGTACCTGCAGTTCCTGCTCCCGGGGATCCTCGCCCAGACGATCGCCCAGGGCGCCATCGCAATCGGCGTCAACCTCAACACCGACCTCGAGAAGGGCATTTTCGACCGGTTCAAGTCACTGCCCATCCCGCGACCGGCTCCCCTGGTCGGGGCCGTGATCGGCGACGTGGTCCGCTACGTCATCGTCATCATCTCGACGTTCGTCGTCGGCTACCTGATGGGCTTCCGGATCCTCACCGACCCGCTCAGCGCGGTCGCGGGCTGCCTGCTGGCGATCCTGTTCGCGCTGTCCCTGTCCTGGGTGTCGGTGTTCGTCGGCATGAAGGTCCGGACCTCCGGCGCCGTGCAGGGGATCATGTTCCTCATCATCATGCCGCTCAGCTTCGCGTCGAACGTGTTCGTCCCCGCGACCACGCTGCCCAGCTGGATGCAGAGCTTCGTCGCCTGGAACCCGCTGACCCACCTGGTCGCCGCGATGCGCGGCTTCTTCCTCGGGGCGCCGATGGGCAACAGCGTCTACTACACGCTCGCCTGGTGCGTCGGGCTGGTCGCGGTGTTCATGCCGCTGGCCCTGCGGGCGTACCGCCGCAAGGTCTGACCCCACCGACGGACGGCGGGTCTCCCCGAGGGGAGGCCCGCCGTCCGTCATGCCAGGCCGGCCGCGAGCTCCCGAACCCGGGCCGCCGCCGCGGTCGAGGGCTGGTCGCGCCACACGTCGAGCAGGCGCTCGCGGTCGTCGTCGTCGCCCAGCACCTCGGCCAGCAGGCCGTCGACCCCCGGCTGGAAGAGCATCACGCGGTTGGCGCCGAGCCGGACGCCGAGCGACCACAGGTGCCGCGCGAGGTCGTCGTCCCCGCGGTGGGCCGCCAGCTCGGCCATGCCCAGCGCGAACGACCCGAGCACCGGCATGTCCTGCGTGGCCAGCGCCTCCGGGGCCGCGGACGTGAGCAGGTCGACGGCGTGCGCCAGGGCGGCGTCCTGCTGCTCGACGCGCATCCCCGCCACCCGCAGGTGCATCACGGCGGCGGCGACCCGGAACGCGATGCGCGCCTGCGGGACCGGCATCGACATGGTGACCACGAGCGCCGACGCGGCCTCGGCGTTCGCCAGCGCCTCGTCGGCGCGCCCGGCGTGCCAGGCGACGTGCGCGAGCCCGAGCAGCGCCTGCGCCGCGTCGATGTCGTCCACCTGCGACGAGGTGGTCACGTCGCGGAGCCGGACCAGGGCCTCCTCGTCCCCCTCGAGCGCGCGCTGGACGTCGAGCATCACGCGGATGCTGCGCACGTCCTGCATCGCCCCGACCAGCTCGAGGTGCCGAAGGCCGCGCACCAGCCACTCCTGCGCGTCGTCGGACCCCCGGGCGCTCTCCCACTGGCCGACGCCCTGCGCGGCCATGCCCATGCCCCAGTGGTCGCCGATCGCCTCGAACTGCCGGTAGGCCTCGCGCGCGTCCACGCTGGACATCGACGGGTCGCCGGCGTTCTCGCGCACCGCCGCGCGCATGAACAGGCCGAGCCCGTGCAGGAAGCCGTCGTCGCTGGCGATCAGCCGTTCCGCCGCGACCAGGCTGACGTCGACGTCCGTCGAGCCGAGCGCGGGCATCGTGGCGGTGAGCGCGGTGATGCGCCGCGAGACCTGCTCGGGCCGCTCCGCGAGCACCAGGCGGATCGACCGCCACGCGAGGGCCACCAGGCGCAGCGACACCGAGACGCCCGCGTTGACCGCGGCGAACAGGCTCGTGGCGGTCAGCCGGTCGGCGTCCGGCAGCGGCCGGCCCGACGCGGCGCCGACGAACAGCGGCGACGTCCGACGGGCCGCGGGGTCGTCGGCCAGCAGCACGCGCTGCGCCCACTCGGTGACCTCGACGTGCAGCCCGCGCACGCTCCAGAGGTGGAAGAGCGCCGAGACGATGTCCACGGCGCCGGACGGGTCGTCGTGCTCCACGGCCCAGCGCAGCGCCGCCAGGAACGTCTCCTGCTCGGCGGCGCACCGGTCGAAGGCCACGACCTGACCGGAGCCGACGAAGTCCGCGCCCAGCCGCACGGCCTCGGCGGCCGCCCACCGGACCAGCCCCGACATGGCGTCGCGCCGGTGGCCGACCGCGTCGAGCCGCGCCTCGCCGTACTCCCGGACGGTCTCGAGCATGCGGTAGCGCGCGGGTCCGCCGTCCTGCTCGTCGAGCGTGAGCAGCGACTGCTCGACCAGCGTGGCCAGGCCCCGGCGCACCGCCGCGGCCGAGGTGCCCGCGACGGCGGCCGCGGCGTCGGCCGTGAAGGGCGCGGGGATGACGGCCAGCCGCTGGAACAGGGCCCGGTCGGGCGGGTCCAGCAGCTCGCGGCTCCAGTCGACCATCGCCCACAGGCTCGCGTGCCGGTCGGGCAGGCCGCGCAGGGCGTCGTCGAGCAGGGCGAACCGGTCGCTCAGCCCCTCCAGCACGTCCTCCACCGTCATCGACCGCAGCCGCGCGGCCGCCAGCTCGAGCGCGAGCGGGAGGTTGTCCAGCCGGTGGCACAGCTCGCGCGCGCGGTCCGGGTCCCACCCGAGGGTCGCCCGGCCGGCGCGGGCGCGGGTCTCCAGCAGCTCGAGCGCGTCGGCGTCGGGCAGCGCGCGCAGCCGGTGCACGGACTCGCCGACCAGCCCGAGCGGGGCCCGGCTGGTGGCGAGCACCACGACGTCGGGGGAGGCGACCGCCAGCAGGTCGCCGACGACCACGGCGGCCGCGTCGAGCACGTGCTCGCAGTTGTCGAGCACGAGCAGCCCGTCGAGGTCCTGCGCGGCGAGCCGCAGGCGGTCCTCGGGCGTCAGCAGCCGGCGCTCGGTCGTGATGTCCGCGCGCGCGGCGGTCGCGTCGGCGCCGCCGATCGCCGCCAGCACGGTGGGCAGCACCTCGGCGGGCGCCCGCAGGCCGGCCAGCTCGATGACCCGGACGGAGCGCCGCCCGGTCGCGGCGCGGCGGGCCACCTCGCCGGCCAGGCGCGTCTTGCCGGCGCCGCCGGTTGCGACGATGGTGACCAGCGCCGACGTGCCGAGCGCCGACTCGACCTGGGCGACGTCGGCGTCCCGCCCGACCAGCGCGGTCGCGGGCCGGCGCCAGGCGGCGGGCAGGGCCAGGACGGCGCGCGGGGAGTCCGTCGGCGCGGCGCGGACCGGCGCCGGGGCGAGCTCGCCGCGCAGCAGTGCGAGGTGCGCCTGCGCGACGACGGGCGACGGGTCGGTGCCGTAGGCGTCGGCCAGCTCGGCACGCACCTGCTCGACCACGGCGAGCGCCTCGGCGTCCCGGCCCTGGGCCGCGAGCACGCGCACCAGCAGCGCGACCAGCGGCTCGTCCGGCGGGGTCCGCAGCGCGCAGCGGCGCAGGTCCTCCACCATGTCGTCCACCTGGCCGAGCGCCAGTCCCGCCTCGGCCTGGAGGGCCACGACGTCCGCGAGCAGGTGCGCGGTGGCCGTGTCGCTCAGGTCGGGGACGGCGGGCACCAGGGCGCGCGCGTCGCGGCCCAGGTCCCGGGCGAGCGCCGCGTCGCCGGCCCGCAGGGCGGACCGCCCGTCGGCAAGGAGTCCCTCGGCGTCGGCGACGTCGATCCGCAGGCCGTCGACGGGCAGCCGGTACCCGCCCGGCGCGGCCTCGATCGCGAGCCCGAGGCGGCGGGCGCGGGAGACGAGCGCCTGCACCGCGCCGGCGGCGTCGTCGGGCGGGAGCCCCTCCCACACGTCCTCGACGAGGGCCGCCGACGACACCGCGCGGCCGCGCGCGTCGAGCAGGGCGCCCACGAGCGCGACCAGCCGGTCACCGCGGACGGGCCGGCCGTCGACGGCGAGCGCCCCGAGCGTCGTGATCTGCACGGGGACAGCATCGCGCACGCGGGTGGCCCGCCGTCCGCGTCCGCGGCGATCCGAGTGTCCCGACACGGCCTCGACGCGCGTCTCTCGGCCGTTCGGGTGCACGTCCTGGCGTGTCGCGGCGGGGCGTTCCGGGCCAATCGGACAACCCGGGTGTGGACTGCGATGTGGACGGGCTGTGGGCGCGGTGAGCGTGCCTGTGGATGCCTGTGCACGGTCGCGCGTCGGCCCTGGTCGGGGGCGCTGTCAGTGGTCGCCGGTAGGCTGGGAGTTCTCCACAGGGTGAAGAATGACACGCTTGTCACTACAACCCCTAGTGGTCCATTGCGTGTGGGACCCCTAGGTGTAGTGTCTAGTCACGACGCAGCGCGGAACCGGCACACCGGGTCTCAGCACCGCATCCGGCCCGGAGACGGGCCCACCAGCACCAGGCAACAGCTTCGCGAACGCTCCGGGGGGAGCGTGCCGCAGACAGGACCAGCGGACAGGACATGGGGAGCCCACGATGACGATCACGGTCTACAGCAAGCCGGCGTGCGTGCAGTGCAACGCGACCTACCGCGCGCTCGACAAGCTCGACGCCGAGTACACGGTCGTGGACATCAGCGAGGATGCCGACGCGCGTGACTACGTCATGTCGCTCGGCCACCTGCAGGCCCCCGTCGTGATCGTCGACGGCGAGCACTGGTCGGGCTACCGCCCGGACCGCATCAAGGCGCTGGCCGACCGTCTGGCGACCGCGGTCGCCTGACACGAAGACTCCCCGGGCCGGCGCTGGTGAATGCCGCGCCGGCCCGGCGGGCTCGTCGCAGCAGCAGCACGACCTGAGCGAGGGGATCCGACCGATGAGCTCCCTGGTCTACTTCTCCTCCGCCTCGGACAACACCCACCGCTTCGTGCAGAAGCTCGGTCTGCCTGCCCAGCGCATCCCGCTGCGGCCGACGGACCCGTTCCTGCACGTCTCCGAGCCGTACGTGCTGGTCCTGCCGACGTACGGCGGAGGGAACGAGGGTGGCGCAGTACCCCGGCAGGTCATCAAGTTCCTCAACGACGAGGACAACCGTGCGCTGATCCGCGGAGTCATCGCGGCCGGCAACACGAACTTCGGCGAGGCCTACTGCATCGCGGGGGACATCATCGCGGCCAAGTGCCACGTCCCCTACCTGTACGGGTTCGAGCTCATGGGAACGAACGAGGACGTCACAGCCGTCCGTGAGGGATTGGGAAGATTTTGGCAGCGACAGTCGCAGATACCCGCGTAGAGACGTCGGGACTGGATTACCACGCCCTCAACGCCATGCTGAACCTCTATGGCGCGAACGGCGAGATCCAGTTCGACAAGGACCGTGAGGCGGCGCGGGCGTACTTCCTGCAGCACGTCAACCAGAACACGGTGTTCTTCCACGACCTGAACGAGAAGCTCGACTACCTCGTGGAGAACAAGTACTACGACCCCGAGGTGCTCGCGCAGTACGACCGCGCGTTCATCAAGACGCTCTTCGAGTACGCGTACTCGAAGAAGTTCCGCTTCCAGACGTTCCTCGGCGCGTTCAAGTACTACACGTCGTACACGCTCAAGACGTTCGACGGGAAGCGGTACCTCGAGCGCTTCGAGGACCGGGTCTGCATGGTCGCCCTGGCGCTGGCCGAGGGCAACCAGGACTTCGCCATCTCCTTGGTCGACGAGATCGTCTCCGGCCGGTTCCAGCCGGCGACGCCCACGTTCCTCAACCTCGGCAAGGCGCAGCGCGGCGAGCCCGTGTCCTGCTTCCTGCTGCGCATCGAGGACAACATGGAGTCGATCGCGCGCGGCATCAACTCCGCCCTGCAGCTCTCCAAGCGCGGCGGCGGCGTGGCCCTGCTGCTCAGCAACATCCGCGAGCACGGCGCGCCCATCAAGCACATCGAGAACCAGAGCTCCGGCGTCATCCCCGTGATGAAGCTGCTCGAGGACTCGTTCTCGTACGCCAACCAGCTGGGTGCCCGTCAGGGCGCCGGCGCCGTGTACCTGCACGCGCACCACCCGGACATCTACCGGTTCCTCGACACCAAGCGCGAGAACGCCGACGAGAAGATCCGGATCAAGACCCTCTCGCTGGGCGTCGTCATCCCGGACATCACGTTCGAGCTGGCCAAGAAGAACGAGCCGATGTACCTGTTCTCGCCGTACGACGTCGAGCGCGTGTACGGGGTGCCGTTCGCGGACATCAACGTGACCGAGAAGTACTACGAGATGGTCGACGACGCGCGGATCAAGAAGACCAAGATCAGCGCCCGCGAGTTCTTCCAGACGCTGGCGGAGCTGCAGTTCGAGTCCGGCTACCCGTACGTCATGTTCGAGGACACGGTGAACCGGGCCAACCCGATCGCCGGCAAGATCACGCACTCGAACCTGTGCTCGGAGATCCTGCAGGTCTCGACCCCGTCGGAGTACAACGAGGACCTCTCGTACAAGACGGTCGGCCGCGACATCTCCTGCAACCTCGGCTCGATGAACATCGCGCTGTCGATGGACTCGCCCGACTTCGGCAAGTCGGTCGAGGTCGCCATCCGCGCCCTCACCGGCGTCTCCGACCAGACCGACATCGAGTCGGTGCCGTCCATCAAGAAGGCGAACGCCGGCGGCCACGCCATCGGCCTGGGCCAGATGAACCTGCACGGGTACCTGGCGCGCGAGCGCATCTTCTACGGGTCCGACGAGGGCCTCGACTTCACCAACATGTACTTCTACACGGTGGCGTACCACGCGATCCGTGCGTCGAACCTGCTCGCGCAGGAGCGCCAGCAGAAGTTCTTCGGCTTCGAGGACTCCAAGTACGCGACCGGCGAGTACTTCGAGAAGTACATCGAGAAGGAGTGGAAGCCGAAGACGGCCCGGATCGAGGCGCTGTTCGCCGACGCCGGCGTGCACATCCCGACCCAGGACGACTGGCGCGCGCTGGCCGAGCTGGTCAAGGAGCACGGCATCTACAACCAGAACCTCCAGGCCGTGCCGCCGACGGGCTCGATCTCGTACATCAACCACTCGACGAGCTCGATCCACCCGATCGCGTCGAAGATCGAGATCCGCAAGGAGGGCAAGATCGGGCGCGTCTACTACCCGGCGCCCTTCATGACGAACGACAACCTGGAGTACTACCAGGACGCGTACGAGATCGGCTACGAGAAGGTCATCGACACCTACGCCGAGGCGACGCAGCACGTCGACCAGGGCCTGTCGCTGACGCTCTTCTTCAAGGACACGGCGACCACCCGTGACCTGAACAAGGCGCAGATCTACGCCTGGCGCAAGGGCATCAAGACGATCTACTACATCCGCCTGCGCCAGCTGGCACTCGAGGGCACCGAGGTCGAGGGCTGCGTCTCGTGCATGCTCTGACCGCCACGCCGAACCTGAACGACACGAAGGAAGCACTCCGATGAGCGAGAAGCTCAAGCTCGTCAGCCGCGTCTCGGCGATCAACTGGAACCGGCTCGAGGACGACAAGGACGCGGACGTCTGGGACCGCCTGGTCGGCAACTTCTGGCTGCCCGAGAAGGTCCCGGTCTCCAACGACGTGCAGTCGTGGGCCACGCTGACGGAGCAGGAGAAGACGCTCACCATGCGCGTCTTCACCGGTCTGACGCTGCTGGACACCATCCAGGGCACGGTCGGCGCCGTCTCGCTCATCCCGGACGCCATCACGCCGCACGAGGAGGCCGTCTACACGAACATCGCGTTCATGGAGTCGGTGCACGCCAAGTCGTACAGCTCGATCTTCTCGACGCTGTGCTCCACCAAGGAGATCGACGAGGCGTTCCGCTGGTCGGAGGAGAACCCGAACCTGCAGCGCAAGGCCGAGATCGTCATGGAGTACTACCGCGGCGACTCGCCCCTGAAGCGGAAGGTCGCGAGCACGCTGCTCGAGTCGTTCCTGTTCTACTCGGGCTTCTACCTGCCCATGTACTGGTCCAGCCGCGCCAAGCTGACCAACACGGCCGACCTCATCCGCCTGATCATCCGCGACGAGGCCGTGCACGGGTACTACATCGGCTACAAGTACCAGAAGGGCCTCGAGAAGCTGTCGGCGGCCGAGAAGACCGAGCTCAAGGACTACACGTTCGAGCTCCTCTTCGAGCTGTACGACAACGAGGTCGAGTACACGCAGGACCTCTACGACGGCGTCGGCCTGACCGAGGACGTCAAGAAGTTCCTGCGCTACAACGCCAACAAGGCGCTGATGAACCTCGGCTACGAGTCGCTCTTCCCGCGCGACGAGACCGACGTGAACCCGGCGATCCTGTCGGCCCTGTCCCCGAACGCCGACGAGAACCACGACTTCTTCTCCGGGTCGGGCTCGTCGTACGTCATCGGCAAGGCCGTCAACACCGAGGACGACGACTGGGACTTCTGACCCGTCGCCCAGCGCACCCGAACGGCCGATCCCTCCGGGGGTCGGCCGTTCGGTCGTTCTCGCCCGCGTCGGCTCAACTCGGCGCACCGGCCGGCCGATCTGGCTCGCGGGGCGGGTTCGACGGGCCGCACCGGACCCGCGTGCGACTGGAGCAGACGTGAGCACACCACCTCCCGGCTGGTACCCGAGCCCGGACGCCGTGGAGAGGCAGCGCTGGTGGGACGGCGTGCGCTGGACCGGTCACGTCCGGCAGGTCGAGACGCCCGAGCCGGAGGCCGGTCAGCCGTGGCTCCCGCAGCCGAGGTCCACCTTCGATCCGGAGCGCGTGGTCGTCGTCGAGGGCGTCGGACGCTCGGCGCCGCCGGGTGCCGGGACGGTGCCGCAGCAGACCGGTCCGACGGCCGTCCAGCCCTACGGCATGACCGCCCTAGCCACGACGGTCGGCCCCGAGCAGGTCGGCGCCACGCCGTACGGTCCGCCGCCCGACGCGAGCACGGGGCTCCCGCGGCCGGCTGTCGGGTACGGCGCGCCGAGCCCGTACGCCGCCGCCGCCCGACCCTCCGGCCCCGAGCAGACCGAGGGCGCGGCCGCGCTGGTGCAGGGACTCGTGGGGAGCCCCCGGAGGACGGGGGGCGGCGGTCTGGTCGGCGGAGTCATGACGCTGCTGTTCGGGCTCGTCTTCTCCGCGATCAGCCTGATCGTGGTGCCACAGATCACGTCCGCGCACGCGGGGGCCGACGAGACGCTGACCCGCGGCACGGTGGTCGACCTGCACGAGTCGACCACGAGGAAGGGCGCGCGGGTGTGCTCGCCCGAGGCTTCCTTCGTCGTCGACGGCACGAGCTACCGCGCCCGCGCCGGGTACTCGTCCAGCACGTGCCCGACGCTCGGGGCGTCGGTCGATGTCATCTACACGACGGCGGCCCCTGGGGGCGGCGACGCGCGCCTGCCTGCCCCGACCAGCACCCTGCTCATGATGGCCGTCTTCCCCGTGGTCGGGCTCTGCATCGTCGCCGGCGGGCTCATCGGCACGATCCGGGGCGGGGCGTCGGTGCTGTCGGGCTGGCGCCGGACCCGCGGCTGACCGGTCGCCCCCGTCGCTCAACCCTCGCCCCGTCGATGCCCCTGGAGTCCTGGTGGAGTCACCGCCGCCCAACTGGTACCCGAGCCCCGACGCCGACGGCTGGCTGCGATGGTGGGACGGCACGCGGTGGACGCCGAACGTCCAGCCCGCGCCCGCTCCCGGCCGGGTCCCGCTCGGGATCCCCGTGTCGGAGGGTGGCGCCCGCCTCACGTACACCCCGCCCGGCGTGACGCCGACGCACGTGTACCCGCCCCTCTCGGACCCGCGGTACGCGGGCTCGCCGCTCGCGGCGGCCTACCTCGCCGCCGAGGAGCGCCGGGACCCGGGTGGCGACGTCGCGATCCCGTACGAGCAGCAGGCGGCGGTCGAGGCGGCGTACCAGGCGAGGCTGCGCGGGGGAGTCGTCGGAGCCCTCGCGACGTCCGCGGAGCTGGCCGCCGCCGACGCCGTCCGCGATCCCCGGTCGGTGGACCCGACCGATGCCGGCACCGCGCGCCCGAGAGGCTGGGTGGTGCCGCATCCGCCGACGGCCGGGCAGGCCGCCCTCGGCATCGTCATCGGGGCCGTCGTCGTCGCGATCGCCGTGACCGCCGCCCGCGAGCGGGGGACGCCGGTCGTGTGGTGGTTCCTGGTCTTCGCGACGGCGCTCATCGCGCAGAGTGCCTACCAGCTCGTCGCGGCGATCAGGCGCCGGGAGCGCCGACGGTCGCACGGCGCCGCGGGCTCAAGTGCCGCCGCCGCACCGCCGATCCACCTCTGACCGGCGGGTTCGTCGTCGGTGCCCCCGAGCGCCTGGAGCCCTGGTGGAGACACCCCCGCCCAACTGGTACCCCGACCCGCGCGCGGACGGCCGGCTGCGCTGGTGGGACGGCGCACGCTGGACGGAGCACGTGCAGCCGGCCCTGGTGGCCGGCAAGCCGGTGCTCGGGCAGGAGGTGACCGAGGGCGGGCTGCACGCGACGTTCTACGGGCCCGGCGAGCCGATCACCCACGCCTATCCGCCGGTCACCGACGCGCGCTACGCGGACTCGCCGCTCGCCCACGCGCTCGCCGCGGAGGTCCGGGCCGGCCGCAGCGGCGGTGACGTGCAGATCCCGGCGGAGCACGCCGCGGCGGTCGAGGCCGTGCACCAGCTGCGCGCGAGGGGCGGCGTCCTCGGTGCGCTCGCGGGGGTGGGGGAGCAGCTGCTCGCCGAGAGCATCGCCGGGTCGGTGCCGGCGCCGCGCCCGTCGCCCGTCTGGACGCCGTCGGCGCCCGGCCCGCAGGACGCCGTCCCCCAGCCGGCGAGCACGCCGACCGCGTGGATGGCCGGCGCGACGACTCCGGCCGCGCCGGCGGGGTACCGCGCGGCCGGGACCGCGGTCCGGGGCGCGCTCGGCGTGCTGGCGCTCTGGCGGCTGCTCACCTTCTTCGGCGCGGGAGCCCTGTTCCTCGTGGTCGGGCTCGTCCTCGCCGTCGCCGGCCCCGGCCCCGCCGGCTCGCTGGGGTGGGCCCTGGCGGGGATGGGGGCGCTGACCGTCGGCGCCGGCGTGTGGAGCCTCGTCGCGTCGCGCCGCGGCCGTGGGGGCGAGTGGGGACCGCTGCAGTGAGCCCCCGGTAAGCCAGGCCTTGCTTGCTAGGCAGGGTCCGGCGAGCGGGTCTAGCGTCGAGAGGGACACGCACGCCCCGCACCCCCGGAGGTCGTCATGAGCACCCTGATGGACATGCCCGCGGTCGCCGAGTGCTCGGTCGACGGCTGTTCGTACAACGACCACTCGCACTGCCACGCGGCCGCCGTGAACATCGGTGGCGCTCCGGGCGACGCGCAGTGCACCACGTTCTTCCCGCTGGGCACCAAGGGCGGGCTGGACAAGGTGATCACCCACGTCGGCGCGTGCCAGCGGGCCGAGTGCGCGCACAACTCGTCGCTCGAGTGCACCGCGGAGTCGGTCCGCATCGGCGCGGCGCACGACGAGGCGGACTGCCTGACCTTCACTCCCCGCTGACCCGAGACGACGACGGCCGCCCTGCTGAGCGGGGCGGCCGTCGTCGTGCTCGGGGTCAGGCGCGGGTCGCGACCTCGACCAGATCGCGGATGAGGACGGCGGCCTCGGGCACGAGCTCGCGCTCCCCGGGCACCAGCGACGGGTCCTTGCCGCGCAGCACGGCCGCGTCGTCCAGGGCGGGCAGCAGGTCCACGTCGGTGGCGTGCAGCAGGGCGGCGAGCAGCGCGCGCGCCGCCTGCGAGTACACGCCGCCCGCGTCGACGGCCACCTCGGCGACGATGAGCGCCGTGAGGGCGACGTCCAGCTGCGCGGTGCCGGTGCGGGCGTTCGCCCAGTCGACCAGCGCGGGGCCGTGACTCTCGGTGAGGATGACGTTGCCCGGGTGCAGGTCGAGGTGCACCACCGTCGGGCCGGACACCACCAGCGGCCAGACGTCGGGCTGGCCCGGCGACCACCCCTCGGGCGCGGGGATCGCGTGGAGCCGCGAGTGCAGGTCGGTGAGGATCTCGGCCGCGTCGGTGATCGAGACCTCGCCGGCGGCCAGGGCCTGGAGCAGGGTCGGCCCGTGCAGGCGCTCCATCACCAGGTCGGGCCCGCTCGCCTGGAGGACGGCGGGTGCGGGGAAGCCGTGGGCGACCACGTGGCGCAGCAGCCGGACCTCCGGCGACGCGTCGCGGCCGGAGCGGTAACGGCGCAGCACGTGGTGGTCGTCGAGCGAGAACACGTCGGCGGTCTGGCCTGCGGTCAGCAGGGGACCGGGTTCGTCGGACTCCGCCAGGGCGGCGTCGACGGGGGGCAGGGGGTGCTCGGCGGGTGCGGTCGAGCGGCGGTCGGGCTGCGTCGGGAGGTCGGGTGACGCATCGTGCAGGTGGATCTCAGCGGCCTCAGCCGCCCTCTCTTCCGAAGGCGTCGTGGGGTCGCTCGGAGCGAGTCCGGCGGAGTTCATGGATCGACGGTAGACGCATTCGTCCGAGATGTCCCGCCTTGGTCCCAGAGAACTCCCTGACCTGCGCTTGACCTTCACCGCACCTGACGGAAAGGCGTCGGCTCAGGGTCGAGACACCCGGTCGAGTGTCTGCAGCGCCTGCTCGTGCGTGGCCGGAAGGGGCTCGACCCACACGCGCACCGGCTGGCGCGTGGACGAGCGGAGCTCCAGCAGCTCGCACCGTCGGGCGATCTCGAGGTGGAGAGCCTCGAGCGGCGGGTGCGGGTCCTCGTCGGCACGCGCGAGGACGGCGAAGACGCCGCCGCCCAACGTCGCCATCGGATGACCCTCGCCGTAGGTCGTCGTCATCGCCGCGCCGACGGCCGCGGACCGCGCCGCGCGGGTGAACGGGTCGACCGTGCCTGCGGCGACGTCGATGAGCACCAGGTGGTGGCCGAGGTCGGCCACGGTGCGCGCCCGCTGCGTGGGCAGCGCGGCGTCGCGGTACGTCTCGGCGAGCCTGATGGCGAGGTACTGCCGGCTCGGCAGCCCGGACTCGGGGTCGAGGGCGGTGCCGAACGCGATGGTGCCCGCCTGGGCGTCGGCCCACCCCTCGCACAGGGCGCGCAGCACCGTCATCGGAGGCTCGCTCGCGCCGAGGGTCCGGTACAGGCAGGAGAGGTCGTCCATGGTCTCGCCGATGCCGACGCCGTCGTACCCACGCGCGCGGCCCAGCTCGTCCGCGGCCGCCTCCGTGTCACCGGCCCCGAGGAGGGCGGCGGCCAGCGCGTCGACGGCCGGGTGGTACCAGTCGGACGGGCGGAGCCACACCGAGCGGACGCTCTCGTCGCGCCAGCGCTCACGGAGCGCGGCGGGCACGGCGCGGTGCTCGCCGGGGAGGCCCGGGAGCGCCGGGAGCGCAGCGTTGTTCGACCCTGTATTCATCGTCACGCCGGATGAGAGGCCGACAGGTGTCGGGTGTGACGCCGGTCCGACGCTTTTCACCCGGCGAACTTCACCCTGCTTATGCACGAATCGCCGGATATGGCAGGCTGTGCGCTCGGACGTGGAGAGCCGACGGGAGCATTCGTGTCAGCAAGCGCGCAGCTCGACGGCGGGATCACGGGGGACGCGGAGCTCATCTCCTCCGCGCGCTCCGGAGATGCCGCTGCCCTCGGCGCGCTGTACGAGCGGCACTCCGGCGCAGCCTGGGTGGTCGCCCGCCAGTACACGGACTCCCCGGCGGACGCCGACGACGTCGTGTCCGACTCCTTCGCCGCCGTCTTCGGAGCCCTCCAGCGGGGCAACGGCCCCGAGACCGCGTTCCGCGCCTACCTCTACACGGTGGTGCGCCGCGTGGCCGCCCTGCGCCGGGAGAAGGCCCGGCGCGTGCAGCCGACGGACGACATCGCCGTCCTCGAGGCCGGCACCGCCCTCGCGGGCACGGCCGAGGACCCGGCGCTCGCCGGCTTCGAGCGCGGGGTGGTGGCGCGGGCGTTCCACTCCCTGCCCGAACGGTGGCAGGCCGTCCTGTGGCACACCGAGGTCGAGCAGCTCACCCCGGCGCAGATCGCCCCGATCCTCGGCCTGACCGCCAACGGCGTGGCCGCGCTGGCGTACCGGGCCCGCGAGGGCCTGCGCCAGGCGTACCTCCAGCAGCACCTGCAGGAGCCGCTCGACGAGGGCTGCACGGCGGTTGCCGGCAAGCTCGGCTCGTACGTGCGCGGCGGCCTCGGCACCCGCGAGACGGCGCAGGTCGAGGCGCACCTCGACACGTGCGGGACGTGCCGCGGGCTCGTGCTCGAGCTCAGCGACGTCAACCACGGCATGCGGGCGGTCATCGCGCCGCTGGTGCTCGGGCTGGTCGGCCTCGGGGCCCTCGGTGTGCTCCTGCCCGTCGGCGGCGGGATCGCG
>NZ_JBGFQZ010000049.1:0-13045 GCF_041295535.1 Cellulomonas sp. ICMP 17802 | reverse complement strand
GCCGCGGCCTCGTGCCAGCAGCCCGTGGCGGCCGCGTGGCTGCTCGGGGGCGCGACCGACCTGTCCAGCACGGCGCAGCTGGTCCTCGACAACGCGGGCTCGACCCCGGCCGAGGTCACCCTCGAGATCTGGGGGCCGTCCGGTCCCGTCGACCTGACCGGCGAGCGGTACCTCGTCGCGCCGGGCGCGGAGCGGGTCGTCGTCCTCGGCGGCATCGCCGCGGAGCAGCGGCGCCTCGCCGTGCACGTGGTCGCCACCGGGGGCCGCGTCGGCGTGCACGTCCAGGACTCGGCCATCGACGGGTTCACGCCGGCCGGCACGGAGCTGGTGGTGCCCGGCACCGCGCCCGCGCGGCGCCAGGTGGTGCCGGGCGTCTCGGTGGTCGCCTCGGCGGTCGGCGACGTGACGGCTCCGGCCCTGCGGCTGCTCGTTCCCGGCGACGCCGGCACGACCGCCCACGTCACGCTGCTCGGGCCTACCGGGGTGACCGAGCTGCCGGGCGCGGACGCGGTGGCGCTGGCCGCCGGCGAGGTCACCGACGTGCCGCTCGGCGGGCTCCCGGCGGGCGCCTACACCGCGGTCGTCGACGCGGACCAGCCGGTGCTGGCCTCCGCCGTCGTGAGCCGCCCCGGGTCGCTCGGTGAGCTCGACGACGTGCCCAGCTCGGAGCGCGGCTGGGCGGCCTCGACGGCCGCCGGCCGCAGCGGCGTGGTGGCGGTGCCCACGGGCACGCGCGGGGTGCTCGTGGTCGGCGCGGTGTCGTCGCACACGGACCCCACGTCGGGCCGCGACGCCACGGCCAGGCTCCGCCTGCTGGGCGAGGGCGGGACGGTGCTGGTCGAGCGCACGGTCCGCCTGAGCGCCGGCACGACGGGCGCCTGGGACGTCGCCGCGCTGGCCGAGGGGACCGGCGACGTCGTCGTGGCGGACCCGGCCGTGCCCCCGGTCGTGTCGCGGGCGCCCGGCAAGGTGGTCGGGGTGGACCTGGTGACCGACGACGGCGCCGACGTCGAGCTCGCCTGGGCGCTGGTGGCCGAGGTCGACCGCCCGGACGGGATGCTCGTCTCGGTGCTCGACCCCGTGCCCGTCCCGCTCACGACGCCCGACGTCGCGGTCCGCGAGGACCCGCGGCTCGGGACGCGCTGACTCAGCGCGCGGCGCGCAGCTCGGAGCGTTCCCGCAGGCGCAGGCCCAGCGCGGCCGCCTGCCGGACCGGCCACTGGTACCAGCGCGGGTAGCGGCGCCGGACGTACCGGGCGGCGCTCGCGTGGTGCGCCGAGATCATGCTCGCCGGCTTCTCCCGCCAGGACGTGCCGCCCACGTGCGTGACCTGCGCCTGCGGCACGTAGAGGTTGGTCCAGCCGGCCCGCCCGAGCCGATCGCCCAGGTCGACGTCCTCGAAGAACATGAAGTAGCCGTCGTCGAACCCGCCGACCGCCTCGAACGCCTCGCGGCGCAGCAGCAGGCAGGCGCCGGACAGCCAGCCCGCGGGGCGCTCGGCACCGGTGGTCTGCTGGCGGGCCTGGTAGCGGCGGGTCCACGGGTTCCCCGGCCACAGCCGGACGAACACGGCGTGGCCGGCGCCCTGCGTCAGCGAGGGGAGCTCGCGCGCCGAGGGGTAGACGGTGCCGTCGGTGTTGAGCAGCGCGGGACCGGCGGCACCGACCGTGGGGTGGGCCTCGGCGGCGGCGACGAGCGTGTCCAGCGAGCCCGGCTGCCATTCGATGTCGGAGTTCGCGACGACGATCCACGGGGTCTGCGCGTCGCGCGCGCCGAGGTTCGCGGCCCGCCCGTACCCGAGGTTGTCGCCCGTCGCGACCAGCCGGGCGCCGACCTCGTCGGCCACCGCGCGCGCCACCGTCGGGTCGGTGCCGTTGTCCACGATCACCAGCTCCGTCGGCGTCGCCGACGCGGTCGCCAGCGTCCGGGCGAAGGACGCCAGCTCGTCGCCGGGGTGGTAGACGACGCAGACGACGCGGACGGTGGCGGGAGACGGGTGGGGGAGGGCGGTGCTCATCGTCCGGACAGGCTAGTGGGCATCAATGGGCATCGCCGTACTGCGGGTCCACGTCGTCGGGCGACCGCCCCAGCATGTGGGCCACCTGCTCGACGACGACGTCGCGCACCAGGTCGGCCAGGTCCAGCGGGTCCGTGGCGCGGGACTCGACGGGACGCCGGTAGACGACGATGCGCGCCGGGAGGCCGGCGTCGGCCGGGAAGTACCGACCGAGCGGGACCCCGCCGTGCTCCCACGGCGCCGGGTTGGACGGCGGCACGTCCTCCACCGCGAACTCGGTGCCCTCGAGCTGGCGGGACCAGGCGCGCTCGATCCGCTCGACCGCGTCGAGCACCAGGTCGTCGAACCGCTCGGCGCGCGTGCGGTAGGCGGGCATGGTGCTGGGCAGCAGCGGCCCGCGGGGCCCGCGGCCGCGCCGGTCGCGACGCCGGACGGGTGCCACCGTCATGGTGGGCACCGAGAGCATCCGGCGGCCGACGCCGGGGGTGCGGCGGGCGGGCGGAGGGGGCGAGAAGCTCACCACTGCACTGTAGATCGCCTCCGGGCGACGGCGTGGGGAGGCACGGCTGTCGGCCGCCAGGGGTACGGTCAGCGCGTGAGATCCGTGAGGCAGTGCACGCGCACGGCGTGCGGGCGCGCCGCTGTGGCGACCCTGACCTATGTGTACGCCGACTCGACCGCCGTGCTCGGTCCGCTGGCGCAGCACGCCGAGCCGCACTCGTACGACCTGTGCGTGCAGCACGCGGAGCGGCTCACGGCGCCGCGCGGCTGGGAGGTCGTCCGGCTCACGCCCGAGTTCGCGGCCGCCCCGCCCAGCCAGGACGACCTGCTCGCCCTCGCGGACGCGGTGCGCGAGGCCGGGCGACGCCCCGAGCCGGAGCCCGTCGGGCTGCCGGAGGCGGTCGGCGCCGCCCTGAACGAGGCGCCGCGCCGGGGTCACCTGCGCGTGCTGCGGGGCGAGGGCTGACGTGGCCCGCCGCAAGGGGGAGGCGGCCCGCGCGCGCGCCGAGCGCGCCGGAGAGCCGCTGGGCTCGATCAGCCAGCCGACCGGTCCGGTGGTCCCGGGGTCCGGCGCGTGCCTGCAGTGCGGCGAGACCGAGCTGACCCGCATCCGGATGGGCCTCACGGACGGTCGTCAGGTTGTCTTCGTGTCGTGCCCGTCGTGCGAGCAGCGCAACTGGTTCGCGCTCGACGGCGACGGGACGCCCCTGGCCCGCGACGAGGTCGTGGGCGGCGACGCCTGACCGCAGGCGACGGCGTCTGAACTGGGGCCGGAGCGCCGCGGGTACGATGACCGGGTGACCTCCCCTGCAGCCGACCGTGTCGATCTGACTGCCCTCATCAAGGCCTACGACGTCCGGGGTGTGGTCCCCGACGAGCTCAACCCCGCTGTCGCCCGCGCCATCGGCGCCGCGTTCGCCGACGTCGTGGTGCTCCCCGAGGCGACCGAGCGCCCCCGGGTGATCATCGCCAACGACATGCGCCCGTCCGGCCCCGAGCTCGTCGCGGCGTTCGCCGACGGCCTGGTCGCGCGCGGGGTCGACGTGATCCGGATCGGCCTGGCATCGACGGACGGTCTCTACTTCGCCTCGGGCTCCCTGGGCATCCCGGGCGCCATGTTCACCGCGAGCCACAACCCGGCGCAGTACAACGGCATCAAGCTGTGCCGGGCCGGGGCCCGCCCGGTGGGCCAGGACAGCGGACTGACCACCGTGCGCGAGCTGGCCGGGGACTACCTCGCCGCGGGCGCGGTCCCCGAGGTCGGTCCCGCGGAGCGCGGCACGGTCGAGGACCGCGACATGCTCGCGGAGTACGCCGCATTCCTGCGGTCGCTCGTGGACCTCTCCGGCATCCGACCGCTCAAGGTGGTGGTCGACGCGGGCAACGGCATGGGCGGGTTCACCGCACCCGCCGTGCTCGGCACGGGCGCCGGCCTGCCCGCGCTGCCTCTCGACATCGTGCCCCTGTACTTCGAGCTGGACGGCACGTTCCCCAACCACGAGGCCAACCCGCTGGAGCCCGAGAACCTGCGGGACCTGCAGGCGGCGGTCGTGGAGCACGACGCCGACCTGGGCCTGGCGTTCGACGGCGACGCCGACCGCTGCTTCGTCATCGACGAGCACGGCGACCCGGTGAGCCCGTCCGCCATCACCGCGCTGGTGGGGCTGCGCGAGGTCGAGCGCGAGCGCGCCGCCGGGCGCACGCCCACCGTGATCCACAACCTCATCACGTCCCAGGTGGTGCCGGACCTGCTGGGCGCCGCGGGCGCGACCACGGTCCGCACCCGCGTCGGCCACTCGTTCATCAAGGCGCAGATGGCCGAGCACGACGCCGTCTTCGGGGGTGAGCACAGTGCGCACTACTACTTCCGCGACTTCTTCTTCGCGGACACCGGGATGCTCGCGGCGATGCACGTGCTCGCGGCGCTCGGGGGCCAGCCGCACCCGCTGTCGGCGCTCTCCGAGCAGTACCAGCCGTACTCGGCGAGCGGCGAGATCAACTCCCGGGTGGCCGACGTCGCGGCCGCGCGCGACCGCGTGATCGAGGCCTACGTGACCCAGCAGGGCGCGGGCCCGGTGCAGGTGGACGAGCTGGACGGCCTCACGGTCTCGCACTGGGCCGGGCACCCGCAGTGGTGGTTCAACCTGCGCGCGTCCAACACCGAGCCGCTGCTGCGGCTCAACGTGGAGGCGGCCGACGAGGACATCATGGAGAAGGTCCGCGACGACGTGCTCGCGCTCGTCCGCCAGGACGGGGACGCCTGATGGCCTCCGGGCGCTCCCTGGAGCCGTGGGCGCGCGAGCTGCTGCGCTGCCCGGTGACCGGCGCGACGCTGGTCGACGGCGTCGGTCCGGACGGCGAGCCGACGCTCGTCTCCACGGACCCCGAGAACCCGTTGGCGTACCCCGTGCGCGACGGCATCCCCGTCCTGCTCGTCGACGAGGGCGTGCCGGTCGGCCGCGACTGACCCCGGCCGCTCGTCCCCCGTCCCCCACGAACTGATCCCGAGGAGCCCGAGTGGCGCACGGCGGCGGTAACAAGGCGATCGTGGCGGCGCTCGCCGCCAACCTGGGCATCGCGGTGACCAAGTTCATCGCGTACCTGCTCACGCTCTCCAGCTCGATGCTGGCCGAGTCGGTGCACTCGCTGGCCGACTCCGGCAACCAGCTGCTGCTGCTCGTCGGCGGCCGCCGGGCGCAGCGGGAGGCGGACGAGGAGCACCCGTTCGGCTACGGCCGCGAGCGGTACGTCTACGCGTTCATCGTGTCGATCATCCTGTTCTCGCTCGGTGGCCTGTTCGCCCTCTACGAGGCGTGGCACAAGTGGCAGGACCCGCACCCGATCGAGGGCCGCTGGTGGTGGGTCCCGCTGGTCGTGCTGGTCGTCGCCCTCGGGCTCGAGGGGTTCTCGTTCCGCACCGCCATCCACGAGTCCAACGAGATCCGCGGGCAGCAGTCGTGGGTCTCGTTCATCCGGACCGCCAAGGCGCCCGAGCTGCCCGTGGTGCTGCTCGAGGACTTCGGCGCGCTGATCGGCCTGGTCCTCGCCCTGTTCGGCGTCGGCATGACCCTGATCACCGGCGACGGCAGGTTCGACGCGCTCGGCACCGCGGGCATCGGCATCCTGCTCGTGCTCATCGCGGTCGTGCTCGCGCTCGAGACGAAGTCGCTGCTGCTCGGTGAGTCCGCGTCGGCCAAGGACGTCGCGGCGATCGAGGGCGCGCTGGTGGGCGAGGGGGTCGGGTCGGTGATCCACCTGCGCACGCTGCACCTCGGGCCGGAGGAGCTGCTGGTGGCCGCCAAGATCGAGGTGGCCGCCGCGGAGAGCGCCGCGGACGTGGCCGCCGCGATCGACGCCGCCGAGGCGCGCGTGCGGGCGGCCGTGCCCATCGCGACGACCATCTACCTCGAGCCGGACCTGCGCCGCGCCGCCGACGACGCGGACGTGACGGAGGTCACCCGGGGCTAGCATGGCCCGGACGGCGTGGGTGATGCCCGCAGACCGAGAGGGGTCGCGCCGGCGTGAACGACGAGGGCCATGACCTGGTTTCGTCGTGCCCGCCCACCGCAGCACACCCTCAGGAGTGAGATGTCCACGTCCGCAGCGTTTTCTGAGCTCCCCGGCAGCTACAAGGTCCGCGACCTGTCCCTCGCGGAGGCCGGACGCCACCAGATCCGCCTCGCCGAGCACGAGATGCCGGGGCTCATGGCCCTGCGCACCGAGTTCGGTCCCTCGCAGCCCCTCGCGGGCGCGCGCATCGCCGGCTCGCTGCACATGACCGTGCAGACGGCCGTGCTCATCGAGACGCTCGTGGCGCTCGGTGCCGACGTCCGCTGGGCGTCGTGCAACATCTTCTCCACGCAGGACGAGGCCGCGGCGGCGATCGTCGTCGGCCCGGCCGGCACCGTGGACGCCCCGGCCGGCGTGCCCGTGTTCGCGTGGAAGGGCGAGTCGCTCGAGGAGTACTGGGACTGCACCGAGCAGATCCTCGTGTGGCCCGGCGGCGAGGGCCCGAACATGATCCTCGACGACGGGGGCGACGCGACCCTGCTGGTGCACAAGGGCGTCGAGTACGAGGCCGCCGGTGCCGTGCCCACCGACCCGGCACCCGGGGACGCGGGGTACTCCGACGAGCTGCTGGTCATCCTCGGCACCCTGCGCCGCTCGCTGGCCGCCGACCCCCGGCGCTGGACCACGATCGCGGCCCGGATCAAGGGCGTGACCGAGGAGACCACCACGGGCGTGCACCGGCTGTACCAGCTGGCGGAGGCCGGCGGGCTGCTGTTCCCGGCCATCAACGTCAACGACTCCGTCACCAAGTCCAAGTTCGACAACAAGTACGGCATCCGGCACTCGCTGCCCGACGGGATCAACCGGGCCACCGACGTGCTCATGGGCGGCAAGGTCGCGTTCGTCGCGGGCTACGGCGACGTGGGCAAGGGCGCGGCGGAGGCCTTCCGGGGCCAGGGCGCGCGCGTGATCGTCTCCGAGGTGGACCCGATCTGCGCCCTGCAGGCGGCGATGGACGGGTACCAGGTCGCGCTGCTCGAGGACGTGCTCGGCCAGGCCGACTTCTTCATCACGACCACCGGCAACAAGGACGTCATCTCGGCCGCGCAGATGGCCCGCATGAAGAACAAGGCGGTCGTCGGCAACATCGGGCACTTCGACAACGAGATCGACATGGCCGGCCTCGCCGCCGTCCCGGGGATCACGCGCACCGAGATCAAGCCGCAGGTGCACGAGTGGACCTTCCCCGCGGACGGCGACCGGGAAGAGCGCTCGATCATCGTGCTGTCGGAGGGGCGCCTGCTCAACCTCGGCAACGCGACGGGGCACCCGTCGTTCGTCATGAGCAACTCGTTCTCCAACCAGGTCATCGGCCAGATCGAGCTGTTCACCAAGCCGGGCGACTACGCCCGCGAGGTGTACCGCCTGCCCAAGGTGCTCGACGAGAAGGTGGCGCGGCTGCACCTGGACGCCCTGGGCGTGCGGCTCACCGAGCTCACCAAGACCCAGGCGGAGTACCTCGGCGTGGACGTGTCCGGCCCGTACAAGCCGGAGCACTACCGGTACTGAGGTCAGTCGACGGGGTCGGGGACGCCGTGGGGGAGCCGCTGCAGCAGCGACGACTCCGCGGCGTCCCGCTCCCCGGCGCGCAGGCGGGTGACCAGCTCGCGGTCGCGGCGCTCGGCGAGCACGGCGGCGAGGAAGGCCTCCGGGTGCGTGCCCAGCGGCGGCAGCGGGTTGACGTAGCGCTGCACCTCGGCGGTGAGCTGGGAGCCCAGCTGCACGCGTGACGCCGGGTGCAGGGAGGCGGCCCGGCCCAGGAACTGCCGGACGGACAGCGCGAGCCCGTCGGGCAGGCGCGCGAGGTCGGCGGTGTGCGCCCACCCGGCCAGCATCGGGGGCATGACGATCGGTGTGCGCACCTTGGCCGCACCGCGGACGCGCACGGCGTAGGTGCCCGCGAGGATGTCGCCGACCCGCTTGCCCTGCGGGTGCACGATCGAGCAGATCAGCGCCACGCTGCCGAACGTCAGCCACAGCTCGCCCACCCCGACCAGCGCCCGGACGAACGACTGCCGGAACACGATGGGGCCGCCGTCGTCCCGCACGATCCGGATGCCCAGCGCGAGCTTGCCCAGCGAGCGCCCGCGGGTCAGGGTGTCCACCGTCGTGGGCAGCACGACCGTGATCGTCGCCAGGAAGACGACCCCGACGATCCGCACGACCTCCTCGGACGGGCTCGTGATGACCGCGCTGAGCGCGATGAACACCACGAACAGCACGACGCCGAGCAGCAACAGGTCGAGCAGGGCGGCCAGCAGGCGGCTCGCCGCGGATGCCGGCCGGGAGTCGAGGACGACACCCTCGCCCGTGATGATGCCGTCCATGCGGGCAGGGTAGCCGCTGGACCGGGCTCCGGGATGGCAGGCTGTGCCGCATGGATCTGGACGCCTTCGAGCGGGCGCGCTCGGCCGACTGGCTGCGCCTCGACGAGCTGGTGCGGCAGCGCCGCCGCACGGGTGCGGAGGCCGACGAGCTCGTGCGGCTCTACCAGGCCGTCGCCACCGACCTCTCGTCCGTCCGGTCCGCCGCCCCGGACCCCGAGATGGTGACGCGGCTGTCGATGCTGGTGGGGCGCGCGCGGGCGGCCGTGGCCGGCACGCACGAGCCCAGCTGGCGCGACGTCACCACGTTCGTCGGCGCCTCGCTCCCGGCGGCGCTCTACCGGATCCGCTGGTGGACGGTGGGCGTGGCCGCGGCGTTCGTCGTGCTCGCGATCACCGCCGGCGTCTGGGTGGCCACGCAGCCGGACGCGCTCGCGTCGATGGGCACGCCCAGCGAGCAGCAGGACTACGTCGACAACGCCTTCGCCCAGTACTACACGCCGGGCGGCGGGTTCGCGGCGATGGTCTGGACCAACAACGCGTGGCTGACGGCGATCAGCATCGGCACCGGAATCTCTGGGGTCCTGCCGGTGATCTTCCAGGCGCAGAACGCGATCAGCGTGGGCTCGATCGGCGGCATGATGGCCGTGCACGGGCACCTGGGGGTGTTCCTGCAGCTCATCGCGCCGCACGGGCTGCTGGAGCTGACGGCCGTGTTCGTCGCCGGGGCCGCCGGGCTGCGCCTGTTCTGGACGTGGCTGGTGCCCGGTCCGCGGCCGCGCGGGCGGGCGCTGGCCGAGGAGGCGCGCGCCCTGTTCACCGTGGCGATCGGCCTGGTCGGGGTGCTCGCCGTCTCGGGCCTGATCGAGGGGTTCGTCACCGGCTCCGGGTTGCCGTGGGCGGCCAAGGTGAGCATCGGCGCGCTCGCGCTCGCCGGCTTCTGGACCTACGTGCTGGTGCTGGGCCGCCGCGCGGTCCGGGCGGGGCGCACGGGCGACCTCGAGGCCGACCGGGCCGGCTACACGCTGGCGACGGCTGGCTAGCCCGGATCGACCACGACGACCCGCGGCTCGGCGGCGTCGCCGGTCATGAGTTCCGCGAGGCCCGCCGCCTCGGCCTGCAGCTGGTCGCGCTGCGCCGCGGTCGGCCGGGCGAACGGTCGGACCGTGAGCGTGACGGGCCCACGGGCCGACAGGTCGCGCGGCACGTCCCACGTCCCCGCGACGCGCCCGTCGAGCAGGAACGTGGCCGGCACGACGCCGTTCGGGCTGGCCAGGAACGCGCGGTGCTCGGGCGACATGATCCGGGTGCGGTCGGCGTGGCCGAGCAGCACGTTGTCGTAGTCCGCCAGGAACCGCACCGGCGCGGGCACCGACGGGTCGGGCAGCGGCATCCCGGGCAGGTCCAGCACCTCGCGCTCGCGGACGGCGCCGGGCGACGGCTCGGCGCGGTACCGGACGAGGTCGAGCCGGTCGGTGACGGCCCGCAGCCCGGTGAGCCCCGACCAGCTCTGCACGTCGGCCACGGAGGCCGGACCGAACGCCGCGAGGTAGCGCCGGACCAGCCGCTCCTGCTCGGCGGCGAGCACGGCGGGGTCGGCCAGGTCGGGCGCCGCGGCCGACAGCTCGGGCCCGAACCAGGTCCACGCCGTCGTCCAGGTGGTCGCCCCGGACCGGCCCCAGACGCCGCGCGGCGGCACCTGCACGAGCGGCAGCGTGCCGCGGGCGCCGTAGGCCAGCGTGCTGGGGGCGACGTCCGGCCAGCGCTCGGCCAGGAGCCGGCCCAGCTCCGTGGTCACGCGGGGCTCGGCCTCGACCAGCGCGCGCGCCGCGGCGGTCAGCTCGGGGACGTCGAGCGTGCGCAGCCCCGCCGCGTGCGCGGCGTTGACCAGCAGGTCCTTGGCGTACAGCGGCGCGATCAGGCCGGGCAGCAGCAGCGCGTCCGCGGCGGTGACCAGGTGGATCGTGCCGCGCATGACGGCGATGCGCGCGACGCTCCGGGCCCATAACGCGTCCGCGAGCTCGTCCGTCCGGAACCCCGCGACGCGGCTCCACAGGCCGACGTACGGCGACCAGGCGTTCTGCGCCTGCAGGCCGACGAGGTGGTCGACGACGTCCAGCGCGGGTCCGTCGTGCCGGGCGAGCAGGTGCTGCCGGGCGAGCAGGGCCCGGTTGAGCTGCGCGCGCGAGAGCAGCTCGGTCACAGCCGGCCGGCGGCCTTCAGGGCCAGATAGGTGTCGGCCAGGCGGGGGGCCAGGTCGTCGGGCAGTGCGTCGAGCACCTCGGCGCCGCGCTGCCGGAGCCGCAGGGCGACGGCGGCGCGCTCGAGGCCGACCCGCTCGGCGGCCGCCGCGTCGAACACGGCGGCGGCGCCGTCCCGGTCGGCGCGCAGGGAGTCGACCTCGGGGTCCGCGACCGACGCGAGCACGACCTGGTGCCGCTCGGTCAGCTGCCCGACGACGCCCAGCAGCCCCTGCTCGACCGCCGCCGGGTCGAGGGCGGTGAGCAGCACGACCAGCGCCCGCTGCGAGAGCCGCTCGCGCACCTGGGCCACGACCCCGGGCCAGTCGGTCTCCACCAGCTCGGGCTCGGCCAGGGCCAGGGTGTCGGCGAACGCCGCCATGACGCGCGGGCCCGTCGCACCGGCGACGCGGCCGCGCACGCGGCGGTCGAAGACCACGAGCTCGACGCGGTCGCCCGCCCGCGTGGCGAGCGCGGCGAGCAGCAGCGCCGCCTCGATCGACGCGTCGATGCGCGGCGCGTCCAGCACCCGGACGGCCGACGTGCGGCCGGTGTCGAGCACGATGAGCACCCGCCGGTCGCGCTCGGGCCGCCAGGTGCGGACGACGACGTCGGAGCGTCGCGCGGTCGCGCGCCAGTCGATCGAGCGCACGTCGTCGCCGATCACGTACTCGCGCAGGGAGTCGAACTCGGTGCCGGGTCCGCGCACCTGCACCGCGGCGCGACCGTCGAGCTCCTTGAGCCGCGCCAGGCGGCTGGGCAGGTGCCGGCGCGACGCGAACTCGGGCAGCACGCGCAGCCGGCCCGGCACCGTCAGCGAGGCCTGCCGACCTGCCAGCCCGAGCGGGCCGACGGTGCGCACGGTCACACGGTCGGCGTGGGCGTCGCCGCGCCTCGTCGGCACCAGGACCGTGCGGGCGCGCGTGCCCTCTCCCGCCGGCACGTCGAGCCGGTGGCGGTCCTGCCGGGCACCCGACGACGGCGGCCACGCGTCGCGCACGACCCCACGCAGCCGGCGTCGGCCCACGTTCGACAGGGTGAGCGTGGAGGTGGCGGCCTCGGTCAGGCGGACCGAGGCCGGGACGTCGCGCCGCACACCGACCTGACGCGGCGACGCCGCCAGGGACGCGTCGAGGGCGCACGCGACCACGACGAGCAGCGCCCACAGCAGCACCGTGGCGCCGGCGGGCACGAGCAGCACCGCCGGCAGGCCGAGCGCGGCCAGCACGACCGCGCGCCAGGTGACGGCCATGTCAGCGCGGGACGGGGACGGACGCCAGCACCGTGTCGAGGACGCTCTCCGTGCTGACGCCCTCGAGCTCGGCCTCGGCTCGCAGCTGGACGCGGTGCCGCAGCGTCGGGTGGGCGAGCGCCTTGACGTCGTCGGGCGTGACGTAGCCGCGGCCAGAGAGCCACGCCCAGGCCCGCGAGGTGGCCAGCAGCGCGGTCGCGCCGCGGGGGGACACGCCCAGGGAGAGCGACGGCGACCGGCGGGTGGCCCGGCAGACGTCGACGGCGTAGCCCAGCACCTCGGGCGCCACCTGCACGCGCGCGACCTCCGCCCGCGCGCGGGCGAGCATCGCCGCGTCGGCCACGGGCCGCAGACCGGCGCCCGCCAGATCGCGCGGGTCGAAGCCGGCCGCGTGCCGGGCCAGCACCTCGATCTCCTCGGCGCGCTCCGGCAGGGGGAGGACCAGCTTGAGCAGGAACCGGTCGAGCTGGGCCTCGGGGAGCGTGTACGTGCCCTCGTACTCGACCGGGTTCTGCGTCGCGATGACCAGGAACGGGTCGGGCAGCGGGCGCGGCGTGCCGTCGATCGAGACCTGCCGCTCCTCCATCGCCTCGAGCAGCGACGCCTGGGTCTTGGGGGGCGTCCGGTTGATCTCGTCGGCGAGCAGCAGGTTGGTGAACACCGGGCCCTCGCGGAACGAGAACTCGGCGGTGCGGGCGTCGTAGACCAGCGAGCCCGTCACGTCGCCGGGCATGAGGTCGGGCGTGAACTGCACGCGCTTGGTCTGCAGGTCGAGCGCGGCGGACAGCGCGCGGACCAGCAGCGTCTTCGCGACGCCGGGCACGCCCTCGAGCAGCACGTGGCCGCGGCACAGCAGGGCGATGACGAGGCCGCTGACCGCGGCGTCCTGACCGACCACGGCCTTGGCCACCTCGGTGCGCACGGCGGCGAGGGCGACCCGCAGCTCGTGCGACGGCTCCGGCGCGGGCTGGGTGGCCGTGGTCGTCCACTGGGGGCTGTCGTTGCTCACGTTCGGTGAACCTCGCTCTCGAGATGGTCCAGGTCGCGGGCCAGCTGGGCCAGCCCGCGGTCGTCGGTGGGTGGTGGTCCGTAGAGCAGGGCCTCGACGTCGGCCGGGCGTCGGGCCGACGCGCGCGCGACG
>NZ_JBGFQZ010000048.1:0-13710 GCF_041295535.1 Cellulomonas sp. ICMP 17802 | reverse complement strand
CGTTGAACCCGCTCCCCACGACGACGGCGTCGCCGGTCACGGTCGCGGTGGCGGTCGAGATCTTTGTCGCCACGGGCGAGCTGGCGGCCGCGCGGCGGTCCTGCGACGAGCTGGACGCGGTGGCGCGCGACCGCGCGACCCCGTGGCTGGACGGTCTGGCCGCGGACGCCACCGGCGTCGTGCTGCTCGCCGAGGGCCACGCCGAGCGGGCGCTGCCGCTGCTGCGCCGGGCCTGGTCGGTCTGGTCCCAGCTGGACGCTCCCTACGAGGGCGCCCGCACGCGGCAGCGCGTCGCGCAGGCCCTGCGCGCGGTGGGCGACCACGAGGCCGCGCGCCGGGAGCAGGACGCCGCGACCGAGACGCTGCGGCGCCTGGGCGCAGCCGCGGAGCCCCCGGCGGTTGGCGGCCTGACCGGCCGGGAGGTCGAGGTGCTCCGGCTGGTGGCCACCGGGCTCAGCAACCGCGTGATCGCCGAGCGCCTGGTGCTCAGCGAGAAGACCGTCGCGCGCCACGTGAGCAACATCTTCGCCAAGCTCGACGTGCACTCGCGGGCGGCCGCCGGCATGTGGGCGCACACCCACGGGGTCGTCCGCGCCGACTGAGTCCCCGTGGGTAGAACTACCCACGGACCCCCGCCGCAGGATGGGCAGTTCGGCCGATGAGGGCGGGTGGTCGACGCTCCTAGCGTCGGAGGCGACGGAGACGGCGTCGGGGACACGGGAGCGCGAGATGAGCAGGCAGCGGTTCGACACGGTGGTCGTGGGCGGCGGCCAGTCGGGGCTGGCGGTCGGGTACCACCTGGCCCGGCGCGGACGGTCCTTCGTGATCCTCGACGAGCACGCGCGGGTGGGTGACGCATGGCGGTCGCGCTGGGACTCCCTGCGCCTGTTCACCAACGCGTGGGCGGTCGGGCTGCCCGGCATGCGCTACCCGGGACCGCGGCTCGCGTTCCCGACCAAGGACGAGTTCGCCGACTACCTCGAGTCCTACGCGATGCGGTGGGACCTGCCCGTGCGCACGGGGGCCCGGGTGACGCGCGTGCACGCCGGGGACGGTGGCCGGTTCGTCGTGACGGTGGGCGAGGACGAGCTCGAGGCCGACCACGTGATCGTCACGACGGGCGCCAACCACACGCCGCGGGTGCCCGCGCTCGCGGCCGACCTCGACCCCCGCCTCGCGCAGCTGCACTCGTCGGGCTACCGCCGGCCTACCGACGTGCCGGTGGGACCGGTGCTCGTCGTCGGCACGGGCAACTCCGGCGCGGAGCTCGCGGCCGAGCTGGCCCGCACCCGGCCGGTGCTCCTGGCCGGCCCCGACCCGGACCAGATCCCGACGCGCCTGACCACCGCGACCAGCGCGGTCGTGCTGCCGATCGTGCAGCTGGTGCACCGGCACGTCCTCACGCTCCGCACGCCCATGGGCCGGCGCGCCGCCGCGCAGCACCGGACCGTCCCGCTGATCCGGACCCGCACGGTCGACCTGGACGCGGCGGGCGTCGAGCGCGTGCCGCGCGTGGTGGGCACGCAGGACGGGCTGCCGCTGCTCGAGGACGGGCGCGTCGTCGACGTGGGCGCGGTGGTGTGGTGCACGGGCTACCGCACCGACCTGCCCTGGCTCGAGCTGCCGGCCTGCGACGCCGACGGCCGCGTCCTGCACGACCGCGGCCTGTCGACCACGGTCCCGGGGCTGGCGTTCGCCGGGCTGCACTTCCAGTTCGCCCTGGCCTCGGAGACGGTCCCCGGCGTCGGCCGCGACGCGGCGTGGGTGGTGCGCCACCTCGACGCGCACGGCCGGGTGCCGACGACCGAGGCGCGGTCGGTGTCCCGCGCGGCGTGACGGGTCAGCCGAGCGCCCAGCGGGCCTCGTCCGTGCCCCAGCGGCCGGGCGGGTGCGCCCAGTCGGTGGGGACGCCCTCGACGCCCAGCGGGGAGCGCGCGTGGCGGAGGCGGCCGTAGGACGAGTCGGTGTCGACCAGCCAGCGGTCGGGGTGCTCGGGTCCGCCCTCGGGCCGGGGCTCCGGGACGATGCCCTGCAGGAGCCACGCGGCGGTGCCGGCCAGCGAGAACCGGACCACGCGCCCGGAGCCGGTCCGCGCCCGGTCGGTCAGGCCGCGCAGCACGCCGGCCGCGACCAGGTAGCCGGTCCCGTGGTCCAGCGCCTGCGCGGGGAGGGTGCCCGGCCGGCCGTCGTCACCCTGTTCGACCACCGCGATCCCGGTGCCCGCCTGCACGAGGCTGTCGAACCCTCGCCGACCGGCCCAGGGCCCGGTCCAGCCCCACGCGCACAGCTGCGCGACGACCAGGCCTGGGCGCCGCGCGAGCAGCGTCTCGGCGTCCAGGCCGTAGCGGTCGAGGGCGCCCGGCCGGTAGCCCGTGACGACGACGTCCGCCGCGTCGAGCAGGCGGCCGAGCGCCGCCCGGTCGGCGGGGTCCTCGAGAGCCAGGCGCGTGGACCGCTTGCCGAACCCCGTGTCGATGTGGGTGCCGTCGTCCTCCCGGAGCCAGGGCGCGTCGACGCGCAGCACGTCCGCCCCGAGCAGCGCCAGCGTCCGCGTCGCGACCGGGCCGGCCAGCACGCGGGTGAGGTCGAGCACGCGTACCCCCTCGGCGGGCAGCGAGGCGGGCAGCAACGGCGCCGCGGCCTGCGGGGCGCTGACGTTCACGGTCACCAGCGGGTGCTCGAGGGGCACCGGCGGCACCACCTCGACCGCGAGGCCGCCCGCCCGGTACACGGTCTCCTGGACCGCCCGCGCCGCGCGCTCGGCGATCGTCGCGGACAGGCGCGGCGCCAGCTCCGCGTCGTCGCCCGAGTCCGTCAGTCCCAGGGCGGCCAGCAGACGGGCCCGGTGGTGCGGGTAGTTCGCGTGCGTGCGCACCCACCCGTCGGCGGACCGCCAGAAGCCCGAGAGCGGCGCGAACAGGGGGATCGGTCGGCCGTCCACCCGCAGGTGCCGCTCGCTGGTGAACGCGACGGCGACGGCGCCCTCGTCGATGCGCACCCCCGGGAGCCCCCGCCCGGTGCGCGTGGCGAGCAGCTCGGCCGCGGCGAGCGAGCAGACCCCGACGGTGGCGCGCGCGAGCTCGCGGACGGGCAGCCGCGCCGCCAGACCCGGGGTGCCCACGTACTCGACGCGCGCGGCCGGCTCGGCCGCGCCGCCGAGCGCGGACCAGGCGACGGCCGTGGCGGCGTCCACGGTCAGTCGCCGGGCTTCTCGGGCAGGACCTCGGAGCGGCCGTGGAACGCGGCGACCAGGCGAGCGACCAGGACGGCCAGGAAGACCTGCCCGACGAGGGCCTCGAAGGTCGCGATGCTGCGCCCGGGGAACAGGGCCGCCGTGTAGTCGCCGTAGCCCAGCGTGGTGAGCGTCGTGTACGAGAAGTACTGGAACGAGCGCGGGTTGGCGGCCAGCCCACCGGCGAAGAACGGGCCCGGCGTGAGCGCGTCCATGACGCCGAAGAGGCTGGCGAAGAACATGCCGATCAGCAGGTACGCGCTGAGGGCACCGGCCAGCGACTGCACGGTCACGGCCGTCCGCCGCAGGATGCGGTCGAGGATGACGATCAGCGCCGTCATGAGGATCACGCAGACGACGGCGTCCAGGATGCCGTCCGCGGCGGACCGCGGGAGCACCGTCACGGCGACGACCGCGACGACGGTCGAGGCGACGAGGATGATGCGCACCACGCGCTTCTGGGTGGGCATCGGCCGGGACGTCCGGACGGCGAGCCCGAGCGTGAACAGGTAGAGGACCGTGACCGTCAGCTGCGCCCAGATCGCCGAGCTCACGGCATACAGCACGTAGGCCGTGACCAGCAGGCTCAGCACGATGCCGAAGTCGTCGGGGCCGAACCGGCGGGCGAAGAACGACCGGCGGCGCACGTCCGGCGCCGCGTCCACCGCGTCCGGTTCTGTCACGATTCGGAGGCTAGCAAAGGGCGGCCCGGCTCAGCCGATCATCACCAGGTCCCGCACGTCGTCGTCGGGCAGCACGTCGGCCACGGCCGTGACCTCGAGCTCCTGCAGGTCGGCGTACCCGTGGTGCACGTTGAGGAACGCCGTGTCGGAGGCGTCGCGCCCCGTGGCGATCCGCACCAGGCTGGAGCGCGGCGCGAGCGTCGTCGCGTCGACGACGTACCACTGACCGTCCAGGTGGGCCTCGGCGACGGCGTGGAAGTCCATCGGGGAGAGCCCCGGCGCGTACACGGAGACCAGCCGCGCCGGGATGTCGAGGGCGCGCAGGAGCGCGATGACCAGGTGGGCGTAGTCCCGGCAGACGCCCCGGCGCGCCAGCAGCGTCTGCACCGCACCGTCGGTGGGCAGGCTCGAGCCCGGCACGTAGGACAGCCGCGAGCCCACCCACGAGCTCACCGCCGCGAGCAGGTCGTAGCCGTGCAGCCCGGCGAACTCGGCGTACGCGGTGGGCCCGAGGGTGTCGGACTCGCAGTACCGGCTCGGCCGCAGGTAGCGCAGCAGGTCCGCCTCGTCGGACGTGACCGGCGCGGCGCGCCCGTCGACGGAGGCGGAGTAGTCCAGCACCAGGCGCCCGACGCCCGCCTGGACCACGTGCAGCCGCGTGCCGTGGTGGTCCGGCACCGGCGTGGCCTCGACGGGGGTCCCGTCGAGCGTGATCCGCAGGCTCTCCCGGACCGCGAGCTGGGTGGAGACGGCGAGCTCGAACGCGAGGGTCGCCGGCGAGGTGACGTCGATGGACAGGTGGGCGCTCAGGTCGCGGTGCACGCGCTCATCGTGGGGGAGAACGCCCGCGCGCGCCTCCGGACGTCAGGCGAGCAGGTGGGCGATGTCGATCGCGCCGGGGTCCCAGTGCGTCTCGGCGGGGACGTGCTGGTGGCCGCACCAGCCGGAGAACCTGTTCCACTCGTCCACGGTCATCCGGTTGGCCGGGGTCTGGTTGACGCCCGCCTCGTCGAGGAAGGTGCGGCCCGACGTCCGCGGGATGGGGACCAGCGACTCGATCGAGCGCAGCACGCCCCGGATGAAGTCGAGCTGCGCGGGCGCCCAGCCGGGCGTCTCGGCGGCCCTGCCGACGATCTCGATCTGCACGGCGCGGGCCGCGTTCTTGACCAGCGTCGCCGTGGCGCTGCGCAGCGCCCGCGCGCCGGTGGACAGGGGGTAGTGCTGGACGATCCTGCCGGTGAGGGGCTCGATGGTCAGCGTCGGCCAGGACCGCTTGGCGTCGAGCGTCCCCAGCGCCCCGTCGATCGTCGTGCCCTCCGTGGTGTGCAGGACCCCGCGCCACGGCATCGGCACGTAGTCCGGGCCTGCGGTCGTCGCGGGCCGCACCTCGGCACCCGGCAGCCAGACGTCGCTCATCGAGTAGGTGTCGACCACGGCACGCAGAGGCCCGAGGAAGCCCGCGGTCAGCAGCCCCGTCCACGCCCCGGCGATCGGCAGGGGGTACCCCGGGTCGACCCTGCCGTCGAGGACGTCGTACCGCGAGTAGAACGCGCCGCGGAAGAAGTACGCCTTGCCGTTGCCCCACGCGATCGCGGAGTCGACGGCGTCGAACCCGGCCTCGGCGAGCCCGGGCCAGCTGCCGGCGATCGGTCGCGGGTAGCCGGTGTCGACGTGGTCGCCCGCGATGTCGTACCGCACGTACTGGTCGCCGCGGAAGAAGTACGCCTTGCCGTTGCCCCAGTTCATCGCGGCGTCGACGGTGGTGAAGCCCGCCTCGGCGAGACCCGGCCAGTTCCCCGCGATCGGGCGGGGGTAGCCGTCGGCCACGTGGTCGACGTCCAGGTCGTAGCGCAGGTAGTCCGTGCCACGGAAGAAGTAGATCCGGCCGTTCTGCCAGTTGATCGCGGCGTCCACACCGGCGGCGAAGCCGGCCTCCGTGAAGCCGTGCCACTCGTCGGCAGCCGGGCCTGTCCGGCCCGCGTCAGCCGCGTCGTCGCCGCGGTCGTACCGGATCGTCTGGTCGCCGCTGAACATCCACACCGATGTCCCCATGCCGTGCCCCCTGGTGGGCGGCGCCAGTGACGGCGCCGGCCCACTTGCGATGATGCTCCGCCGGGTCAAGACGTGACAAGGATGACAAATCGGGTTACCAGGGGGAGCGCACGTAGTCCTTGAGGAAGCAGCCGTACAGGTCCTCGCCGGCCTCGCCCCGCACGATCGGGTCGTACACGCGCGCGGCGCCGTCGACCAGGTCGAGCGGCGCGTGGAAGCCCTCCTCGGCCAGCCGCACCTTGGTCGGGTGGGGCCGCTCATCGGTGATCCAGCCGGTGTCGACGCTGGTCATGAGGATGCCGTCGGTGGCCAGCTCGGTCGCGCTCGTGCGGGTGAGCATGTTGAGCGCGGCCTTGGCCATGTTGGTGTGCGGGTGGCCGGGACCCTTGTACCCGCGCGAGAAGACGCCCTCCATGGCGGACACGTTGACCACGTAGGCGCGACCCGGCACCCGCATGGCGCCGCGGAGGCGGCTGACCAGGATGAACGGCGCCGTCTGGTTGCACAGCTGCACCTCGAGCAGCTCCATGGGGTCCACCTGGTCGACCGTGTGCACCCAGCTGTTGGTCTCGGCGGTGTCGGGCACCAGCCCGCCGGCGTCGATCGCCGTGCCGGCCACCAGCCGCTCGAGGGAGGCGTGCTCGGCGGTGAGCGCGAGCGTGTCGACGCCGGCGACGCCCGCCGCGATGCTGGTCAGCTCGGTGACCGAGCCGGCGAGCGCCACGGGGTGGGCGCTGCTGGTGCGGCCGAACGTGGTGATCTGCGGCAGCGGCCGGTCGGGCAGGGGCTCGAGCTCGGCGTCGGCCAGGTGCGTGTACGCGCCGGGGGAGCGGCGGACCGTCTGCGCGGCGTTGTTGATGAGGATGTCGAGCGGCCCCTGCGCGGCGACGGAGTCCGCGAGCGCGACCACCTGGGCCGGGTCGCGCAGGTCGATGCCGACGATGCTCAGGCGGTCCAGCCAGTCGGCGCTGTCGGGCATCGCGGCGAAGCGGCGCGCGGCGTCGCGCGGGAACCGGGTGGTGATCGTCGTCGTCGCGCCGTCCCGCAGCAGGCGCAGGGCGATGTACATGCCGATCTTGGCGCGGCCGCCGGTGAGCAGGGCGCGCTTGCCCGTGAGGTCGGTGCGGGCGTCGCGCTTGGCGTGGTTGAGCCGCGCGCAGGCCGGGCAGAGCTGGTGGTAGAACGCGTCGACCTCGACGTACGGCTCCTTGCAGATGTAGCACGGGCGCGCCTTGAGCAGGGTGCCGGCCGTCGCGCCCTGGACGCTGGAGACCAGCGGGATGCCCTGGGTCTCGTCGTCGATCCGGCCCGGGCTGCCGGTCGCCGTCGCGTGGATGACCGCCCGATCGGCCGCGCTGATGGCGTCCCGCTTCTCGGCGCGGCGCTGCTTCTTGGCGGCCTTGAACAGCGCGGACGTCGCCCGGCGGGCCAGCGCGAGGTGCGGGTGGTCCGAGGGGAGGCGGCTGATCTGGTCAGCGACGCGCAGGAACGTCTCGAGCTCGGCGGCGTCGACACCGTCGAGGTGCTCGGTGCTGGTGAGGGTGGGGGCAGTCATCGTGCGGGGTCCTAGCTGGTCGTCAGGAGGTGGCCGACGGGCAGGAGAGCACGAGAGCCGGGCGCGCGGGGGATCGGTCGATCCTACCCGTCGGCCGTGGGCTGACCGGCTTGGCCCTGGGGACACCCTCAGGTGCTCAGGTGCGCGAACACCACGGTGTTGTCGGTGTAGTGCCCGGTGCTGCGGTCGAACCGCCCGCCGCAGGTCAGCAGCCGCAGCTCGGGGCCCGCCGTGTTGCCGTAGACCTCGAGCGTGGGGAAGTCGTCCTTCGAGAACGACCGCACGGCATCGACGACGAAGGTCGCGGTCGTCCCGTCCGCCCGCGCGACGAGGACCTGCGACCCCACGGCGACACGACCCAGCTCGTGGAAGACCGACGGGCCGTCGACGCCGTCGACGTGGCCCTCGATCACCGCCGGGCCGGTGCCGCCGGGGCGCGGCGAGCCGTCGAACCAGGCGGCCCGGTCGTAGTCCGGTCCCGGCTGCGGGACCTCGAGCGTGCCGTCGGGCTGCACACCCACGGTGATCAGGTCCGACGCGATGTCGAGCGACGGGATGCTCACCTGCACGGGCAGCGGCTGCTCGGGGGCCGGTGCGGGCTCGCTGACCGACGGCGCGGGGACGCTCGGGCTCGGCACCGGGAGCGGTGCGGTCGTGGCGGCGACCGGCCGCGGGGGGTCCGGCTGCTGCGCGCGCACACCGACGGCGAGCGCCGTGCCACCACCGAGCACGAGGGCCGCCCCCACGACGACCGCCCAGCGTCGCGCGGGACGACGCCCGGCCGTCGGCCCCGGGCCGTCCGACCGGGCGTCGTCGATCATCAGCGCGTCGCCGTGACGGGTGCCGTCCGACGGCGCGCGAGCAGCGCGGCGCCACCCAGCAGCGCCACGCCACCGGCGGCGAGCAGCCCGGCGTCCTGGACGCCGGCGGTCGAGCCGCTCCCGGTCTGCGCGCCACCGGCGGGCATGGTCGACATCTGCGAGGAGGCCAGCACGGCGCACAGCGCGGGGTCGGTCGCCTCGGTGGGCAGGGTCGGGTCCAGGTCCGACTTCGTGGCGCCGTCGTAGGTGCCGTTGTGGTTGTGGTCGACACCGTGGATGACCACCACGGACTTGCCGGCGACGATCGCGTCGGCGACCTCCGGCGAGATCTGGATGGATCCGCGCTCGTAGTTGATGTTCCCGCCGGGCGCGGTGTCGAAGCGGTCGACCGCGAGGCCCGACGCCGGCGAGGTGTCGCCCGTCTTCGTCAGGGACACGACGATGTCGCCGTACGCCGGACCACCGTCGGTCGTGTTGATCGTCCCGACGTCCCCGTTCTTGTCGTCGCTCGCCGCGGGGCACTCGTGCCGGGCCGCTGCGCCGAAGTGGATGTGTGCGGCGTGCGGGTTGTCCGCCAGCAGGCCGGTCGCCTGCATCTCGACGGTCAGGGTGGTGCCGGACACCGTCGCCATGGCGGTGCCACCGCCCTGGACGCCGTTGAGGACGACCGGGGCGAGCGTCCCCTGCGCCGATCCGTCGGCGGCCGAGGCCGGTCCGGCGAGCCAGCACAGAGCCGCGATGCTCAGGGCGGGGGTGGCGAGGGCGATGCGGGTCCGTGCCTTCATGGAGTGCTCCTCTGGGTCGGCCCGGTCGCGGTCGCGGTCGGGCCTCGTGCAGGGGCCGTCCGAGGACGGCCTGACCGACGAGGTTCGGAGCGCCGGGCCGGGCGGACGGGTCGACCGAGAGGTGAACGCGACGAACCGGGACAGAGCGGCCCGGGCATTGCTACGTTCGATGCGGCAGATGCCCGCCGGAGACGGCAGTCAGCCACGGCTCCGGACCGAGGAACTGGAGGAGCAAGGTGAGCGAGACGTCGGACCCGTTCGGCCCCATCCACGGCCGTCCCAGCTTTCGGGACCACATCGACCGCGGCACGTTCCCGCCGCACGGCATCCTGCCCGACGAGGCCTACGAGCTCCTGCACACCGGGCTGATGCTCGACGGCCGCGAGACCCTCAACCTGGCCTCGTTCGTCACCACCTGGATGGAGCCGCAGGCCGAGCACCTGATCCTCGACAGCATCCGCAAGAACCACATCGACCACGAGGAGTACCCCGCGGCGTCGCTGATCGAGGAAGCCTGCGTGCACATGCTGGGCGACCTCTTCAACGCCCCCGACTCGGCGAAGGTGGTCGGCGTCGCGACGATCGGCTCGTCGGAGGCGATCATGCTCGGCCTGCTGGCCCACAAGCGCGCCTGGCGGGACCGCCGCCGGGCCGAGGGGAAGCCGACCGACCGGCCGAACGTCGTCTTCGGGGCCGAGACGCACGTGGTCTGGGACAAGTTCGCCAACTACTTCGACGTGGAGATGCGCAAGATCCCCATGAAGCCGGACCGGTTCGTGCTGAGCGCCGACGACGTCGAGGGGCAGATCGACGAGAACACGATCGCGGTGGGCGCGGTGCTCGGCACCACGCACATCGGGGAGGCCGACCCGATCGAGGAGATCAACGACCTGCTGGTCCGGATCAAGGCCGAGAAGGGCTGGGACATCCCCCTGCACGTCGACGGCGCCAGCGGCGCGTTCATCGCCCCGTTCGCGGAGCCCGACCTGCGCTGGGACTTCCGGCTCGAGCAGGTCGCCTCGATCAACGCGTCGGGGCACAAGTACGGGCTGGTCTACCCGGGCGTCGGCTGGCTGATCTTCCGGGACGCGTCCCGGCTGCCCGAGGACCTCGTGTTCAGCGTGAACTACCTCGGCGGGGCGCAGCCCACGTACACGTTCAACTTCTCGCGCGGCTCGGCCATGATCCAGGCCCAGATGTACAACTTCGTGCGGCTCGGGCGCAGCGGCTACACGTCCATCGTCGAGACGATGCTGGCCAACGCCCGGTTCCTCAACGAGAGCCTCGAGGCGAGCGGCAAGTTCACCATCCTCAACCCGGGCCTGGCCGAGCCCGTGGTCACGTTCTCGATCAAGGGCGACCCCGGGTTCGACGTCTACCACCTGTCCGCGCGCCTGCGGGAGGACGGCTGGATCGTGCCCGCGTACAGCCTGCCGCCCGACGCCGACGCGGTGCACCTCATGCGCGTGGTGGTCCGGCTCGACCTGAGCCGGATGATGATCGAGATGCTGCTGCGCGACCTGTTCGCCGCGTGGGACGCCCTCGTCGCGGAGCAGCCGGTCGAGCGTCCGAAGGCCAAGCCCGACGTGTGGACGTCGCCCGCGCACGCTGCGGCGACGAGCAAGGCGCGCACCGGCCTGGGGCAGTGACCTCGGCCGTCCCGGACCTGCCCGCGGGCTGGCGCGTCGTGCGCGCCCGCGGGCCGGCCGGCTTCACCACGCACGCGGTGCTCGCGCGCCCGGACGGCACCGAGGTCGAGTGGACGTCGCGGCGGCACCGCAAGGGCCTCGGCCTGCGGCCGAGCGGGGCCCGCACGCCCGGCGGCCGGGCGAGCGCCCTGAGCTGGTGGATCGGCGCGCTGTTCGGCGTCGGCTCGATCTGCTTCGCGCTCGGGTCGGTGCCGGCGTACGTCGACGCCGTCGACCCCGCCGCCGTCGCGGCCACCTTCTTCGTCGGCTCGATCTTCTTCACGAGCGCCGGGTACCTGCAGTTCCACGAGGTGCTGCGGGCGCCCGGCGGTGTCCTGGCCGAGTCCGCGCGGCCGCGCCGGCTGGCGGCGTTGGTCGGGTGGAAGCCGCGGCGCATCGACTTCTGGGCCGTGCTGGTGCAGCTCGTCGGCACCGTGTTCTTCAACATCAGCACCTTCGCCGCCACCCAGACCGACCTGACCACCGAGCAGGCCAAGCGGCTGGTCTGGGCGCCGGACGTGTACGGCTCGATCTGCTTCCTCGTCGCCAGCTGGCTCGCGTACTCCGAGGTCAACCGAGGGATCCTGCCGCGCTCGGACCGGTCCGTCGGCTGGCGGATCGCCGCGCTCAACCTGGCCGGGTCCGTCGCCTTCGGCGTGGCGGCGGTGGCGGCCCGCTACCTGCGCTCGACCGGCCAGCTGGCCAACCTCGCGCTGGTGAACCTGGGCACGTTCCTCGGGGCCGTGTGCTTCCTGCTCGGTGCCGTGCTGCTGCCGGTGGAGTCGGCGCGGGACCGGTCCTGAGTCACCAGCGGTCGTGGTGCCAGACCTCGTCGAGCGGCTGGCGGGGCGCCGGGCGGAAGGTCTCGCCCGTGTAGTACGCGGTCGGGATCAGCACGCCCTGGCGCACGTCGGCGGGGATGCCCAGCAGGTCGGCCACCTCCTGCTCGTGCGCCAGGTGCAGCGTGGTCCACGCCGTGCCCAGCCCGCGCGCCCGCGCGGCCAGCATGTAGCTCCACGCCGCCGGAAGCAGCGACCCCCACAGCCCGGCCTGGTTGCCGCCCGAGAGCCGCGGCGCGGTCAGGCAGGGGATCACCAGGACGGGCGCCTCGCCGAGGTGCTCCCCGAGGTACGTCACGCTGTCGGCGACGCGCTGCTGCACGCCCGCGCGCCCGGGGTCGTCCTGGAACAGCCGCCCGGCGTACCCCGGCGCGGCCACGTAGTCGTCGACCGCCCGCCGGTACACGTCGCCCACCGCGCGACGGAGGTCCGGGTCGGTGACGACCACCCAGTGCCAGCCCTGGCGGTTCGAGCCCGAGGGCGCCTGCAGCGCGATCTCGATGCACTCCCGCACCAGCCCGAGGGGCACGTCGCGGGTCAGGTCCAGCCTCTTGCGGACCGAGCGCGTGGTGGTGAGGAGCTCGTCGGGGGTCAGGGGCAGCGTGGTCATGCGGCTCATCCTTCTCCGTCGGGGCAGACTCCACCCGTGGACGACCACCCCCTCGGCCGGCTGCTGGCCCACCCGCCGGACCTGCCCGTGCGGCACGGGCTCGCCGACGTGGTCGCCGCGGTGCGGTCGCGCGGGGTCGCGGTGGTGCAGGCACCGCCCGGCACCGGCAAGACGACCCTCGTGCCGCCCGCGGTCGCGGCGGAGGTCCGCGGACGCGTCGTCGTGACCCAGCCGCGCCGGATCGCGGCCCGGGCCGCCGCCCGCAGGCTCGCGCACCTGCTGGGGGAGCCGGTCGGCGCCACGGTCGGGTTCTCGGTGCGGGGCGAGCACGTGGTCGGCGCCGCGACGCGCATCGAGGTGGTGACCACCGGCGTGCTCGTGCGGCGCCTGCAGCGCGACCCGGAGCTGCCCGGCGTCGGCGCCGTGATCCTCGACGAGGTGCACGAGCGGCACCTCGACGACGACCTCGCCCTCGCGCTGCTGGTGGACGTGCGGGCCCACCTGCGCGACGACCTCGCGGTCGTGGCGATGTCGGCGACCGTCGAGGCCGCCCGGACGGCCGCGCTGCTCGGGGGCGCCCGGCCCGCGCCGGTGGTCGAGGTCGACGGCGCGCTCTTCCCCGTGGACCTCGTCCTGTGCCCGCCGCCGCCCCGCGTGGCCAGGACGGACGACCGCGGCGTGACCCCCGGGTTCCTGGACCACGTCGCCGCGACCGTCCGGCGGGCCCTGGCCGAGCGGGCCGGCGACGTCCTGGTGTTCGTGCCCGGCGCCGGGGAGGTCGACGGCGTCGCGCGGCGGCTCGGCGGGGTCGACGCGGACGTGCGCCCGCTGCACGGACGGCTCCCGGCGCGCGAGCAAGACCTCGCCCTGACGCCGGGGCCGCGGCGCCGGGTGGTGGTCTCGACAGCGGTCGCCGAGTCGTCGCTGACCGTGCCCGGCGTGCGCGTGGTGGTGGACGCGGGCTTCTCGCGCGAGCCGCGGACCGACCACCGGCGGGGCCTCGCCGGCCTCGTCACCGTGAGCGTGAGCCGCGCGGCCGCCGAGCAGCGGGCCGGGCGCGCGGGACGGGAGGGACCCGGGGCGGTGTACCGCTGCTGGTCCGCGGCGGACCACGCCCGGCTGTCCGCGCACCCCGAGCCCGAGATCCTCACCGCGGACCTCACGGCCTTCGCGCTCGAGCTGGCGTGCTGGGGGAGCCCCTCCGGCGCCGGCCTCGCGCTGCTGGACCCCCCGCCCGAGCCGGCCATGGCCGCGGCGCACGCGATCCTCACCGACCTCGGGGCCCTCGGCCCGGACGGTCACCCGACGCCCCGGGGCCGAGCGGTCGCCGCGATCCCGGCCGACCCGAGGCTCGCGCGCGCCCTGCTCGACGGCGCGGACCTCGTCGGCGCCCGGCGCGCGGCCGAGGTGGTGGCCCTGCTCTCCGACGACGTCCGTGCGCCCGG
>NZ_JBGFQZ010000047.1:0-14933 GCF_041295535.1 Cellulomonas sp. ICMP 17802 | reverse complement strand
GACTCCCGGGCGGACGGCGGGGTCGCCGCCGACGGCACCGACCCACCGCCGGCGCGGCCCGGTCATCGCCGCCGTGACGGTCCTGGTGCTCGCCGCGCTGCTCGTGTGGCCCATCGGCCTGGTCGTGTGGGCCAACGGCAAGGTGCAGCACACGCCCGCGCTCAGCGGCGCGGCGGACACGTCCGGCACCACCTACCTGCTCACCGGCTCCGACTCCCGGGCGGACGGCGGGGTCGCCGCCGACGGCACCGAGGGCGCCCGGACGGACACGATCCTGCTGCTGCAGGTGCCCGCGCACGGGCCGACGGCCCTGATCTCCCTGCCGCGGGACACGTACGTCGACATCCCGGGGCACGGCCCCGCCAAGCTCAACGCCGCGTTCGCGTGGGGCCAGGCTCCCCTGCTGGTGCAGACGGTCGAGGGGCTCACGGGCCTGACCATCGACCACTACGCGGAGATCGGGATGGCCGGCGTCGAGCAGATCGTCGACGCCGTCGGCGGCGTCCACCTGTGCCACGACGTCGACGTGAACGACGCCGACTCGGGCATGGTCTGGACCGCCGGCTGCCACGACGTCGACGGCGTGCAGGCGCTCGCGTTCGCCCGCATGCGCAAGGCCGACCCCACGGGCGACGTGGGCCGGGCCGAGCGGCAGCGGCAGCTCATCAGCGCCGTCATGGGCAAGGTCCGGCCGGCCCAGCTGGTGCTGCACCCGTCGCAGCAGGTGGCGCTGGTCGACGCGGGCACCGGTGCGCTGACCGTGAGCGACGGCACCGGCATCGTCGACCTGGCCAAGCTCGCGCTCGCCTTCAAGGCGGCCAACGGCCCGGGCGGGATCACGGGGACGCCGCCGATCGCCAGCCTGGACTACCGGCCCGGCGGGGTCGGCTCCACGGTCCAGCTCGACCCCGACGCCGCGCCGGCGTTCTTCGCCGCGATCCGGGACGGGTCGCTGCCGGCTGGTCCCGTCGGCGGGGTGCCGGGCGCCTGAGCCGTCACGGCATCGCCTGCACCAGCCGAGGCCCCCGCATCACGCGGTCCAGCACGACGGCCCGGCCCCCCTCCAGCGCGACCAGCGTCACGCGGCGCAACCACGGCCCGCACGGCACCTCGACGTACCGGTGCACGGCCCACGCGAGCACCGTCACGCCGAGCAGCGCGAGCCCCAGCGCCACGGCGGCCGGGGCGTGGGCGGCGACGAGCCGGACGATGGCCAGGCCCCAGTACTCGTGCACCAGGTACAGCGGGTACGTGAGCGTGCCCAGCGTGACCAGGCCGGCGTGCTGCCAGCGCGACACGCGCGTGAGGACCACCACCGCGACCAGCGCGACGCAGCCGACGACCGCGAGCCGGAGGAGGGTCGCCGAGGGCAGGTAGCCGGTGGTCCGCTCCAGCACGGCCAGGCGGGACGGGACCACGAGGGCGACGGCCAGCCCCGTGGCGACGACGACCGCCACCCACGGCAGCACCGCGGCGCGGCCGGACGCCCCGTCGCGCACCAGCACGAACAGCGCCATCCCCGCGGCGAACAGCGGGGCGTAGTCCGAAATGAGCAGGGTCGCCACGCCCGACGCACCGAGGTGCTCGGCGGCGAGCGCGGCCCACGGCCACACGAGCGCCACGGCGAGCACCCGGCGGCGCGTGATGCCGACCAGCGAGAACACCGCGACGAGCAGGTAGAACCGCAGCTCGGTCCACAGGGTCCAGTAGACGCCGTCGACCGGCGCGACGCCCACGGCGGACTGCAGCATGGTGAGGTTCACGAGCACCTGGTGCGGCGTGATCGCCTTGCCCTCGGGCCAGACGAGCAGCAGGAGCGCCCCCGTGGCCAGCACCGCGACCCAGTAGGCGGGGTAGAGCCGGGCCACGCGGGAGGCGACCACCTGGGCGGTGGGCCGGCCCCACGCGGTCAGCAGGATCACGAACCCGCTGATGACGAAGAAGAGCTCGGGCCCGAGCGAGCCGTACGCGGTCCAGCGGCCCATCCCGCCCAGGCGATCGGCCTGTCCCGCACCCCACGCGCTGCTCGTGCGACCAGTGAAGTGGTAGAGCACCACGGCCGCTGCGGCGGCGAAGCGCAGGGCGTCGAGGGCCGCGAGGCGCGGCCGGGGGGCGTCGGTCATCCGCTCGACGCTAGGCAGGCCGGCCGCGACCCGCACGCCGAGAGGGCCGCCGACACCGACCCTTCACACGGTCAGACGCTGAACCCCACGCTCGGCCGGGACGTCGTCTGCGACCGCAGGCGCTCGCCCTTGCCGTCGGCCTGGCCCTGCAGGTCCGCCTGGAACGCGGTCATCGCCGCCCGCAGGCGGACGGCCTGCTCCCCCTCGCCGGACGCCAGGATCCGCACGGCGAGCAGTCCCGCGTTGCGCGCCCCGCCGATCGACACCGTGGCCACCGGGACCCCCGCGGGCATCTGCACGATCGACAGCAGCGAGTCCATGCCGTCGAGGTACGCGAGCGGGACGGGCACGCCGACCACGGGGAGCGTGGTCACGGCCGCGAGCATGCCGGGCAGGTGCGCCGCTCCCCCGGCACCGGCGATCACCACGCGCAGCCCGCGGTCCGCCGCGGTGCGGCCGTAGGCGATCATCTTCTCGGGCTGGCGGTGCGCGGAGACCACGTCGACCTCGACGGGCACGTCGAACTCCGCCAGCGCCTCGGCAGCCGCCTTCATCACCGGCCAGTCCGAGTCCGAGCCCATGACGATCCCCACCAGGGCCTGCGCTGCCATCACCGTCTCCGTCCGCACGTCCCTCAAGCACGCGGCGACGCCGCGCGCCCATCATGACCCAGCCCCCGCACCCGCCGGGGCCCTGTTCGCGTCAGGCGGACGCGTCGCCGCGCAGCAGCCCGGCCGCCGCGACGGCCCGCCGGCGGACGTCGTCGAGGTCGTCGCCGCTGACGTTCACGTGCCCGAGCTTGCGGCCGGCGCGCACCTCCTTGCCGTACAGGTGCACCTTGGCGCCGGGGTCGGCGCGGGCGACGTCGGCCAGCGCGTCGGTGGGGTCCGGCAGCGCGCTGCCCAGCACGTTCGCCATGACGGTCCAGGCGGACCGGGCGGCGGTGTCGCCCAGGGGAAGGTCGAGCACCGCCCGCAGGTGCTGCTCGAACTGGCTGGTCACGGCGCCGTCGATGGTCCAGTGGCCGGAGTTGTGCGGCCGCATCGCCAGCTCGTTGACCAGGACGCGCGGGGGGCCGCCCGCCGTGCCCGGCACCTCGAAGAGCTCGACCGCGAGCACCCCGGTGACGCCGAGCCCCTCGGCGATCCGGGTGGCGACGTCGACCGCCTCGTCGCGCGTCGCCGGGTGCAGGTCCGGGGCCGGCGCGACCACCTCGGCGCACACGCCGTCCCGCTGCACCGACTCCACCACGGGCCAGGTCCGCGTCTCGCCGGACGGCCGGCGCGCGACCAGCACCGCGAGCTCGCGCGTGAACGGGACCTTCTCCTCGGCCAGCAGCGGCACGCCCGTGCCGTCCTCGACGGCCGCGAACCAGTCGGCGACGTCGTCGGCGGCACCGACCACGCGCACGCCCTTGCCGTCGTATCCGCCGCGGGACGTCTTGACCACCGCGACGCCGTCGTGCGCCCCGAGGAACGCGTCCAGCTCCGACCGCGACGGCAGCGCGGCCCAGGCCGGCACGGGGACGCCGAGCGCGGTGAGCCGGGTCCGCATGACGATCTTGTCCTGCGCGTGCACCAGCGCGGCGGCGTCGGGGTGCACGGCGACGCCTGCGGCCTCGAGGCGGTCGAGCAGCGCGTTCGGCACGTGCTCGTGCTCGAAGGTCAGGGCGTCGGCACCGTCGGCCAGGCGGACGATCGCGGCCTCGTCGGACGCCGCCCCCACGGGCGCGTCGACCACCACCTGGGCAGCCGACGAGGTCGGGCTCTCGACGAGCACCCGCAGGTGGAGACCGAGCGCGGTCGCCGCCGGCGCCATCATGCGGGCCAGCTGCCCACCGCCCACCACTGCCACCACGGGTGCCGTCACGGGCGACGACACTAGCCGAGCGCCGGAGCCGCCCGAAACGCTGCGCCGGGACTCTGACAGGTGACGCTCAGGATGAGCGGCTATCCTCGCGGGACCGTCTGTCCCCGACATCCCGAGGATCTCCGTGAGCGCGAGCGACGAGCTGACCGTCGACCCGGCCGCTGCCGCGCCCCCGATCGCTCCCGCCGCGCGGACCGCCGCGCTGCGCGCCCGCGCCTACGAGCTCGCCCGCTTCCTCTCGGTCGGCGGGGTCGCGTTCGTCGTCGACCTCGGCCTGTTCAACCTGCTGCGCTTCGGCCCGGGGCACCTGCTCGAGCACAAGCCGCTGACGGCCAAGGTCATCTCGGTCATCGCGGCCACGCTCGTGTCCTGGGTGGGCAACCGGCACTGGACGTTCTCCCGGCAGCGCACCGACCGACCGACGCGCGAGCTCGTCGTGTTCACCGCGATCAACCTGGTCGGTGCCGTGGTGCCCGTGCTCACGCTCGCCCTCTCGCACTACGCGCTCAACCTCACCAACGCGTTCGCCGACAACGCCGCGACGGTGATCGGCATCGGGATCGGGACAGCGCTGCGCTACATCGGCTACAAGCGTTGGGTGTTCACCGGACCGCGCTGACGGACGCGCGGCTCCGCGAGAGGTCAGGGCACGTCCGCCTGGATGATCACGGCGTCACCGAGCGCCGTGAGCGATCCGTCCGAGGCCGGCACGAAGACGGACTGCCCTCGGGACAGCGTGGCCGAGCCGCCGTGCTCGGTCGACATCTCGACCTCGCCCTCGAGGCAGACCACGATGCGCGGCCCGCGCCCCGGGATGCGCGTCGCCCCCTCGTCGGTCAGGCGCGTCACGCTGAGCTCGAAGTCCTCCACCGGGGCGTAGTAGATGCGTGTCGACGTGAAGACCCGCTCGGGCGCGATCCGGATCGGAGGCGCCGCCACGCAGTCCACGTTGCTCAGCAGCTCGTCGATGTCGACGTGCTTGCGGGTGAGCCCGGCGCGCAGCACGTTGTCCGAGTTGGCCATGATCTCGACGCCGACGCCGCTCAGGTACGCGTGCACGGCACCGGCAGGCACGAACAGCGCCTCGCCGGGCCGCAGCGTCACGGGGTTCAGCAGCACGGACGTCACCGCGCCCGGGTCTCCGGGATAGGCCGCCGCGAGGCGGATCACCGTGCGATCGGTCCGCGGCGAGGGTGACCCGTCCGTTAGCCGGCGCGCGCACGCGTCGGCGAACTTGGCCACGTCGGCGGCGCTCGGCCGGGTGTCGGGGAGGAGCAGCCATTCGAACGCCCGACGGACGCCGGTCGAGGTCGGGTCCTCGACCAGGAGGGCGTGCAGGTCCGCCGCCAGCGGCGCGTCCAGGTCGGCCAGCAGCTCCGCCGCCCGGCGCGGGGCCCGGAAGCCGACCATCGCGTCGAACCGCGTCAGCGCGTAGACGAGCTCGGGCTTGTGGTTCGCGTCGCGGTAGCTGCGTTCCGGCGCGCCCACCGGGATGCCCGCTGCCTCCTCGCGGGCGAAGCCCGACCGGGCCCGTTCGGGTCCGGGGTGCACCTGCAGGGAGAGCGGCGCGTCCGCGGCGATGATCTTGAGCAGGTACGGCAGCCGCGCCCCGAACCGCGAGGCGACGTCGGCACCGAGGTGACCGTCCGGGTCCGCCGCGATGACCTCGTCGAGCGTGCTCGGGCCGTCGGCCGAGTCGACGGTCGACGGCGCGGTCGTGTGGGCACCGAACCACGCCTCGGCCACCGGTCGCCCGTCGGGCACGCGGGCGAGGGCGTTGGGGATCGCGGTGGTCGATCCCCACGCGTAGTGCTGCGTGGCTGGGGTGATCCGGTACACGGCCTTGTCTCTCCTGCGGGTGTCGATCAGCTGCGCTCTACCGTACTTGCTGGTCCGCTCCCGCCAGACCCGCTCGCGCCTGACCGCTCAGCGCCGCCGCCGGTCCGGCCGGGCCGACACCACCGCGCCCAGCGGCAGCACCACGTCGGGACGCAACGACGCGGGCACGCCCGACAAGAACAGCGCGAACACCGCCGGCCGGCGCTGCGCGAGCTCGAGCCGGCCGCCGTCGGCCGAGGCCAGGTCGCGCGCGAGCGCCAGACCCAGACCGGTGCCCTTGCCGGACGTCACCTCGCGCTCGAAGATCCGCGGCGCCAGGTCGTCGGGCACCCCTGCGCCCTCGTCGGCCACCTCGACCACGACCGCGCCCGACGGGCCGCCCGGGCGCGAGCGCACGGTCGTGGTGCCGGCCCCGTGCCGCAGGGAGTTCTCGATCAGGGTGGCGAGGACCTGCGCGAGCGCGCCCGGCGTCGCCAGCACCTGCGTGGCCCGGTCGACCTCCACCACGAGGCGCCGCCCGCTCGCCTGGAACGTCGGCTGCCACTCCTCCTCCTGCTGGTGCACCACCTCGATCAGCCGGAGGGCCTCGGTGGTGCCGCCCGCCACCCGGCGCGAGCTGGCCAGCAGGTCGTCGACCACCCGCACCAGGCGCTCGACCTGCTCGAGCGAGATGCGCGCCTCCTCGCCCACGGTCGGGTCGTCGGTGGCGAGCATGATCTCCTCGAGCCGCATCGACAGGGCGGTCAGCGGCGTGCGCAGCTGGTGGGACGCGTCCGAGGCGAACTGCCGCTCGGCGGCCAGCCGGCCCGCCATGCGGTCGGCGCTGCGCGCCAGCTCGGCGGCCACGAGGTCGATCTCCTCCACGCCCGACGGCTCCAGGCGCGGACGCACCTGCCCGGCACCCAGCTGCTCGGCGGACGCGGCGAGGTACACCAGAGGCGCGGTGAGCCGGTTGGCCTGCCAGATGGCCATGGCGATCCCGGCGGCGAACGCCACGACCGCGGCGACGACGACCAGGGCGATCACCCGGGCGCTGAGCCAGAAGACGTCCCACCACGAGACGTAGAGGGTCACCGTGGCGCCGGTGTCGGAGGTGACCCCCACGGACAGGCTGCGCCCGGTGATCCGGTCGCCCGCCTGGTACACCCCGCCGTCGGGCGAGCGCACCACGACGGACGCCGGGATGTCGCCCGGGCCGCCGGCGTAGTTCTCGAGCATCCGGTCCGTCAGCGCGATGTCCTGCTGCACGCGGAAGTCGACCGCCCGGGCGGCCTCGGACGCGCGCGACTGGAGCGCCTGCATCTCGTTCTCGCGCACCAGCTGGGCGCCGAGGAACGCCAGCGGGAAGCCGAGCAGGACCACCGCGACGGTGACCGCCGCGATCGTCGCCTGCAGGACGCGACGACGCAAAGGTCAGGCCCGCTCGGCCGAGCTCAGGCCGCCGGTCTCGAACCGGAAGCCCATCCCGCGCACCGTCGTGACGTAGCGGGGGGCGTTCGCGTCGTCGCCGAGCTTGCGGCGCAGCCACGACACGTGCATGTCGAGGGTCTTGGTGGAGCCCGTCGGGTCCGAGCCCCAGACCTCGCGCATGAGGGTCTCGCGCGCGACGACCGTGCCGGCGGCGCCGACGAGGACGCGCAGCAGGTCGAACTCCTTGGCCGTGAGGTGCAGCTCGCGCTCGCCCTGGAAGGCCCGGTGGGCGGCGACGTCGACGCGCACGTTCTGGGCGTGCAGCTCGTCCTCGTCGCCGGGGTCGCCGACGCTGCGCCGCAGCAGCGCGCGCACGCGCGCCAGCAGCTCGGCGAGCCGGAACGGCTTGGTCACGTAGTCGTCGGCGCCGGCGTCGAGCCCGACCACCAGGTCCACCTCGTCGGCCCGGGCCGTGAGCACCAGGACCGGCGTGGTCAGGCCGAGGTTCCGGATGGCGCGCGCGACGTCGAGCCCGTCCATGTCGGGCAGGCCGAGGTCCAGCACGACCAGGTCGGCCGCCGCGGCGCCGTCGATGGCCCCTTGACCCGTACCTTGCACGCGCACGTCATAACCTTCACGCCCGAGGGCGCGGGCCAAAGGCTCGGCAATCGCGGGATCGTCCTCGGCCAGCAGCACCTGGGTCATTCGCCCATGCTAGGTCATGGGACGGTCTTGACCGCCAGAGGGGCACGCCCACAGAGTCGCGTGAACCGTGTGCGCCTACGGGGGGACCTCGCGGGGCGCCGGGTCGTCCCGCGGACGCACGCCGCGGGCGTCCTCGCCGCCTACCCTCGTGGGGTGACCAGATGGGAGCGCCTGCTGCGCTGGGAGGAGGCGCACCGGTTCGCGGTCGACGCCACCGGCACGGCGTTCCTGCTCATCGTCATGGTCGTGGCGTCGACGGACATCACGGGCTCGATGGGGTCGGGCACGCGCACGGTCGCCACCCCGATCCTGGCCTTCGCGGTGGTCGCCCCGCTGGCCTGGCGGCGCGTCCGCCCGACCGCCTCCGCCGCGGCCGTCTACACGGCCGCGCTGCTGCACCTGCTGTTCCTGTCGCCGCTGATCCTGCCCGCGGACATCGCCGTCCTGCTCTCGCTCTACTCCGTGACCGTGCACGGACCGCGCTGGGCGCACCGCGTCGCGATCGTCGGGGCGCTGGTCGGGTCGGTGCTGCTCGGCCTCATCATGTACGGCTGGTTCGACGTGCCCGGGGCGGCGTCGACCGCGATCTTCAGCGGCGTCGTCGCGCTGTCCGTCTGGGCGTTCGGGCTGGTCCGGCGCTCCCGGCGGGAGACCATCGAGGCGCTGGTCGACCGGGCGCAGCGCCTCGAGGTCGAGCGCGACCAGCAGTCCCAGATCGCGACCGCCGCCGAGCGGGCCCGCATCGCGCGCGAGATGCACGACATCGTCGCCCACTCCCTCACCGTGATGATCGCCCAGGCCGACGGCGGCCGGTACGCCGCGGACGCCGACCCGAGCGCCGCGACCCGCGCGCTGGGCACCATCGGCGAGACCGGCCGCGCCGCGCTCACCGACATGCGACGGCTGCTCGGGGTGCTGCGCGGCAGCGCCGAGCCCTCGCCGTCCACGGGCTCCGTGCCCGTGCTGCCCGGGCCCGGCGGGATCGGCCACGGGACCACGCAGGGGTTCGCGCCGCAGCCCGCCGAGTCGGACGTGGGCGCCCTGGTGGACCAGGTCCGGGCCAGCGGCCTGCGGGCCTCGCTGGTCCGGATGGGCGAGCCCCGGACGCTCCCGCCGGGCGCGGGGCTCACGGTCTACCGGATCGCGCAGGAGGCCCTCACCAACGTGCTCAAGCACGCCGGCCCGGACCCCCTGGTGACCGTGCTCGTGCAGTGGCTCCCCGACGCCATCGTCGTCGAGGTGAGCGACGACGGCCGCGGCGCGTCGGCGGACTCCGACGGCCTCGGCCAGGGCCTGCTCGGCATGCGCGAACGGGCCACCATGTTCGGCGGCACCGTCACCGCGGGACCCCGTCCCGGCGGCGGCTTCCGCGTCCGCGCCCAGCTGCCGACCCCGGGCGACCACGCCGCACCACCCCACGAGAGGACCGCACCCGTGCCGATCGACCAGGACGAGGCTGCCCGATGAGCGACGACCGGATCCGCGTCGCGCTGGTGGACGACCAGCAGCTGGTCCGTGCGGGCTTCCGCATGGTGATCGACTCGCAGGCGGACCTGGAGGTCGTGCTCGAGGCCGGCGACGGCGCCCAGGCGGTGCGCGCGCTCGACCCGGCCGCGCTCACGGCCACAGGTCCCGTCGACGTCGTGCTCATGGACATCCGGATGCCGACGATGGACGGCCTGACGGCGACCGCGCAGATCACCGCGCGCGCCACGGCCGACCGCCCCGCGCCCCGCGTGATCGTGCTGACCACCTTCGACCTCGACGAGTACGTGCTGTCGGCGATCCGGGCCGGTGCCAGCGGGTTCCTGCTCAAGGACGCCCCGCCCGAGGAGATGCTCGGGGCCATCCGCACCGTGCACCGGGGCGACGCCGTCATCGCGCCGTCGAGCACCAAGCGCCTGCTCGAGCACCTGGTCACCGTGCTCCCGCCCGACGAGCCGGGCGCCCCCACCGACCCGGCGCGTCTCGCGGTGGCCGACCTGACCGACCGCGAGCGCGAGGTGCTCGTGCTCATGGCGCGGGGACGCTCGAACACGGAGATCGGCTCCGACCTGTTCGTCGCCGAGGCCACCGTCAAGACGCACGTCGGCCGCATCCTGGCCAAGCTGCACGCGCGCGACCGGGTGCAGGCCGTGGTGGTCGCGTACGAGACCGGGCTGGTCCGGCCGGGGTCCTGATCGGCCCACGGGATGACGGCGGACCAGCCCCGGGCCTGATGCGGCGGGCGCGACCGGCTCCGTAGCGTCGGAGCGTCATCACCGCCCTGAAGGAGCCTCCAGTGGACACCACCGTCTTCCGCCCGATCGACGACGACCCGCCGCGCACCCCGGCCACCGTGGCCGTGAGCGCACGCTCGCTGACCAAGGTCTACGGGCAGGGCGCCGCCGAGGTGCGTGCGCTGGACGGGGTCGACGTCGACTTCGAGGCCGGCGCCTTCACGGCCATCATGGGCCCGTCGGGCTCGGGCAAGTCGACCCTCATGCACGTGCTCGCCGGGCTGGACCAGGCCACGGCCGGCACCGCGCGGCTGGGCGCCACGGAGATCACGTCGCTCGACGACGGCGCGCTGACCCGCCTGCGCCGCGACCGGGTGGGGTTCGTGTTCCAGAGCTTCAACCTGCTGCCCATGTTCACCGCCGAGCAGAACATCCTGCTGCCGCTCGAGCTGGCGGGCAGCGCGGTCGACCGCGAGTGGCTGGACACCCTGGTCACCACCCTCGGCCTCGGCCAGCGGCTCACCCACCGGCCGGCCGAGCTGTCCGGCGGGCAGCAGCAGCGCGTCGCGATCGCCCGCGCGCTCATCGCCAAGCCCGAGGTCGTGTTCGCCGACGAGCCCACGGGCAACCTGGACTCCCGGTCGGGCGCCGAGGTGCTGAGCTTCCTGCGCCGGTCGGTGCGCGAGCTGGGCCGCACGATCATCATGGTCACGCACGACCCGACGGCCGCGGCGTACGCGGACCGCGTGGTGCTGCTGGCCGACGGCCGGATCGCCGGCGACATCGCGGACCCGACGCCCGAGTCGGTGCTCACCGGCCTGGAGGCCCTGCGCACGCTCGACCAGGCGGGCATCTGATGCTGCGCCTCACCCTGGCGCAGATGCGCCGCAGTCTCGGCCGGCTGACCGCCGCCGCCGTCGCCATCGCGATCGGCACCGCGTTCCTGGCCACCACCCTGCTCGCCGGCAACGTGATGACCCGCACCGGGTACGACGCCGTCACGGCGACCTACGCCGACGCCGACATCGTCGTGAGCGGCGACGTGTCCGACGCGGAGCTCGACGCGGTCCGCGCGCTGAGCGACGTCCAGGCCGCTGAGGTGCTCGCGCCGACCGGCATCGAGGTCCGCGAGGGCGGCGAGAGCCGCTACCAGCTCATGCTGCCGACGACGAGCGACCCCCGCCTCAGCTCGCTGGTGGTCGAGGACGGCACGGCGCCCACGTCGAGCGGGCAGATCGCGCTGCCCGCCGCGACCGCCACCGCCCTCGGGGTCGGCGTCGGGGACCACGTGCAGGTCCGGTGGACCACGTCCCAGCCCTCCGACGCCGCCACCGACCAGCCCTCGGACGGCGCGACGTCCCCGGCCGAGGAGTGGCGGACCGTCGACGAGGACGTCGTCGTCACGGGCATCGCGACCGATCCCGCGGACGCGTGGTCCCAGTCCGGCGGGGCCGGCCTGGTCACCCCGCAGGACGCCCTGCGCTGGGCCGGCGTGGGCTCGCTCACCGAGCTCGGCTCCGACACGCTCGTGGCCGGCCGGCCCGGGGTCAGCCCGCAGGCGCTCCGCGACGCGGTCGCCCCCCTGGTGCCCGGCGCCGAGGCGCTCACCAAGGACGAGGCCGCCGAGCAGGCGGTCGCGCAGTTCTCCGACGGCGGCAACGTGCTGGTGACGGTCGTGCTCGGCTTCGCGGCGGTCGCGCTGCTGGTCGCCGCCCTCGTCATCGCCAACACGTTCCAGGTGCTCGTCGCCCAGCGCACGCGCACGCTCGCGCTCCTGCGCTGCGTCGGCGCCGGCAAGGGGCAGCTGCGGCGCTCGGTGCTGCTCGAGGCGGCGATCCTCGGGTCCGTCGCCTCGGTCGTCGGGCTCGTGTTCGGCGCCGTGCTCGCGCAGGTCGCGCTCGTGGTGCTCGGCCGCCTCGACCTCGGCGTGCCGCTGCCCGACACGATCGACGTCACCGTGGCGGTCGTGCTCGTGCCGCTGCTCGTCGGCACCCTGGTCACCGTGCTGGCGTCGCTGGTGCCCGCGCGGGAGGCCACCCGCGTCTCGCCGATCGCCGCGCTGCGGCCGGCCGACGCGCCGGCCGTCGGCGCCCGCGGGAGCCGCCTCCGCCTCGCTGCGGCCCTCGTCCTCATGCTGGGCGGCGTGGCTGTGATGCTGCTGGCCACGGTGCTCTCCCGCACGGGGCGCGGCGACGCGACGCTGCTGCTCAGCGTGGGGACCCTGGCCGGGGCGCTGTCGTTCGTCGGCGTGCTGGTGGGCGCCGTGTTCTGGGTGCCCAAGGTCGTCTCGCTCCTCGGGCGGGCGCTGGCCCGCACCGGCACCAGCGCGCGGCTCGCCGCCGCGAACACCGTGCGCAACCCCCGCCGCACCGCCGCGACCAGCGCCGCGCTGCTCATCGGCGTGACCCTGGTGGCGATGATGAGCACCGGCGCGGCCAGCGCACGCGTGTCGCTGGCGCAGGAGCTCGACGAGCACTACCCCGTCGACCTCACGGTGGACGGCACGGTGACCGGCGACGACTCCGCGCTCTCGCCGGAGGTCGCCACCGCGGTCGCCGGGGTGGACGGCGTCCACACGGTCCTGCCCATGCGCACCGCCTCCGTGCTGGTGGGCGAGACCTGGTTCACCGTGGCGGCGCCGGCGGACGGCTCCGTGACCTCGGTGCTGCGGGACGCGGGCGTGGTCGACGACCTCGCCGACGGCACGGTGCTGCTGCCCAAGCTGTCCGCCGACTCCGCGAGCGACGTGAGCCAGCCGACGACGGCGTACGCCACGAAGTGGGACGACTCGACGCTCGTCGAGGGCGGCTCGACCGTGGCGCTGCGGCCCGTCGCCAGCGACCTGGGCGGGATCACCGCGCTGGTGACGCCCTCGACGCTGGCCGCCCTGGACCCGCAGGCCCCGGTCTCGACCCTCTGGGTGAGCCTCGACCCCGGCGCCGACGCGGCGCTGGTGCTCCAGGACGTGCGGGCCGCGCTGCCCGACACGCCCGCCGACGTGAGCAGCGCGGGCGCGCAGCGCGCCACCTACGAGCGCGTGGTCGACACGTTGCTGGCGGTGGTCGTGGGGCTCCTGGGGGTCGCCGTCGTGATCGCCCTGATCGGGGTGGCCAACACGCTCTCGCTCTCGGTGCTCGAGCGGCGTCGCGAGTCCGCGACCCTGCGGGCGATCGGCCTGTCGCGGCGCCAGCTGCGCTGGATGCTCGCCGTCGAGGGCATGCTCATCGCGGGCGTCGGTGCCGTGCTGGGCGCGGGGCTCGGCCTCTTCTACGGCTGGGCCGGCTCGGTGATCCTGTTCGGCCAGCTTGGGGACGTGATCCTCGTGGTGCCCTGGGCGCACCTGGCGCTCGTGCTGGTCGTCGCGCTGGCCGCCGGGCTGCTCGCGTCCGTGCTGCCCGGGCGGGCGGCGGCCCGGACCTCGCCGGTGGCGGCGCTCGCCGTCGACTGACCCTCCCCGCAGGCCCACCCGACCGGTGGGCCTGTGGGCGGGCCGGCCGCTCCCCGCCGCGGGCGGTCCGACCACCGGGGGGACGCACGGCCGGGCAGGGTCGGGCGGTGCGGTTCACCCTGCTCCACCCCGACCCGGCCCGTGGCGGCACGCTTCGCGCGACGGACGTCGAGGCCGACGTCGGCGTCCCGGTGTCGGCCGTCCGGCCGGCGCTGGCCCGGGTGACGGGGTACGCCGGCTGGGCGGGGACCGACGTGCCGCCCGCGGTCGACGACGTCGTCCTGGACGACCACCACCTGGTCGGGCAGCCGCCGTTCGTCGACGGGTGCGTCCTGCGGCCCGGGGCCGGGCCGCCCCCGCTCGCTCCGGCGGCGGCGCACGCCGCCTGGCACGTGGCGGTCGTGGCGGGGCCCGACTGCGGGGGCGTGCTCACGGTGCCCTCCGGGGGCGTCGCGACGGTCGGCTCGGAACCCGCCGGCAGCGCGCTCGTCGTCCGGGACCCCACGCTCCCCCGGGTGCAGGTCCGGCGCCGCGGCCGGCGCGTCCGGCTGCGGGTGGGTCGGCGCGGCCGGTGGCGTCGCCTCCGGCCCGACCGGGCCCGGCGGGTCGGCGCCACGACGCTGGTGCTGCGCGGTGCGCCGAGCGAGCGGCCGGCGGTCGATCCACCGCCGGTCGACCCCGGCCGGCCCTCGGTGTGGCTCGCGCCGCTGGTGGGCTCGGTCGCGCTCGCGCTGGTGTTCCGGCAGCCGGTGCTGGCCCTGGCCGGCCTCGCGATGCCGCTGGTCGGTCTCGGCACGGCCGCGGCGGCCCGCGTCCGACGACGTCGCGGCCCGGCCCGGGACGCCCGCCTCCGCGACCTGGCGGACCTCACCGTGGCGACCGCCCGAGCCGTCACCGCCCCGCTCGACCCCGTGACGCTGGCCCAGCCGTGGGACCCCGGAGGCTCGCTCGCCGTCGTCGGCCCCCGCGCCCTCGCGCTGCCCGTCGCCCGGGCCGTGGTCGTCGGCGCGCTCGGCACCCACCTCGCCGCCACGGTGACGGTGCACGCCCGGCACCCCGACCCGTGGGCGTGGTGCGTCTGGGCGAGCGAGGGCACCGTGCCCGACCGCCTGGTCGTCGTCGACGACCCGGCCGACCCTGCCGCCGTGGCGCGCTGGCGGGCGGGGGCGCCGGCCGCGCACCACCTGCTGGTGCTCGCGGAGGACGCGCGCGGCGTGCCGGCGTGGTGCCGGGCCCGGCTCGAGGTGGGCCCGGGAGCGGTGCGGCTCCGCACGGCGGCGGGCGCGGCGAACGACGTCCCCCGCCAGGCCGTCTCGGCCG
>NZ_JBGFQZ010000046.1:0-15294 GCF_041295535.1 Cellulomonas sp. ICMP 17802 | reverse complement strand
TGCCGCCGCCGGTGCTCGCGGTCACGGGGGGAGCGACGTACTTCACGGGCTCGGCCACCTCGCCGACGAGGCGCGTGAGCGTCGCGTCGCCGGGGAAGACGGGCTTCGGCGTCGCCGTGATCTTGGCGGCACGCGTGAGCGCGCGGACGTCGCCGCGCTGCTCGGGCAGGACGATCGTGACCACGTCGCCGCCCGACCCGGCGCGCGCCGTGCGGCCCGAGCGGTGCAGGTACGCCTTGTGCTCGGCCGGCGGGTCGACGTGCACGACGAGCTCGATGTCGTCGACGTGGATGCCGCGCGCGGCGATGTCGGTGGCGACCAGCACCCGGACGGCGCCGGACGAGAACGCCTCGAGGTTGCGCTCGCGGGCGTTCTGGGCGAGGTTGCCGTGCAGGTCGACGGCGGGGATGCCGTCCATCGTCAGCTGCTTGGCCAGCTTCTTGGCCTGGTGCTTGGTGCGCATGAACAGCACGCGGCGGCCGGTGCCCGACGCGAGGTGGTGCACGACCTGCTTCTTGGCCTCGGCGTCGCGGACCTCGAACAGGTGGTGGGTCATGGCGGCGACCGGGGACTCGGCGCTGTCGACGGAGTGCTCGACGGGCGAGGTCAGGTAGCGCTTGACCAGCTGGTCGACGCCCTTGTCCAGGGTGGCCGAGAAGAGCAGGCGCTGCCCGGTCTTCGGCGTCTTGTCCATGATGCGCTTGACGCCCGGCAGGAAGCCGAGGTCGGCCATGTGGTCGGCCTCGTCGAGCACGGTGATCTGCACGTCGTCGAGCGTGAGCGCCTTCTGGTTGAGCAGGTCCTCGAGGCGGCCCGGGCAGGCCACGACGATGTCGATGCCGCCGTTGAGCGCGGAGACCTGCTTGCCCTGCGACACGCCGCCGAAGATCACGGTGGTGTTGAGCCCCATGACCTTGGCCAGCGGGGCGATGGTGGCGTCGATCTGCGAGGCGAGCTCGCGCGTCGGGGCCAGCACGAGGGCGCGGGGCCGGCGCGCGGCCTTGCCCTTGCCGGCGGTGGCGGCGAGGCGCACCACGAGGGGGAGGGCGAACGCGAGCGTCTTGCCGGAGCCCGTGCGGCCGCGGCCGAGGACGTCCCGGCCGGCCAGCGAGTCGGGCAGCGTCGCGGTCTGGATGGGGAAGGGGGCGGTGATGCCCTGCGCCGTCAGTGCGGCGGACAGGGCAGAGGGCACGCCAAGTTCGGCGAAGGAAGTCATAGATCGAGCCTCTCGGGGCTTGGTCGGGGTCCGCCGCCAGAGCAACCAGAGCGACAGCTCCGGGGGACCTCCACGACGCGGGGCGCGCAGGTTCGCACAGCCCTTGGTGCCCCCACTGTCTCACACCGGGTGCCGCGACGAGGGTCGCGGTGTCGAGCGTCACAAGGGACGATCAGATGTCCCAGCCCCGTTACCAGGAGGAACGTGCCCGATGACGACCGTGGCGACCGACGGCGTGATCGCCTCCGCGCGTGACCTGGTCAAGGTCTACGGCGCGGGCACGACGACGGTCCGGGCGCTCGACGGGGTCGACGTCGACCTGGTCCGCGGCGAGCTCACCGCGATCATGGGGCCGTCCGGCTCGGGCAAGTCGACGCTCATGCACTGCCTCGCCGGGCTCGACCGGCCGACGTCGGGGACCGTCGTGGTGGACGGGCAGACGGTCAGCAGCATGTCCGAGCGCCGGCTCACCGCGCTGCGGCGCACGCGGGTCGGGTTCGTGTTCCAGGCCTACAACCTGGTGCCGACGCTGACCGCGCTGGAGAACATCACGCTGCCGCTCGACATCGCGCGCCGGCCGGTGGACCGCGCGCACCTCGACAACGTGGTGGAGACGCTCGGGCTGGCGGACCGGTTGGGGCACAAGCCGAGCGAGCTGTCCGGCGGGCAGCAGCAGCGGGTGGCGTGCGCGCGGGCCCTCGTGGCGCGCCCGGCGGTGGTGTTCGCCGACGAGCCGACGGGCAACCTCGACAGCACGTCGGCGGCCGAGGTGCTCGGGTTCCTGCGCCGCAGCGTCGACGACCTCGGGCAGTCGGTCGTCATGGTCACGCACGACCCCACGTCCGCCGGGTACGCCCACCGGGTGCTGTTCCTCGCGGACGGGCGGCTGGTGGGCGAGCTGCGGGACCCGACCGCGGAGTCCGTCCTCGCGGCGCTGACGGCGATCCGCGCCGGCGCACTCTGATGGTCCGGGTCGCGCTCCGCGGGGTGCGGGCGCACCTGGTGCGGTTCTGCCTCTCGGTCCTCGCCGTCGCGCTCGGGGTCGCGTTCGTCGCCGGGACGTTCGCGCTGCGCACCATGCTCGGGTCCACGTTCACCGACATCATCGCGACGACGACGCTGGGCGACGCCTACGTCCGCGGCGCCGAGCCCGCCGGCGGCACGGGCGGCCCGGACCGGATCAACCCGGACACCCGCAACCCGGTCCCGCTGACCCTCGTCGACCAGCTCGAGGCGGTCGACGGCGTGGCGGCGGCGCTGCCGGACGTGCAGGGTCCGCTGGTCCTGGTCGGCGCCGACGGCACCGCGGTGCAGAGCACGCAGGCGCCGAGCTTCGGCTTCGCGTACGACCCGCGGGACCGGGCGGTGCACGTGGTCGCGGGGCGGGCGCCGGCGGGTCCCGACGAGATCGGCGTGGAGTCGGCCACGCTGCGCGCCTCGGGCCTCGCGATCGGCGACCCGACCAGCGTCGTGATCGGCGGCGAGGTCCGGCCGGTGACCGTGGTCGGCGAGATGGGGCTCGGGTCCGCGCTGGCCGGCGCGACGGTCGTCTTCGTCGACCCGGAGACCGCGGCGGCGGCCTGGGCGCCGGACGGGAACGTCGCGACGATCTCGATCCTGGCGGACGACGGCCTCACCGAGCAGCAGCTGGTGGACCGGATCGCGCCGGTGGCGGCGGCGTCGGCGATCCCGGCCGAGGCGGTGACGGGCGACGTGGTCCGCGAGCAGGCGACGGCGAACATCCTGACGATCCTCGGGTTCATCACGACGTTCCTGCTGGTCTTCGCCGGGATCTCGCTGTTCGTCGGCGGCTTCATCATCGCCAACACCTTCTCCATGTGGGTGCGCCAGCGGACGCGCGAGCTCGCGCTGCTGCGCGCGGTGGGCGCGTCACCCCTGCAGGTGTTCTCGTCGATCGTGCTGCAGGCGGCGATCGTCGGCGTGGTCGGCGCGGTGCTCGGCGTCGCGGGCGGGCTCGGGCTCGTCGTGGTGCTCCGCGAGGTGCTCGGCCGGTTCGGGATGCAGCTGACGGGCCGGGTGCCGCTCGACGGGTTCACGCTCGTGGTGTCCGTGCTGGTCGGCACGCTGGTCAGCGTCCTGGCCGCGGCCCTGCCGGCCCGCCGCGCCGCCCTGGTGCCGCCGGTCGAGGCCCTGCGCGACGAGGTCACGCTGCCGGAGCGCTCCCTGCGCCGGCGCGCGATCGTGGGCGTGTCGCTCGTGGCGCTGGGGATCGCGGCCCTGGTCGCCGCGCTTCTGGATCCCACGGCGGACCACGCCGGCGCGCTGCTCGGTGCCGGCGCGGGCGCCGTGGTGCTCGGGGTGCTCGCCGCCTCCCCGGTGCTCGCCCGCGGCATGCTGCGCCTGCTGTCGGTGCCGGTGGCCCGGTGGCGCCCGGTCGGTCCGCTCGCCCGCGGGAACGTCACCCGGAACCCGCGCCGCACGGCGAACACCGCGGGCGCGCTGATGATCGGGATGGCGCTCGTGGGGGCCGCCGCGGTCATCGCTGCCACCACCCAGGCGTCGACCAGCGCGATCGTGTCGCGCGAGGCCACCACCGACTACATCCTGCGCGGGGCCGGCCAGGGGACCGTCCCGGCGCAGGCGGTCGAGGACGTGCGCGCGCTGCCCGACGTCCGGGCCGCCGACACCTTCGCGACCGGCTCCGTGCTGGTGGACGGGTCGCCGTTCGCCGTCACGGGCATCGACCCGGCCGCCGTCGGCCGCAGCATCCGCACCGAGGAGGTCGAGGGATCGTTCCCCGACGCGCTCGCGGCCGGGCAGGTGGCGGTGCAGCGCACGACCATGGACGACGAGGGCTGGTCGATGGGGCAGGAGCTCACGCTGGTCGGCTCGACGTCGTCGCGGACCGTCTCCGTCGGCGCGGTCATCGACTCGCCCGCGTTCGGCGTACCGCTCGTCGTCTCGCAGACCGTGCTCGACGGGCTGCTGCCCCCCGACGAGCAGCGCGTCACCACGGTGTTCGTGACGGCGGCCAACGGCGCCGACGTCGCGGCGCTGCGGGGCGAGCTCACCGCGGCCGTCCGCCCGTACGTCGTCGTCTCGGTCATGGACAGCGAGGAGTTCGTCTCCGACCTCGCCGCGCAGGTGGACCGCGTGCTGGTCATCCTCTACGCCCTGCTCGGGCTGTCGATCGTCATCGCGGTGCTCGGCATCGTGAACACGCTCGCGCTCTCGGTGATCGAGCGGACGCGGGAGATCGGCCTGCTGCGCGCCGTCGGCCTCGGCCGGCTGCAGCTCGGTACGACGATCACGCTCGAGTCGGTACTCACCGCGGTGTTCGGCACGGCCGTGGGGCTGGTGCTCGGGGTCGCGCTCGCGGCGACGCTGCCCACCGTGTTCGCCGACGTGGGGCTGCGCACGCTCGCGGTCCCGTGGAGCAGCCTGGTGCTCATGCTCGCGCTCGCGGTGGTGGTGGGCGTCGTCGCGGCCCTCTGGCCCGCCGTGCGTGCGGCGCGTCTGCCGGTGCTCGACGCCGTGACCACGGAGTGACCGATAGCCTCGGAGGGTGAGCGACACGGGGTACGGCGACTTCGAGTTCGAGCGTCGCTTCTGGGCGCGCGACGTGCCGGCCGACCTGCTCGACGCCTCGCCGGCGCTGATCGTGCAGAGCTACGTGCTCGCCGACGCCGGCTTCGCCATCCGCGTCCGGGTGCAGGCCACCGTCGCGGGCCTGGTGCTGGAGCCCGGCCTCGACGAGCTCGCGATCCTCGAGCGCTACGCCGACCAGATGGACTTCTGCGCGATCACCGTCAAGGGGCCCATGAACGAGGGCACTCGCTACGAGGCCGAGCGCGAGCTCGACGTCTCGGTCGGCCTCGAGCTGGTCCGCCGCGGCGGCGCGCGCGTGGCCAAGACGCGGCACTCGGTGTGGCTGGGCGACGACGGCTGGGTGGTGGACACGTTCGCGGGCGGGAACGCACCGCTCCTGGTGGCCGAGGTGGAGCGCGGCGGGCCGGTCACCGACCTGACGATCCCGGAGTTCTGCGTCACCGAGCTGACGTCCGACCCGCGGTTCTCCAACGACGCGCTCGCCCGCCGGCCGTACGGCACGTGGGCGTCGGACTACGAGGCCGAGCTCGCCCGCACCGGACCCCGCTTCCTGCAGAGCCTCGGGCACAACCACCGTCCCGGGGAGTCCGGGCAGGACTAGCGCATCCAGTGCCGGTGCCCCGGCGCGCTCGCGCGGGCGACCCGGTGCGCGGCGTCGAGCTCCGCGGTCGCGCCGGCCCACTGCGCGAGCGCGTGCAGGCGCCCGTACGTGAACGTGCTCTCGCCGTCGGCGTCGGCCTGGAGCGCCAGCCGGTGGAGCGTCTCGCGGCGGGTCACCGACTCGTGCTGGGCGCCCAGCGTCTGCTGGACCCGACGGGCCCGGCGAGCGCTGCGCCCGGCCGGGTCCCCGACCACGCCGACCGCCACCTCGCTGGCATAGCGGGCCTGCCGGGCGGCCTTGCGGACCTCGTGCAGCGCCTCGTCGCGCGCCTCGCCCGCCGGCAGCCCGTCCGCGGCCTCGACGGCCCGGTCGAAGCGGCGCCAGGCGCGCCGGGCGAGCCGCGGCAGGTCGGCGTCGTCGTGCTGGGGCTCGAGCGCCAGGCGGCCGATCAGGTCGTCGATCCGCGACGAGCCGAGCCAGGCCTCCAGGCGGTCGAGCGCGAGCAGGCGGGCGGCCGAGCGGTCCTCGTCGATCCGCTGCACGATCGGCCCGACGACGAGCGCCGGGTCCTCGTCGGCGAGCAGCTGACGCAGCGCGCGCAGCTCGACGTGGGGGTCGCGGGCGGCGCCGAGCACGTGGCCGAGGTCGGCCAGCTCGTCCCGCAGCGGGCCGGTCGAGCCGAGCACGCGCCGGTACACCGACAGGGCCGCGCGCAGGCGTCGGGTGGCCACGCGGGCGTCGTGCACCGCGGCGTCGTCGCCCTGCCGGAGCAGCGGCACGGACGCACGGAGCCGTCCCGCGTGGAGCGCGACGTAGGCCTGCACGACCTGGCCTGCGGTGACGTCGGCGCCCATGGGTCGAGGTTGGCACGCCCAGCGGCTCGCCGTCCTGCAGCACGCCGGTGCGTCGGGCCGTCTGCCGACCCCTCCTAGACTGACCGTCGACCGCGACGAGGAGGTACCGCCGTGCCGCTGGGCCGACGACGACGCGCCGCACTGGTCGCGCCCCTCGTGGCTCTGCTCGCGCTCGCGGGCTGCACGGACGACCGCGCGACAGACCAGCCGGCGCCCACCCCGACCCGCGCGACCGCGACCCCGTCCCCGACGCCGACCCCGGTGGCCGCCCGGGCGGGAGCACCCGACGAGGCCGCGACCGTCCTGCCCGCCGCCACCCCGCAGGACGCGGCCCTCGAGGCGTCCCGCGCGCTGTTCGACCGGGCGCCGGTGGTCGTGGTCGCACCCGCCGAGGACGTCGCCGCGCAGCTGACCGCGGCCTCCGCGGCGGTCGCGCTCGGCGCCCCCGTCCTGCTCACCACGGCGGGTGCCGACCCGGCGCCGGTGCTGGCGGAGCTCGACCGGCTCGGCGCGCAGGCGGTGCTGGCGGTGGGCGCGGCCGCGCTGGCGCCGCCGCCCGGGCTGTCGCTGGTCCCCGTCGCGCCCGGCGCCGACGCGGCGACGCTGCGGGCTGCCACGGGGGCCGCGTTCGGCCCGCCCGCCGAGGTGCCTCCCGGTCAGGAGCCCGCAGCCGTCCGTGCCCTGGCCTCGCCGCGACCTTCCGTGCTGGTCGTCGCGGGCGCGGCGGCGGCGCCGGCACCCACAATGTCTCCGACCCCGGCGTCGTCGCCCGCACCCACGCCGTCCCCGACCCCGACGTCGTCGCGCGCACCCACCACCCTCCCGCGCACCCGGCCGCCCGCCGCCGTCGCGGGAACGGTCGCGCTCACGGGGGTGGGAGTCGACCCGGTGGCCGCGCTCGCGACCGTCCGGGCGGCGGGTGTCCCCGTGCTCGACGCGCCGGGCGGCGACCCCCGCGCGACGACCCCGAGCGTGCAGGCGCTCGCCACGGCCGCGCCCGACCACACGATCGCGCTCGGCGCCGCGTTCGGGCCCCCCGACCAGCTCGCCCGCCGCGTCGCGACGGCGCGGACCGGCCTGCTGCTCGGCGGCGGGGGACAGCTGGTGTTCCCGCAGGTCGCGGGCGTGCCGGGGAAGAAGTACGTGGCTCTGTACGGCACGCCCGGCTCGAAGGCGCTCGGCGTGCTGGGGGAGCAGGACGTCCCGGCCACGCTGGCGCGCGCCGACGCCACGGCGGCGCCGTACCGGTCGCTCACGACGGACGCGGTCGTCCCCGCCGTCGAGATCATCGCGACCATCGCGTCCGGCGGCCCCGGACCGGACGGCAACTACTCCGACGAGCGGTCGGTGGCGGACCTGCGGCCCCTGGTCGAGGCGGCCGGCGCCGCGGGCATGACGGTGGTGCTCGACCTGCAGCCGGGCCGGACCGACTTCCTCACCCAGGCCCAGCAGTACGCGGACCTCCTCGCGCTCCCGTACGTCGGGCTCGCGCTCGACCCCGAGTGGCGCCTCGCGCCCGACCAGGTGCACCTGCGGCAGATCGGGTCGGTCGGCATCGACGAGATCAACGCGGTCGTGGCGTGGCTGGCGGACTTCACGGCGCAGCGGGCGCTGCCGCAGAAGATGCTCGTCCTGCACCAGTTCGCCGGACGGATGATCGTCGACCGCGCCCGCCTCGACACCTCGCGCGACGAGCTCGCGCTGGTGATCCACGTCGACGGGCAGGGCACGCAGCCCGGCAAGGCGGGGACGTGGACCACGCTGCGCGCGGACGCGCCGCCGGTGCACTGGGGCTGGAAGAACTTCTACGACGAGGACAAGCCGATGCTGGACCCCACGCAGACCTACCAGGTCCAGCCGGTGCCGGACCTGGTCAGCTACCAGTAGCCGGGCGCTGCACCAGGAACGACCGGCCGCTGGCGTCGACCACGCGCTCGAACCCCTGCTGCAGCTCGGCGTCGCGGGCGCGCTCGTCGTCGGTCAGGGCCTTGCGCGGTCCCCGGATGTTGCCCACCTGCGCAGGCCCGAGGTAGGTGAGCCACCACTCGGTCATGTCGCGACGACGCTTCTTCGGCACGGATCCTCCTGAGTAGTTCGTGCCCTAACTATATGCCCACGATCTATCATGCCTGCATGGACGATCCGCTCGCCGTCGAGGCCCAGGTCTGCCTGACCGTGTCCGCGGCGGCCCGCAGCCTCGTGGCGTTCTACCGGCCGCTGCTCGAGCCGCTCGGGCTGACGCACCCGCAGTACCTCGCCATGCTCGCGCTCTGGCAGTACGGGCGGCTGTCGCTCAAGGAGCTCGCGGCGCTGCTGCACCTCGAGCCGGCCACGACGTCCCCGCTGGTCAAGCGCCTGGAGGCCATGGGCCTGGTGCGGCGCGAGCGGTCGACCGACGACGAGCGCGCGCTCGACCTGGTGGTCACGGACGCCGGCCGGGCCATGCGCGCGTCCGCCGTCGGGATCCCCGCCGCGATGGTCGACGGCCTGGGGCTGACGCCCGAGCAGATCGAGCAGATCCGCAGCGCGGCGGAGCTGCTCATCGCCGCGGCAGCGCCTACCGCCTGACGATCTGCTGCACGGCCCAGCGGTTGCCGTCCGGGTCCTCGAAGAACGTGAACCGGCCCCACGGGAACTCCACGACGGGCTCCGCCGCGACGCCGCGACCGACCAGGTACTCGTAGGTGGCGTCGGCGTCGTCGACCACCACCTGCAGCCCCTGCTGCGCGCCCGGCGGCATCGACGTCATGTTCACGTCGAGCACGATCGAGCACGCGGAGCCCGGGGGAGTGAGCTGCACGAACCGGAGGGACTCGTCGACGGGGACGTCGTGGTCGGCGTGGAAGCCCACCTGGTCGACGTAGAACGCCTTCGCGCGGTCGATGTCGGCGACGGGGACGGGGACGAGCTCGAGCTTCATGTCCATGGGAACTCCTCGGTGTGCGGTGAGAGGACCAGCATCCGCCCCGAACAGGTCAGATGCTGTCCGCTTCTCGAGCGGTCAGATCGCCGACCCGTCCGTAGGCTCGACACCATGACGCACCCCTTCCGCATCGGAGTCCAGCTCCAGCCCCAGCACGCCGACTACGCCCAGCTCCGCGACGCCGTGCGCCGCGCGGAGGACCTCGGCGTCGACATCCTCTTCAACTGGGACCACTTCTTCCCGCTCTCGGGCGACCCGGACGGCAAGCACTTCGAGTGCTGGACCATGCTCGGGGCCTGGGCGGAGCAGACGAGCACCGTGCAGATCGGCGCGCTCGTCACCTGCAACTCCTACCGCAACCCGGAGCTGCTGGCGGACATGGCGCGGACCGTCGACCACATCAGCGGCGGCCGGCTGATCCTCGGCATCGGCGCGGGCTGGTTCGAGAAGGACTACGACCAGTTCGGCTACGAGTTCGGCACCGCCGGGTCGCGGATCGCGGACCTGGCGCAGGCGCTGCCGCGCATCAAGGCGCGCTGGGCGGCCTCCAACCCGACCCCGACCCGGGAGATCCCGGTGCTGATCGGCGGCGGCGGCGAGCGCAAGACGCTGCGGGTCGTCGCGGAGCACGCGGACGTCTGGCACTCCTTCGGCGACGTCGACACCCTCGCCCGCAAGAGCGCGATCCTCGACGAGCACGGCACGGACGTGGGCCGGGACACGGCCGCCCTGGTCGAGCGCTCGGTCGGCGTCGGCACGTCGCCGGCGAAGGTGGCCGACGCCCTGGTCGCCGCCGGCGCCACGCTGTTCACCGTGGGCACCAGCGGCCCGGACTACGACCTGTCGCTGGCCGCCGAGTGGGTGGCCTGGCGCGACGCGCAGGGCTGATCGGGCGCGACGCCGCATAGGCTCGGGGGTGATGAGCCACCCGAGCGGCCCGGACCCGGGCGTCGAGCGACGATGGTGGCCGCGCGCCCTCCTCGCCGTCGGCGCCGTGCTCCTCGCCCTCGTCTTCGGCATCACGACGGCGTCGGTGGAGAGCAGCCTCGGTCCGCACGAGGCGCGGTACGACGTCACCACGGACGACACGGTGACCGTCGACCTCGGGCCGCTCGGGACGCTGCAGATCGACTCGCCGCTGCCGCTGACCCTCGGGGTGCGGGTCACGGTGCAGGAGATCCCCGCGTCGGTGACCGAGCTCGACCAGTCCAAGACGCTGCAGGCGCTCAGCGGCGACCTGCAGAGCTACCTGCAGTTCTTCTCCGGCCCGCAGGCGACCGTGCAGGACGTGGCGCGCGCGCTGGTGACGCAGGCGCTCGAGCGGACCGCCCTGGCGCTCGTCGTGCTGGTCGCCGCGTGGTGGCTCTTCCGCGTGCTGCTCGGGGCGGCGCGGCGTGCGGAGCTCCGCCAGCAGGTCCGCCCGCACCTGCGGTCGGGGCTGGCCGCGGCGGTCGCCGTCGCGCTCGTCGCCACCGTGCTCACCTCGAGCCTCGGGCAGCGCGACCAGCCGACGGCGTCGCGGCCGGCGTCGGCGGTGTTCGACGGGACGCCGCTGGAGGGTGCCCGCGTGACCGGCCGGCTGGGCGGCGTGATCGACACCTACGGCGGCCAGGTGGTCGCGGAGCTGCGCAAGAACGAGAAGTTCTACGCGTCGGCGAACGCGTCGCTCAAGGCCGCCTGGGACGACCGCGCCGACACCCTCGCGGCGTGGCCGGCGCCCGAGCCGACCGCCTCCTCGTCGGCGAGCCCGACCCCGGTCGACGAGGCCGACCTGGTGACCGTCGTCCTGGTCTCCGACCTGCACTGCAACGTCGGCATGGCGCCCCTGATCCGGACGCTGGTGCAGCGCTCGAAGGCGGACCTGGTGCTCGACGCGGGTGACACCACCCTCAACGGCACCTCGGTCGAGCAGTACTGCGTGACCACGTTCGCCCGCGCGGTCCCGGCGGGCGTCGAGCTGGTGACGTCGCCCGGCAACCACGACTCCCGGCAGACGACGAAGAACTACGCCAAGGCCGGGGCCACGGTGCTCGACGGGTCGGTGATCGAGGTGGACGGCCTGCGGATCCTGGGCGACCGCGACCCGAACGAGACGCGCGTCGGCGCGGGCGGCACCGCGCTCGCGGGCAAGGAGTCGGCGCAGGACGAGGCCGACCGGCTGGCCGAGGTGGCGTGCGACGACGGCGACGGCGTCGACCTGCTGCTCATCCACACGCCCGCCGTGGGCGAGGAGGCGCTCGCCAGCGGCTGTGTCCCCGCGCAGATCTCGGGCCACCTGCACAAGCGGTACGGACCCGAGCGCCTGGGGCTGGGCGTCCGGTACATCAGCTCGAGCACGGCCGGAGCGACGCTGGGCCAGCCGACGGTCGGGCCGCTCAACGGCATCGCGGAGCTGACCGTCCTGCGCTGGGACCCGGGGACGCGGCGGTTCGTCGACTACCAGCTGGTGCAGGTGCGGCCCGACGCGACCGCGAGCGTGAGCCCGCGCCTGCGCTGGCCGGCCGCGCCCGAGGAGCCGGCGCCGGCCGGCCCCCGCGGCACCCCGTCGCCCGTCTGATCGCGGGCCCGGAGAACCGCCCTGCGGGCCCTGGCGCGGGGCACCCTAGGCTGGACGGCGTGAGCACGCCGACGACACCCGAGCTGAGCGCCGTCACGCAGGACTACCTCAAGGTCGTCTGGTCGGCGCGCGAGTGGTCGGAGCAGCCCGTCACCACCAAGATGCTGGCGACGCGGCTGGGGGTGGGCGCGTCCACGGTCTCGGAGACGGTCCGCCGCCTGGCCGACAGCGGCCTGGTCACGCACCAGCCGTACGGCGCGATCGAGCTGACCGCGGACGGCGAGCGCCACGCGCTGGCGGTCGTGCGGCGGCACCGGCTCATCGAGACGTTCCTGGTGGAGGTGCTGGGCTACGGGTGGGACGAGGTGCACGACGAGGCCGAGGTGCTCGAGCACGCGGTGTCGGACCTGTTCGTGGAGCGCATCTCCGCCCAGCTGGGCCACCCGCGACGCGACCCGCACGGGGACCCCATCCCGGGCCCGGACGGCTCCCTCGACGTGCCCGCGGCGGACGTGCTCTGGGACGTCGAGCCGGGCCGGTGGGCCGTGGCGCGCATCTCGGACGCCGACCCCGGCCTGCTGCGGTACCTCGAGTCCGTGGACCTCCTGCTCGACGCCGCGGTCACGGTGGTCGAGCGGCGGACCGTCGCCGGCGTGATCTCCGTCCTCGTCGGCGACCGCACGGTCGACCTCGGGGAGATCGCGGCGCGGGCCATCTGGCTGGTCCCCGTCGCCTGACACCGCGTACGCTGGCGGCATCCACCGGAGCTGACGACGGCGTTCTCCGACTCTCGATCGAATCGATTCGTCCGGAGGGCCCGTCGTTGGTCACGCTCACGCCAGCACGCTCGCGCGCCGCGCTGTTCGCCCTCGCCCTGGGCGGGTTCGGGATCGGCACCACCGAGTTCGCGACGATGGGGCTGCTGCCCGAGATCGCCGCCGACCTGGGCGTCTCGATCCCGACGGCCGGGAACGCCATCACGGCCTACGCGCTCGGCGTCGTGGTCGGTGCCCCCACCTTGGCGGCCCTGGGCGCCCGGCTCGACCGGCGTCGGCTGCTGCTGCTGCTGATGGCGGCGTTCACGGTGGGCAACGTGCTGTCCGCGTTCGCGCCGACCATGGGCTGGCTCGTGCTCGCCCGGTTCCTCGCCGGCCTGCCGCACGGGGCGTTCTTCGGGGTCGGGGCCGTGCTGGGCACGGCGGTCGTCGGGCCCGAGCGCCGCGGCCGCGCGGTCGCCGCGATGATGGCCGGGCTCACGGTCGCGTGCGCCGTCGGCGTGCCGCTGACCGCGATCGTCGGGCACGCCGTCGGCTGGCGGTGGGCGTTCGTCGGCGTCGGCGCCCTCGGCCTGCTCACGCTCGCCGCGCTGTCCGCGTGGGCGCCGTCGCTGCCGTCGGTGCCGGGCACCACCGTGCGCACCGAGCTCGCGGCGCTGCGCAACCGCCGGCTGTGGATCGCGTTCGGCGCCGGGGCGGTCGGGTTCGGCGGCATGTTCGCGGTCTACTCCTACGTCAAGCCGCTGCTCACCGAGGTGACGGGGCTGAGCGTCGGGCTGGTGCCGCTCGTCCTCGCCCTGTACGGGATCGGGATGACGGTGGGCACGCTGGTCGGCGGTCGCCTGGCCGACCGGTCGGTGCTCGGCACGGTCGTCGGCGGCATGGTCGCCACCATCGTCGTGCTGGTCGCCATCGCCCTGGTCGGCGCGTCGCCCGTACCCGCGGTGCTCGCGCTCGTCCTGCTGGGCGTCACGTCGCAGGTCCTCGGCCTCTCGCTGCAGACCCGGCTCATGGACGTGTCGCCGTCGGCGCCGTCGCTCGGCGCGGCCCTGTGCCACTCGGCGCTCAACCTGGGTAACGCGACCGGGGCGTTCGTCGGCGGCCTGGTGATCGCCGGGGGCTTCGGCTACCTCGCGCCGGCGTGGGTCGGCGCCGGGCTCACCGCGGTCGGGCTCGTCGTCGTCCTGGTGTTCGGCCGCGGCTCGGTGCCGGTCCCGGTCCCGTCAGCGGCGGCGGGTGCCGAAGATCGAGCGCGTGATCTCACGCCCCAGCTGAGTGCCCGCTGACCGCAGCAGGCTGTCCAGCGGGCTGGTCCGGCTGGCCGAGCGCCGGGGTGCGGCGCGCCGGGCCTCGCGGGCGGCCTCGTCGGCCCGGTCCTGCGCCTCCTTGGCCTCCTCCTCGCGCTTCGCCGCCTCCTGCGCCTTCTGGGCGCGCACGGCGAGCAGCTCGTAGGCCGACTCCCGGTCCACGGCCACCGCGTAGCGGGCGGAGAGGGGCGACGCCGAGATCGCGGCCGTCAGCTGCGCCGCGGGCAGCGGCTCCATCGACGACTGCGGCGCCCGCAGCCGCGTCCACGCCACCGGGGTCGGGGTCCCGCGCTCCGACTGCACCGTGACCACGGCCTCGCCCGTGCCCAGCGACTGGAGCAGCTGCTCGAGATCGTAGGAGGACGTGGGGAACGTCCGGGCCGCCAGCCGCAGGGCCTTGGCGTCGTCCGGGGTGAACGCGCGCAGGGCGTGCTGCACGCGGTTGCCCAGCTGGCTCAGCACGTCGGCCGGCACGTCCTTGGGGCTCTGGGTGACGAAGAAGACCCCGACGCCCTTGGAGCGGATCAGTCGCACGGTCTGCGTGACCTGCGTCAGGAAGTCGGCCGAGGCGCCCGTGAAGAGCAGGTGCGCCTCGTCGAAGAAGAAGACGAGCTTGGGCTTGTCGGGGTCGCCCACCTCGGGCAGCTCCTGGAACAACTCGGCCAGGAGCCACATGAGGAACGTCGAGAAGAGCGCGGGCCGGTCCTGCACGGCCGGCAGCTCGAGCGCGCTGATGACGCCGCGGCCGTCGGGCGCGGTGCGCAGCAGGTCGGCGACGGCAAACGCCGGCTCGCCGAAGAAGGCGTCGGCCCCCTGGCCCTGCAGCGAGACGATCTCGCGCAGGATCACGCCCGCGGTGGCCGCCGACAGGCCGCCGATGCCCTTGAGCAGCGGCTTGCCCTCGTCGCTGACCAGGTACGCGATCGTGGCCTGCAGGTCCTTGAGGTCCAGCAGCGCCAGCCCCTGGGTGTCGGCCCAGTGCATGATCAGGCCCAGGCTCGACTCCTGCGTGGCGTTGAGCCCGAGCACCTTGGCCAGCAGCAGCGGCCCGAAGTCGGTGACGGTGGTCCGCACGGGCGACCCCTGCCCGATCCCGCCGAGGCTGAGGAACTCGACCGGCGAGCCCGTGGCCACCCACTCCTGCCCGAGGCTCTTGGTGCGCGTCAGCAGCTTCTCGCTCGAGGTGCCCGGGACGGCCAGGCCGGACAGGTCGCCCTTGATGTCCGCGACGAACACCGGGACGCCGGCCGCCGACAGCCCCTCGGTCAGCACCTGCAGGGTCTTCGTCTTGCCCGTGCCGGTCGCGCCGGCGACCAGCCCGTGCCGGTTCATCATCGCGAGCGGGATCCCCACCGGGACGGCGGGGACCGCGACGTCGTCCTCCACCAGCGCGCCCAGCGGGAGCATCGGGCCGGAGAACGTGTAGCCGGCGAGGATCTGCGCGGCGTGCTCCGAGAGCGTGCCGGTCGGGGCAGCCGAGCCGCCCGGAG
>NZ_JBGFQZ010000045.1:0-15592 GCF_041295535.1 Cellulomonas sp. ICMP 17802 | reverse complement strand
GTGACGCTGCCCGTCCCCGCGCCGCAGGGCACCGACCGGCCCAGCGCGGCGCCGACCGGCGAGGTCGTGGTGGACGTCGTGGGTGCGGTGGCAGCACCCGGCGTGGTGCGGCTCGCCGCCGGTTCCCGGGTGGTCGACGCGATCGCCGCCGCAGGCAGCGGCACCTCGGACGCCCGGCTGAGCGCGCTGAACCTCGCGCGGGTGCTCGTGGACGGCGAGCAGATCGTCGTGCCGTCCGCGAGCGACCCGGTCGCCGCGAGCACGACGGGTCCAGCGGCGGGTGGCGACGAAAGAGTCGACCTCAACGCGGCGGACGCCTCCGCGCTCGACGCGCTGCCGGGCATCGGCCCCGTGCTGGCCGGCCGCATCGTCGCGCACCGCGAGGACCACCCGTTCTCGAGCGTCGACGAGCTCGCCGACGTCGCCGGCATCGGACCGACCCTCCTCGACCGCCTGCGCGACCTGGTCCGGGTATGACGGACCCGACTGCGCTCCCGCGGACGGAGCACCCTCTGCCCGACAGCACCCGGGCGGAGCAACCGCGGGCCGGGCGCGACGGCGGACCTGCGCCCGGCGACACGCGGTCGCCGGACGACAGCGACCCGCCGCTCACCGTCGACGTGCGGTTGCTCCCGGCCGCCGTCGCCGCATGGGCGGCCGCGCTGGCCGTGGTCCGGCTGCCGGCGGGGGCCGCGGCGGCATGCGGGGCGCTCGTCACCGTCCTCGTCGTGGTCGGCCTGGCATGCGCCGCGCGCTTCCGGCGTGGTCCTGCGCTCCTGCCCGTGCTCGGCCTCGCGCTCGCCGCCGGGGCCGTGGTGCTGTGCGCGGGGTCCGCCCAGGTGGCCGCCCGCGCCGAGGGGCTGCTGCCCGGGCTCGCGCGGGACGAGGCGGCCGGCCGGATCGAGGGCGTCGTGGTCGTGGAGCCGACGCTCGTCGCGCCCGCGTGGCCGGGTGCGCCGGAGCGGGCGCGGTGCGTGATCGCCGCGGAGCGCGTCACCGCCGGCGGGCGGACGTCCGGCGCGGTCGGTCACGTGCTCGTGCTCGGCCCGGCCAGCTGGACGTCGGTGCCGTACGGGGCCCGGGTGGTCGCGGCCGGGCGACTGCGGCCGGGGGAGCCGGGCAGCCGGACCGTCGCGGTGCTGCTGGCGGGCGGCGCGCCGGACGTCACGCGGGCCGCGCCCCCCTGGGACACCACGGCCACGGCGTTCAGGCACGGAGTCCGCGCCCTGGCGGCGCCCCTGCCGGGCGATGCGGGCGCGCTGCTGGCGGGGGTGAGCGTGGGGGACACCGGCGCGGTTCCCGACGACCTCGCCGCGGCGATGCGCACCGCGGGCCTGACGCACGTGACCGCCGTGTCGGGCGCGCACTTCTCGCTCGTCGCCGCCCTGGTGCTCGCGCTCGCCGCGGCGGCCCGGTTGTCGAGGGCGGCCCGGGTGGCCCTGACCGTCGTCGCGATGGCCGCCATGGTGCTGGTGGTGCACCCGTCACCGAGCGTGCTGCGGGCGGCCGCGATGGGTCTGGTGGGCGTGCTCGGGGTGGTCCTCGGTCGCCCCCACCGGGCCCCGGCGGCGCTCTCGGCGACGGTCGTGCTGCTGCTCGTCGCGGACCCGTGGCTGGCCGGCGAGCTGGGCTTCGTGCTGTCGGTGCTCGCGACGGGTGGCCTGGTGCTGGTCGGCGGACCGCTGGCGGAGCGCTGGTCGTCGCGGTGCGGGCGCCCCGTGGCGACGGCGCTGGCCCTGCCCGTGGCCGCCCAGCTGATGTGCGCGCCCGCCATCCTCGCGGTGACCCCGACCGTCGCGCTGTACGGGGTGCCGGCGAACCTGCTGGTCGCGCCCGCCCTCGCGCCCGCCACGGTGCTGGGGCTCGCCGCCGGCTGCGTCGCGCCGTGGTGGGGCGGGGGCGCCCACGTGCTCGCCCTCGGCGCGGGTGCGGCGTGCTGGTGGATCGGGGCGGTCGCCCGCGTGGTCGCTGCGGCGCCGGGCGCCCAGGTGGCGTGGCTGCCGGGGTGGGTGGGCGTGGTGGCGCTGGTCGTCGCCAGCGCGTGCGTGCTGCGGCTCGTGGCGGTCCGGGGCGCGGCCGCGGAGCGTCGGTGACGTCTGGCAGGCTGTGCCCGTGCCTCCTTCCACCCGCCGTCCCGCCGCCCGGACCGCGGGCGTCTCGTGGGAGGCCGTCGAGCTCGCCCCCGTGCTGCTGGTCAGCGGCGCCGAGGGGCTGCTCGCCGACCGCGCGGTCGAGCGGGTGGTGTCGCTCGCCCGCGCCGCGGACCCCGGGGTCGAGGTGACCCGCCTCGACGCCGCCGACTACGCCGTGGGCACCCTCGGGGTGGTCAGCAGCCCGAGCCTGTTCGCCGAGGACAAGGTCGTCGTCGTCGACGGCCTCGAGCGGGCGAGCGACGACCTGCTGAGCGACGTGACCCAGTACGTCGCCGCGCCCCCGGCCGACGTCGTGCTCGTGCTGCGGCACGCAGGCGGCCAGCGCGGCAAGAAGCTGCTGGACACCCTGCGCACCCTGGGCGTGCCCACCGTGGCCTGCGACGCGATCAAGTCGGACGGCGACAAGAGCGCCTTCGTCACCGCCGAGCTGCGCCGGGCCGGGCGCCGCGCGGACGCCCAGGCGGTGCGCGCGCTGGTCGACGCGGTGGGCAGCGACCTGCGCGAGCTCGCGGCGTCGTGCAGCCAGCTCGTGGCCGACACCACCGGCCTGATCGGCCCCGAGGTGGTCGAGCGCTACTACGGCGGGCGCATCGAGGCGACGGGCTTCCGCGTCGCGGACGCGGCGGTCGCGGGCCAGGCGGGCCAGGCGGTGGCTCTCCTGCGGCACGCGCTCGCCACCGGGGTCGACCCCGTGCCTGTGGTCGCGGCGCTGGCGGCCAAGCTGCGGGTGCTCGCCAAGGTCGCGGCGGTGCGGGGCCGCGGGGCCGGCGCGGTCCGCGACCTGGGCCTGGCGCCGTGGCAGACGGACCGCGCGATGGCCGACCTGCGCCGCTGGACGCCGGAGGGGCTCGCCAGCGCCATCGCCGCCGTGGCGCAGGCCGACGCGGAGGTCAAGGGCGAGGGGCGGGACCCGCAGTTCGCCGTCGAGCGGGCCGTGCTGCGGGTCGCCGGCGCCGTCGGCTCGTGACCCCTACGCGCTGAGGGTCACGGCCGGCCCGAGCACGTCACCCTGCAGCAGGTCGAACCCGAGGGTGCGGCACTCCTCGACGAGCCCGAGGTCCGAGACGCGTTCCGCGACGAGGGTCGCGCCGTGCCGGCGGGCCAGCTGCACGAGGCCCGTGCCGAGCCGGTGCACGTCGCGGCAGTCGATCTTCACGAAGTCGGCGTACGGCATCATCGCCAGCTGGTCCGGCTCGGCGGCGAAGTCGTCGATCGCGATCCGGTAGCCCCGGGACCGCAGGCGGCCGAGCCCCGCGAGCACCGCGGCGTCGGCCTCCACCGACTCGACGACCTCGAGCACCAGGCGGTCGGCGTGGGCCGGGAGCAGCCGGTCGTCGACCAGGAACGAGCGCGTGACGTTGACGAACGCGAACGTCTCGCTGGTCGGAGGGCCGTCGCCGAACAGGACGTCGAGCACCGACGCGGTGGCCACGTCCTGGCGGTCCGAGCCCCAGCGGTCGACCTGCGCAGGCAGCCCCTCGCGGGACCGGTAGAGGAACTCGTTGCCGTACAGCAGCCCGCCGATGGTCCAGATGGGTTGGCGCGCGATCGGCAGCCGGGACGGGACTGCGGGGGAGACGCTGGGCGCGATCACACCTGATGAGAGGGGTGTGACATCGGTCTATGACGCCGTTCACCCGACCGGGCTAACGGCCTGTGACCGGTGGCGTCTCGCGCGACCCTAAAGACTGACGCGCCGCGCGCCGGCGCGGTCCAGCACCCCGGCGCGCTCGAGCAGGTTGCCCTGGAACAGCGTGAAGCCGAGGTCGCGTGCGTGGCGCAAGGTGTCCGGGCTCTCGACGTACTCGGCGACCAGCAGCGCGCCGTACGAGCGCGCGAGGTGGACGACGGGCGGGCCCTCGACGTCGAGGTCGCGGACGTCGATCTTGACGAAGTCCGCGTGCGGCAGGAGCCGACGCTGGTTCGGGTTGCTCACGAAGGAGGGGACCGCGATCCGGAAGCCCTCCTCGCGCAGCCGGCGGATGCCCGTGAGCACCGCGTTGTCGACGGTGACGGCGTCGTTCACCTCGATCACGAGGCGGTCCGGGCGGCGGGGGATGGGCAGGTCGCCCACCAGGTAGGCGCGCGGGCAGCGGACGAACAGCAGGCGACCGTGCGCCACGTGCTCCAGGTCGGCGCGCCCGAAGGTGGCGCCGAAGACGTGCGCGGTCGCCCGTTCGTGCTGGTGCGGGCTCCAGGAGACGGCCGTCGCGGTGTGCTGGTCCGGCGACCGGAAGGAGAGCTGGTAGGCGAACGGACGGCCGTGCTCGGAGAAGATCCCCTGCCGCGCGACGAGCACCGGCTCGTGGGAGATCCGCTGAGCCCACTCCAGCCGGAGGGCAGTCGGGATGGCGTCCTCCACTGCGGCCGCGAGATATGCGAGCCGCCCGTCGGCGTCGTCCGGTGTCATGGCATCTATGACATCACAACTTCGGCGCTGTGAACCGACGAGTTGCGGGTGGAATTCTCGAGCGGCGATCCTGGTGCCGCTCGGAACATGAACATTCACCCGATCTGGGTCGGACCTGTCCGAACCTGGAGACGTCACGCCGGTCGCACGTCATCATGGGCACCACCCCGGATCGCCGGCGCCAGTCCAAGGAGCACTCCTCATGCCCAGAACGTTCAAGTCCGCCCTCGTCGCCCTCGCCTTCATCGGCACCCTGACGCTGTCGTCCGGGGCCGCCATCGCGGACGGCACCAGCGACAGCCCCACCACCGGCGGTGCCAGCGGCTGCTGCCGTCTGGTCGAGTGATCTCGGCCCCGGGGCACAGCCCGGGCACAGACACGCCGCCTCCGAAGGGGGGTGGTGCAACAGGGGGACGTCACACATACAATGACTGACCATGACCACGATTGCTGACCGGGTACGCGAGGCACGGCTGGCCGCTGGGCTCTCCCAGACGGCTCTCGCCGGGTCCGCCTTCTCACCCAGCTACATCTCACTGATCGAGGCGGGTCATCGGGAACCGACCGACTCCGCGCTCGCCGTGCTGGCCACCCGCCTGGGCACGACTCTCGAGTATCTGAAGCACGGCGAGGACGGCCCCAACGAGGCGCGCACGCGGCTCGAGATCGACTACGCCAAGCTCGACATGACCCAGGGCGACGCTGCCGGGGCCCGTCGACGGCTGGAGGCGCTCGACCTCGACATCGTCTCGCCGTCGGTCCGCGTGGAGGCGCTGACCACGTTGGCGCACGCGTTCGAGGTGCTGGGCGACCTGGAGTCGTCGGTGGCGATCCTCGAGCCGCTGCTGGCCGACTCCCGGGCGCGGACCCACCACGTCGAGTCCGCCAAGCTGGCCAACGCGCTCGTCGCGTCGTACCTCGAGGCCGGTGACCTGCACCGCAGCGTCGAGGTCGGCGAGCGGACGCTGGCGGAGCTCGAGGCGGCGGACCTCACGGGGACCGACGAGCACCTGCGGCTCGCGTCCACGGTGCTGTGGGCCTACGTCGAGCGCGGCGACCTGCTCTACGCCACGCACCGGGCGGCGGAGCTGGTCCGGCTGGCGGAGTCGCTGGGCACGCCGCGCGGCCGGGGGAGCGTGTACTGGAACGCGGCGCTCGTGGCCGAGCAGCGGCGCGACTACGAGCTCGCGCAGCGCTACACCGAGCGGGCGCTCGCGCTCCTCTCGGAGGGCGAGGCGGACCGCGACCTGCCGCGCCTGCGGCTCAACTACGCGTGGCTGCTGCTGCGCTCGGACCCGGTCGACCCCCGCGGGGCCCTCGACCAGATCGAGCGTGCGGCACCCGACCTGGCCGTCCTGGGCTCCGAGCTCGACCTCTCCCGGGTCGACGTCGAGAGCTCGCGGGCGCACCTGCTCCTCGGTGACGTCGACGCCGCGGAGCGGTTCGCGTCCGCGGCGCTCGAGCGCCTCGGCTCCCCGCCGCGGCTGGAGACGGCGTTCGCCCAGCTCTCCCGTGGCGACGCGCTGCACGCCCGCGGCGACACCGCGGGTGCGGCGCAGGCGTACGAGTCCGCGGCCGACCTGCTCGGCATGATGTCCGCGTCCCGCCAGTCCGCGTCGGCCTGGCGCGACCTGGGGGACCGGTACGCGATGCACGGCGACAGCGCCGCCGCGGCGCAGGCGTACGACCGCGCGCTGCGCGAGGCAGGCTTCCGACCCACGATCCCGCTGAGCGCCTGGGAGACCTGGTCGCTCACCTGATCGGGCCGGAGAACAGTGAAGGCGTCACCCCGCAGGGGGGGTGACGCCTTCACTGCTGTCCGGGTGGTGCCGCTCGTGCCGGCTCCGGCCGGTGACGCACCGAAGGCGCCACCCCTGACGGGATGACGCCTTCGGACGATGCCCGGCCGGCCGACGAGCGGCAGGCTCAGGGACGACTCAGAGCGTGCCGACCGACTTCGCCAGCGCCGACTTCTTGTTGGCGGCCTGGTTGGCGTGGATGACGCCCTTGGAGACGGCCTTGTCGAGCTTGCGCGACGCCTCGACGAGGGCGACCGACGCGGCGTCCTTGTCGCCACCGGCGACGGCCTCGCGGACGCGACGGATGTGCGTCTTGAGCTCGGACTTCACCGACTTGTTGCGCAGACGCGCCTTCTCGTTGGTGGTGATGCGCTTGATCTGGGACTTGATGTTGGCCACGTGTGGACTCTCTTGTGCGTTCGCCGAAGCGATCTGACAGGTCTAGAGGGCGCGCACAGCTCCGGGACTAGGGCGTGGGGATACCCGCGGAGAGGAACTGGGCTTGTGCCCGCCGACCCGGGCGGACACGCGAATGACCATGTTAGCAGGCGAGGGGCCTGCGGCCGAACCCCGTGATCCGTCTCACCAGCCGTTGGTCTGGCGCAGGGCGGCCGCTACCCGGTCGAACAGCGCGCGGTCCACCACCGCGCCCTCGCGGCGGAACGCGGACCGGGGGAGCCGCAGCACGCGGTCGAGCCGGACCTCGCTGGGCCGGCGCTGCGGGTCCCAGGCTCCGGCGCCGATGTCCATCCACACCCTCCCGCGCCGGGCCTCGAGGGCCGCGTCGCGCGAGTGGTCCTTGCTGGTGAGCATCACGCCGAGCACGTTCGGCCCGTCGCGACCGATGACGAGCACCGGGCGGTCCTTCCCGCGGGTCGGGTCGTCCTCGTAGGGCACCCAGCCCCAGACGATCTCGCCCGGGTCGGCGTCGCCGTCGGGATGCGGGCTGTACTCGAGGCGGACGGTGCCGCGGTGGTCGGGGAGGGTCTCGTGCGCCGGCGTGGACGCGCGCTCCGGCGCCGCCGGCGGGGCCGTGGTCCCGGCCAGGCCGGCGATCGTGCGCACCGCGCGTCGCAGGCGGGCCCAGGCCGAGGTGGTCATGGCCTCGACCGTACCGGCGCGGGTCGCACCGGGTGAGTCGGGCCGTGTCGCTCCCCGACCCGCCGGTCGCGCCCCACGTAACGCGGCGTTATCACCGGGCGGATACTGTCCGGATCATGGCGGACCTGTTCGACGACTACCCGACCGGTCCCGCGTGGGACGAGATGATCGACCCCGACGGTGGCGGCTCGCGCGCGGCCTACAAGGGGCTGCACCGCGCGCTCGCGCAGCTCAGCGCCGGTGAGCTGCGGGCCCGGGCCGAGACGCTCGCCCGGTCGTACCTCGCGCAGGGCGTCACCTTCGACTTCGCCGGCGAGGAGCGGCCGTTCCCGCTCGACGTGGTGCCGCGCGTGCTGGCCGGGGACGAGTGGGAGCACGTCGCGCCCGGCGTGGCCCAACGGGTCCGCGCGCTCGAGGCGTTCCTCGCGGACGTCTACGGCCCGCAGCGGGCGATCGCCGACGGCGTGATCCCGCGCAGCGTCGTCGTCTCGTCGACGAACTTCCTGCGCGCGGCGCGGGGCATCAACCCGCCCAACGGCGTCCGGGTGCACGTGTCGGGCATCGACCTCGTGCGCGACAGCCTCGGCGGCTGGCGGGTGCTCGAGGACAACGTGCGGGTGCCCAGCGGCGTGAGCTACGTGCTGTCGAACCGCCGGGCGATGGCGCAGACGTTCCCGGAGCTGTTCGCCGCGCTGCGGATCCGGCCCGTGGCCGACTACCCCCGCCGGCTGCTCGCCGCCCTCACCGCCGCCGCGCCGTCGGGCGTCGACGAGCCGACCGTGGTCGTGCTCACGCCGGGCGTCTTCAACAGCGCGTACTACGAGCACTCGCTGCTGGCCCGCATGATGGGGGTGGAGCTGGTCGAGGGTCGCGACCTCTTCTGCGCGGGCGGGCGCGTGTGGATGCGCACGACGCAGGGCCGCCGCCGCGTCGACGTGATCTACCGGCGCGTGGACGACGACTACCTGGACCCCGTCGTGTTCCGCAACGACTCCTACCTGGGCAGCCCCGGCCTGATGACGTGCGCCCGCAACGGCACCGTCACCATCGCGAACGCGGTGGGCAACGGCGTCGCCGACGACAAGCTCGTCTACACCTACGTGCCCGACCTCATCCGGTACTACCTGAGCGAGCAGCCGATCCTGAGCAACGTCGACACGTGGCGGCTCGAGGAGCCGGACGCGCTGGAGGAGGTGCTGGACCGGCTGGACGAGCTCGTGGTCAAGCCCGTCGACGGCTCGGGCGGCAAGGGCCTGGTGGTCGGGCCCAAGGCGTCCGCGGCGGAGCTCGCCCAGCTCCGGGTGCGGCTGCGGGACGACCCGCGCGGCTGGATCGCGCAGCCCGTGGTCCAGCTGTCCACCGTGCCGACGCTCATCGACGACCAGCTGCGGCCCCGGCACACCGACCTGCGACCGTTCGCAGTCAACGACGGCGAGTCGGTCTTCGTGCTCCCCGGCGGCCTCACGCGCGTCGCGCTGCCCGAGGGCGAGCTGGTGGTCAACTCCTCCCAGGGCGGCGGGTCGAAGGACACGTGGGTGCTCGGGGGTGCGGTGCCGCGCCGGGCGGTCCGGCACGAGACCGACAGCCCGCAGGCCGTCTCGCAGGACTCCGCGGTGCCCATCGACTCCAACCCGAGCGACCAGCGCGCCCAGGTGATGCAGCAGCAGCAACAGGACCTCTCGTTCCCCGCCGGAGGTGCCTCGTGCTGAGCCGGATCGCGGAGTCCCTGTTCTGGATCGGGCGGTACGTCGAGCGCGCGGACGACACCGCCCGCCTGCTCGACGTGCACGTGCAGATCCTGCTCGAGGACCCGTGGGCCGAGGAGGACCTCGCCTGCCGGTCGCTCCTGTCCGTCATGGACCGGGCCGCCCCGCCCGCGCACGTCGAGGTCGGCCGCGAGTACGTGCTCGACATGCTGGCGTACGACCGGTTCGCGCCGTCGTCCATCGCCGGCTCGCTGGTCTCCGCGCGGGAGAACGCCCGGCGGGCGCGCGAGACCATCTCCACCGAGCTGTGGGAGAGCCTGAACGCCACCTGGAACCAGCTGCCGTCGCACATGCGCCCGCTGCGGCCGCACGACTACTTCACCTGGGTCCGGGAGCGTGCCGCCGTGGTCTCGGGCATCACCGACTCCGCGACCTCGCGCGACGACACCTGGAACTTCATGGTGCTCGGCCGGTCCATCGAGCGGGCCGACATGACGGCGCGCCTGCTCACCACGCGCGCGCTCGCCGGGTCGGCCGGTCCCAGCTGGACCACCCTGCTGCGCTCGTGCGGCGCGCACGAGGCCTTCCTGCGCATGTACCGGGGGGCCGCGTCCGACGAGCGCGCCGCCGGGTTCCTGCTCACCGACCAGCTGTTCCCCCGGTCCATCGTGTTCGCGCTGAACCAGGCCGAGGCCTGCCTGACGGCGCTGGAGGGGACGTCGGACCGGTCGGCGGTCGACGACGCGCGCCGGCACATCGGGTACGTCCGCACCAACCTCGAGTACCGGCCGCTGATCGAGGTGCTCGACAAGCTGCCCAAGGAGATGGAGCGGGTGCAGCGCGCCTGCTCCGCCGCGTCCGACGCCATCCGGGGGCGGTACTTCCCGAGCGCGTCCTCGACCAACTGGGTAGGAGAGGCACTGTGAGCCGGCTGCGCGTGGTGCACACGTCGACGTTCCGGTACGCCAGCGCGGTGCTGGCGTCGTACAACGAGGCGCGCATGACGCCCGTGTCGCAGCACGGGCAGACCGTGCTCGAGACCCGGCTCGACGTGCAGCCGCACACCGGCTGGCACGAGTACCGGGACTACTGGGGCACCGCCGTGACCGCGTTCGAGGTGCTCACGCCGCACGAGTCGATGGTCGTCACGGCCGAGCACCTGGTCGAGGTGGCGGACCGCGGCCCGCTGCGGTCGCCGGCGGGCTGGGACACGCTGCGCGGCGCGGAGCTGCGCGACCGGCTGGCGGAGTTCCTCACCGACACGCGGACCACCGCGCCGCCCGACGACGTGGTCGAGCTGGCCCGCCGGGTCGCGGCCGACAAGGAGCCGGCCGAGGCCGCGCTCGCGGTGGCTGACGCGCTGCGCGACGAGATGGAGTACATCCCCGGCGTCACCACGGTGCACACCCCGGCCTCGGAGGCGTGGACCGCGCGGGCGGGCGTGTGCCAGGACATCGCGCACCTGGTCACGGGCGCGCTGCGGTCGATCGGCATCCCCGCGCGGTACGTGTCCGGCTACCTGCACCCGGACTCCACGGCGCCGATCGGCTCCACCGTGCTGGGCGACTCGCACGCGTGGGTCGAGTGGTGGGTGGGCGAGTGGGTGGCCTACGACGCGACCAACCGGGTCATCGCGGGCGACCACCACGTGGTCCTGGCCCGGGGCCGGTCGTACGACGACGTGCCGCCGCTGCGAGGCATCTACGCCGGGGCGGGCACGCAGGAGGCCGAGGTCCAGGTCCGGATCACGCGCGAGGCCTGACGGTCACGGGGTCAGGCGGCGGCCCAGGGCGTCCGCCAGCGCCGCGGCGTCGCCGGAGACCGCCAGGCGCGGATCGTCCTGTCTCGCCCGGCCCCACAGCAGCAGGGCGAGCGTCTCCGCCGGGCCGGTGACCGTCGCGGAGGGGACCGGCTCGGTGGGCGCGCCGAGCAGCCAGCTGCGCCCGGCGTCGTCCGCGACCAGCTCGATCGGGGCCGCGAGCGGCTCCATCCGGCCCATCCGCTCCTGCCGCGGCTGCATCACCGTGACCACCTCGTCGACCGTGTCCGCCCACAGCGCGGGCTCGACCTCGAGCCCCAGGCCGCCCGCGGTGCGCAGGTCCCACAGGTGGACGAGGGTCTCGTGGGTCTGCCGCCGGTGCCAGAACGACGCCGGGCCGTTCCCGACGAGCGTCCACGCGCGGGCGTCGGGGCCGAGGGCGGTCAGCGTGTCCCGCAGCTCGGCCGCGCACGTGGCGTAGAGCTGCTCGAGCACGAACGGGCCGCGGCCGAGCGGCGTCTCCTGCGTGCGGCTCGCCTGGCCCGCGGCCCAGTGGTGGATCCGCGCCAGGTGGACGACGAGGTCCGTGACGCGCCATCGGCCGCACCAGGGCACGCGCGTGGCCGGGTCGACCCGGGGGATCGTCGTGAGGAAGTCGTCCTGGAGCCCGGCCAGGGTGTCGAGGAGGGTGAGGGCGCCGGTTCGGTCCGTCGTCATGGGACCATGGTGGGACCGACCACCGACAGCCGACAGGCTGACCACGGTCACCGTCCGTCGGGAAGGCGCCACCGTGCGCGCCGCCCGACTCCAGCGCCAGGAGCAGTCCGCTTGTCCCCGATCCCGAGTGCCGCCGCCGCGTCGCGCATCCACCCTGCGGCGACCCCGCCGGAGCTGCTGCGCAACTTCTGCATCATCGCGCACATCGACCACGGCAAGTCGACGCTGGCCGACCGCATGCTGCAGCTCACCGGCGTCGTCGACTCCCGGGCGATGCGCGCGCAGTACCTGGACCGGATGGACATCGAGCGCGAGCGCGGCATCACCATCAAGTCGCAGGCCGTGCGCATGCCGTGGGGCGTCGGCGACGACGCGTTCGCGCTCAACATGATCGACACCCCCGGGCACGTCGACTTCACGTACGAGGTCTCGCGCTCCCTGGCCGCCTGCGAGGGCGCCGTGCTGCTGGTGGACGCCGCGCAGGGCATCGAGGCGCAGACGCTGGCCAACCTGTACCTCGCGCTCGAGAACGACCTGACGATCATCCCGGTGCTCAACAAGATCGACCTGCCGGCCGCCCAGCCCGAGCGGTACGCGGAGGAGCTGGCCAAGCTCATCGGCGGCGAGCCCGAGGACTGCCTGCGGGTGTCGGGCAAGACCGGCGCGGGCGTCGTCGAGCTGCTGGACCGCATCGTCGAGCTGGTGCCGCCGCCCACGGGCGACGCGGACGCCCCGGCCCGCGCGATGATCTTCGACTCGGTCTACGACACCTACCGCGGCGTCGTCACCTACGTCCGGGTCATCGACGGCAACCTCAACCCGCGCGAGAAGATCGTCATGATGTCGACCCGCGCGACGCACGAGCTGCTCGAGATCGGGGTCATCTCGCCCGAGCCCGTCCCGACGAAGGGCCTGGGCGTCGGCGAGGTCGGCTACCTCATCACGGGCGTGAAGGACGTGCGCCAGTCGAAGGTCGGCGACACCGTCACCAACGCGAGCAAGCCGGCCGCGCACGCGCTCGGCGGGTACTCCGACCCGAAGCCGATGGTGTTCTCCGGTCTGTACCCGATCGACGGCACCGACTACCCGATCCTGCGCGACGCGCTGGACAAGCTGAAGCTCAACGACGCGGCGCTCAACTACGAGCCCGAGACCTCTGTCGCGCTCGGCTTCGGGTTCCGCGTCGGCTTCCTCGGCCTGCTGCACCTCGAGATCGTGCGCGAGCGCCTCGAGCGCGAGTTCGACCTCGACCTCATCTCGACCGCGCCCAACGTCGTCTACGAGGTCACCCTCGAGGACAAGACCGTGGTCACGGTCACCAACCCGAGCGAGTTCCCCGTCGGCAAGATCGGCGACGTCAACGAGCCGATGGTCAAGGCGACGATCCTGTCCCCGTCCGAGTTCATCGGCGCGATCATGGAGCTCTGCCAGACCAAGCGCGGCGAGCTGCAGGGCATGGACTACCTGTCCGAGGACCGCGTCGAGCTGCGCTACGTGCTGCCGATGGCCGAGATCGTGTTCGACTTCTTCGACCAGCTGAAGTCCAAGACCCGCGGGTATGCGAGCCTCGACTACGAGCGCATCGGCGACCAGGTGGCCGACCTGGTGAAGGTCGACATCCTGCTCCAGGGCGAGACGGTCGACGCGTTCAGCGCGATCGTGCACAAGGACAAGGCCTACGCGTACGGCGTGATGATGACGGCCAAGCTCAAGGACCTCATCCCGCGCCAGCAGTTCGAGGTGCCCATCCAGGCGGCCATCGGCGCCCGGATCATCGCGCGCGAGACGATCCGGGCCATCCGCAAGGACGTCCTGGCCAAGTGCTACGGCGGCGACATCACCCGCAAGCGCAAGCTCCTCGAGAAGCAGAAGGAGGGCAAGAAGCGCATGAAGACGATCGGCCGGGTCGACGTGCCGCAGGAGGCCTTCATCGCCGCGCTCTCGAGCGAGCCCGCGGGGTCCGCCGGCGGCAAGGACGCGAAGAAGAAGTGAGTCCCGCCCTCCCCGAGGGAGACGTGGCGCCCGACGACGGCGCCCTGCCGCCGTCGGCGTTCGAGGGTGCCGACGAACGCGCGTTCGCCGTCTACCTGCACGTGCCGTTCTGCACGGTCCGCTGCGGGTACTGCGACTTCAACACGTACACCGCGACCGAGCTGGGCGGCGGGGCGAGCCAGCACGCGTACGCGGACACGGCGCTGAAGGAGATCGAGCTCGCGGCCGGGATCCTGCCGCGCAGGCCGGTCAGCACGGTGTTCGTCGGCGGCGGCACCCCGACCGTCCTCTCGGTCCCGGACCTCGCGCGGATGCTCGGCGGCGTCCGCGGCGCGTGGGGGCTCGCCGACGACGTCGAGGTGACCACCGAGGCCAACCCCGACTCGGTGACGCCCGAGTCGCTGGAGGCCCTGGCCGGGGCCGGGTTCACGCGCGTCTCGTTCGGCATGCAGTCGGCGGTGCCGCACGTGCTGGCCACGCTCGACCGCACGCACGACCCGCGACGGATCCCGGACGTGGTCCGGTGGGCCCAGGATGCCGGCCTGGCCGTGTCGCTCGACCTGATCTACGGCACGCCGGGCGAGTCGCTCGACGACTGGCGGACCAGCGTCGAGGCGGCGCTGGCCACGGGCGTCGACCACGTCTCGGCGTACGCGCTGGTGGTCGAGGCCGGCACCCGGATGGCCGTGCAGGTCCGCCGCGGCGAGCTCGAGCTCCCGGACGGCGACGACCAGGCCGCCAAGTACGAGCTGGCCGACGACCTGTTCGAGGCGGCCGGGCTGCACTGGTACGAGGTGAGCAACTGGGCCCGGACGCCCGCCGACGCGTGCCGGCACAACCTCAGCTACTGGCGCGGCGACGACTGGTGGGGGATCGGCCCGGGCGCGCACAGCCACGTCGGCGGGGTGCGGTGGTGGAACGTCAAGCACCCGCGGGCGTACGCCGACCGGCTCGACCGGGGTCTGAGCCCCGCCGCCGGGCGGGAGACCGTCACGGGCGACGGCGCGGTGCTCGAGCGGTTGATGCTCGGCGTCCGGCTGGCGTCCGGGCTGCCGCTGGACGCCCTGCCGGCCCAGGCGCGCCCGTCCGTGGCGGGGCTCGTCGCCGACGGCCTGGTGGACGGTCGCGCCGCGACCGGAGGGCGCCGGGTGGTGCTCACGCGGCGCGGCCGCCTGCTGGCCGACGCGGTGGTGCGGACCCTCGCGGGCTGAGCCTCAGCGCACGAGCTCCAGGCTGTACGGGTAGCGGTACGAGCCCCCGCGCTGGACGGCGAGCGCGGCCACGATGCTCAGGACCAGGCTGGCCAGGCTCAGTGCGATGAAGCCCAACCAGCCCACGATGCCGATGACCGGGATGGCGCGCACGACCGCGCAGACGATCAGCCCGATCAGGACCGTGAGCTGGAAGTTGAGGGCGACCCGGGCCTCGGCCGCGGCTGTGCCGCCCTTCTCGCGGTGCACCAGCCAGATGACGAGGGCGGGCAGCCAGCCCGCCCAGACGTACGCGAGGATGCCGCCGAGGTGCGCGAGCACGCCCCACGTGCGGTCCTGGTCGGCGCCGTTCGGGGGCGGGCTCTGGTGGGGCTCGTACGACATCGTGGCTCGCTCCTCGTCCCTGGCCGGCGGCGTGACGGCACGCGCAGCCTACCGACGCGCGGGCCACCCCGCCGGGCGGTTCGGCACCCCATCGACATGCCCGGAAGGCCCGGTTCCTTGACAGGCGCCCTCCGCCCCCGGTTCGCTGACCGCGTGGGCGACGATCGCCCTGTGACCAGGGAGGCCACGCATGAGCGAGAACCCCGGCGGTACCCCGCCGCGCGACGACGAGCCCGCGAAGGCGGCCGAGCCGGTCGTGCCGGCGAGCGGTCCCGACGCCGGCTCGATCGAACCGCCGACGGCGCCGGACCCCGTGCCGCCGCCCGCACCGGAGCCGGCACCCGTGGTCCCGCCCGCACC
>NZ_JBGFQZ010000044.1:0-16772 GCF_041295535.1 Cellulomonas sp. ICMP 17802 | reverse complement strand
TCCGGCCCGGTGCCGCCGGCCGCGGCCGCCGGTGCCGCCGCCGCTGCAGCGCCGAGGGGTCCGATCCCGTCGGGCCCGGTCCCGCCGTCGGACCGCAAGCCGTCGCCGCTCGACGTGTTCGAGCCCGAGGACGGCAAGCGCCGCTGGCCCAAGCGCCTCCTCATCGCGCTGGGCGTGGTGGTCGTGCTCGCCGCGGCGTACGTCGGCGCGTCCTACGCGTTCGCCGAGCGGGTGCCCCGCGGCGCGACGGTGGCCGGCGTGGACATCGGCGGGCTGTCGTCGGAGGACGCCGTCGCACGCCTGGACAGCGAGCTGTCGGACGCCACGACCAAGCCGATCGAGGTGGTGGCGAACGACGCGCAGGCGACGATCGACCCCGCCGCGGCCGGGTTGGCGTTCGACTCGCAGGCGACCGTGAACAGGCTCACGGGCGTGAACCTGGGGGAGCCGAAGCGGCTCTGGCAGCACATCGTCGGCGTCGGCGAGCAGAAGCCGGTGACGTCGGTCGACGACAAGGCGCTGAAGGCCGCGCTGGGCGACCTGGGCACGTCGCTGGCGCTGGCACCGGTGGACGGCACGATCGTGTTCGTCGACGGCACGGCGCAGTCGACCGCCGCGGTGGACGGCTGGGACCTGGACCAGAGCGGCGCGGCCGACGTGCTGAGCGCCGACTGGCTCACCGCGGCCCGGCCGATCGAGCTGCCGACGGTGACCACCGACCCGGACATCACGCAGGCGGAGACCGACGCCGCGCTGGTCGAGGCGCAGAAGGTGACGTCGGGCCCGGTGTCCGTCAACGTCACCGACCAGATCGCGATGCTCGACACGGCGACGCTGGCGGCCAACGCCGCGTTCGTGCCGACGGACGGCAACCTGGTGCTCCAGATGAACGGCGAGGGACTGTCGGCCGCGGTGCTCGAGCAGCTGCCCGACCTGCTGACCGCGTCCGCAGACGCGCACTTCGAGTTCCAGAACGACGCGCCGGTGATCGTCCCGGGCACGCCGGGGACCACCCTGGACCCGGAGGCGCTCGCCGCATCCGTCATGACGTCCGCCACGGGCAGCGACCGGACGGCGCACGTCGAGCTGGTCCAGGCCGACCCGTCGCAGTCGACCGCCGAGCTCGAGGCGCTGGGCGTCAAGGAGATCGTCTCGGAGTTCTCCACCCCGCTGACCAGCGAGCCTCGCCGCACCATCAACATCACGAACGGCGCGAGCAAGATCAGCGGCACGCTGATCCGCCCCGGCGAGACGTTCAGCCTGACGGACGCGCTCGGTCCGATCGACGCGGCGCACGGCTTCGTCGAGGCCGGCGCGATCGTGAGCGGCGAGCACACCGACGCGTGGGGCGGCGGCCTGAGCCAGATCTCGACCACCACCTACAACGCCGCGTTCCTGGCCGGCTTCGAGGACATCGAGCACCGCCCGCACAGCGAGTGGTTCGCCCGGTACCCCGAGGGTCGCGAGGCGACGATCTTCACCGGGACGCTCGACATGCGCTGGAAGAACAACACGCCCTACGGCGCGCTGGTCCAGGCGTGGGTGAGCGGCGGCCGGGTCTACGTCCGGGTGTGGAGCACCAAGTACTGGACGGTCGAGTCGATCACGAGCCCCCGCTCGGGCGTCGTCGCGCCGACCACGGTGTACTCCCAGTCGCCCACCTGCGAGGCGTCGTCGGCGGGCAACCCGGGCTTCTCCGTGACGGTCACGCGCAAGACGTACCTGAACGGCGAGCTGAAGAAGACCGAGTCGAACTCGTGGCGCTACAAGCCGCAGAACAAGATCGTCTGCGGTCCCGCGCCCACCCCGGGCGCGACGCCGTAGCTACGCGTCCGTCGGCCGGCGACGTCGGCCGACGGGCGCGGGCGGCACCAGCTTGGTGAGCACGATGTCGCGGGCGGGCACCCGCACGTCGCCCTTCCGGGTGCGCACCAGGACGCCGTCGTCGTCGACCTCGAGCAGCTCCCCGAGCACGTCGGTGTGACGGGGGACGTGCAGGTCGGGGTGCTCGGGGTGGGCCGCCGGCAGGTCGTCGCGGAGGCGGCGCACCACGACGCGCACCCCGGGCGACCAGTCGCGCCACCCGTCCGCGCTCACCTGGACCCCCGTCGTGGACAGCGCGTCGCGGGCCGGTGCATGTGAGCGATACTAGAAGCACCCCTGGCCTGTGGAGGACCGACCGTGACGTATGTGATCGCCGAGCCCTGCGTGGACGTCAAGGACAAGGCGTGCATCGAGGAATGTCCCGTGGACTGCATCTACGAGGGCAAGCGATCGCTGTACATCCACCCGGACGAGTGCGTGGACTGCGGCGCGTGCGAGCCGGTCTGCCCGGTCGAGGCCATCTACTACGAGGACGACGTCCCGGAGCAGTGGACCGAGTACTACAAGGCGAACGTCGAGTTCTTCGACGACCTCGGTTCGCCGGGCGGTGCCGCGAAGATGGGTGAGATCGACAAGGACCACCCGATCATCGCGACGCTGCCGCTGCGCGTGCACGGCGACTGACCCCGCCCCGGTGGGCCTGCTGACCGGCGCGCTGCCGGACTTTCCCTGGGACACGCTGACGCCGTTCGCCGAGCGCGCTCGTGCGTACCCGGGCGGCATCGTCGACCTGTCGGTGGGCACTCCCGTGGACCCGACCCCCGAGGTCGTCCGCGAGGCCCTGGCGTCGGCGGCGGACTCACCCGGCTACCCGACGACGCACGGCACGCCCGCGCTGCGGCAGGCCGTGGTCGACTGGTTCGCCCGCCGGCGCGGCGTCCGCGGGCTCGACCCGGCGGCCGTGCTGCCGACGGTCGGGTCCAAGGAGCTGGTCGCGTTCCTGCCGTCGCTGCTGGGCCTCGGCGCCGGCGACGTCGTCCTGCACCCGTCGGCGGCCTACCCGACGTACGACGTGGGCGCGCGGCTCGCGGGCGCGACGCCCGAGCCGACCGACGACCCCGCCGCGCGGATCCCCGGGGGCGACGTGCGGCTCGTCTGGCTCAACTCCCCGGGCAACCCCGACGGGTCGGTGCTCGGGGTCGAGCAGCTGCGCGCGGTGGTCGACGCGGCGCGCGCGTCGGCCCGGCCGGTCGTCGTCGCGTCCGACGAGTGCTACGCCGAGCTGGCCTGGGACGAGCCGTGGGCGTCGTCCGGCGTGCCGAGCATCCTCGACCCCCGCGTCACCGGCGGCGACCTCACGGGCCTGCTCGCGGTGTACTCGCTGTCCAAGCAGTCGAACCTCGCGGGCTACCGGGCGGCGTTCGTCGCGGGCGACCCCGTCCTGGTCGCGCGGCTGCTCGAGGTGCGCAAGCACGCGGGCATGATCGTGCCCGGCCCGGTGCAGGCGGCGACCACCGCGGCGCTGTCCGACGACGAGCACGTCGCCGCGCAGCGGGCCGTCTACGGGCGCCGGCGTCGGGTGCTGCGCGGGGCGTTCGAGAGCGCGGGCTACGCCGTCGACCGCTCGCACGCGGGGCTGTACCTGTGGGTGCGGCCCGAGGCCGGCGGCCAGGACAGCTGGGCCACGGTCGCGGACCTGGCGGGTCTCGGGATCCTCGTCGCGCCGGGTGCGTTCTACGGTGACGGCGAGCACGTGAGAGTGGCGCTCACGGCCTCGGACGAGCGGATCGCCGAGGCCGCGGCACGCTTGTCGGGGGCGTGAACGACCCCCTGTGATCGTGGTCACACCAGGACCAACGTCTCGTCGAGGATTGGTCACGGAACGTTCCGCGCAGGTACCGTCGATCCACGCCAACGAGGGCACGCACGCGCAAGGCCCGGCCGGCGTAGCAGGCTCAGTCGCCGACGACCGGACGCGCGGGACAACCCCGCCAGGACGGGCGTCGCAGGAGAGGAACACCATGTCGGACGTCGTCACCGCGCCGGTCCAGCTGATCGTCGACGGGCAGTCGAAAGACCTGCCGATCGTGACCGCGACCGAGGGCAACGACGGCATCGTCGTCTCCTCGCTGCTCCGCGACACCGGCATGGTCACGGTCGACCCGGGCTTCATGAACACCGCGTCCTGCGAGTCGAAGATCACCTACATCGACGGCGACGAGGGCATCCTGCGCTACCGCGGGTACCCCATCGAGCAGCTGGCCGAGCACTCCACCTTCCTCGAGGTCGCGTACCTGCTGATCCACGGCGCGCTGCCGACGCCCGCCGAGCTCGAGGCGTTCGAGGAGCGGGTCAACCGCCACACGCTGGTGCACGAGGACTTCCGCACCTTCATGGGCACGTTCCCGCGCAACGCGCACCCGATGGCGGTGATGTCGTCCGCGATCAACGCGCTGTCCACGTTCTACCCGGAGTCGCTCGACCCGTTCGACCCCGAGACGGTCGAGCTGGCCACGGTGCTGATCCTGGCCAAGACGCGGACCATCACGTCGTACGTGCACCGCGCGTCCAAGGGTGAGCCGCTGCTGTACCCGGACTACTCGCGCGGGTACGTCGAGGACTTCCTGCGCATGACCTTCGCGGTCCCGTACCAGCAGTACGACCCGGACCCCAAGGTGGTCGCGGCCCTCGACCAGCTGCTCATCCTGCACGCCGACCACGAGCAGAACTGCTCCACGTCGACCGTGCGGATCGTCGGCTCCAGCCACGCCAACCTCTACGCGTCCGTCGCGGCCGGCATCAACGCGCTGTCCGGCCCCCTGCACGGCGGCGCCAACGAGGCCGTGCTGAAGATGCTCACGGAGATCCAGGCCAACGGCGGCGACGCCACCGACTTCATGAAGCGCGTGAAGGACAAGGAGCCCGGCGTCCGCCTCATGGGGTTCGGGCACCGCGTGTACAAGAACTACGACCCCCGCGCGGCGATCGTGAAGAAGAGCGCCGACTCCGTGCTCGAGGCCCTCGGGCACAACGACGAGCTGCTCGACCTCGCGATGGGGCTCGAGGAGATCGCGCTGTCCGACGACTACTTCATCTCGCGCAAGCTCTACCCGAACGTCGACTTCTACACCGGTCTCATCTACAAGGCGATGGGCTTCTCCGACGAGATGTTCACGCCGCTCTTCGCCCTCGGCCGCATGCCCGGCTGGATCGCCCAGTGGCGCGAGATGATGACCGACCCGCAGACGAAGATCGGCCGTCCGCGGCAGATCTACACGGGGGCAACAGAGCGCGACTACGTGGAGCTCGACGCCCGCTAGCTAGCTCGCGAGGGTGATCCGCACGGACCCCGCGGGCAGCGGGTCGCCGCTGGCCGGCGCCCAGGTGGTGGTCGCCCGGTCCCAGGTCTGGTCGGCGACGTCGACGGCCGTGATCTGCAAAGGGTGCGCGACGGCCACCGCCCACTGCGCGACCGCCCAGTCGAGCCGCGCGCGGTCGGCGTCGGCCCCGAGCGTGGTGGTATCGACCACGAGCGCGCCGGTCGCGTCGGGGGCGACGGCCAGCGGCCCGAGGTCCCGCTGCACGCGGGCGGTGACGGCGTCGGCCGACGCGGCGGCGGGGTCGGCGTCGTGCAGGCGGCAGGTGAGGATCGCGGGGGACCAGCCCGAGAGGGCGGAGGCCCAGGCGCGGGCGCGGGCCTCGTGCTGGGCGTACGCCTCGGGGAAGCCGGACCGCTGGACGGCCTGCGCGGCCTCGGTGATCGGCAGGTCCTCGTAGCCGGCGATGGTGACCAGGCCGTCGTAGAACCGGCCGGTGGCGTAGACCGGGTCCTGCACCTGCGCCTCGGTGCCCCAGCCCTGCGAGGGCCGCTGCTGGAACAGGCCGAGCGAGTCGCGGTCGCCGTGCGTGACGTTGACCAGCTTGGACTCCTGCAACGCCGTGGCCAGGGCGATCGTCACGGCGCGGGCGGGCAGCCCGCGCTGGACGCCGATCGCGGCGATGAGCGCGGCGTTCTGCGCCTGGTCGGGGGACAGGGACCACTTGGTGCCGTCCACCTCCGCGACGCACCGCTCGGCGGCGGGGGGCGACGGGTGCGAGCGCGCGAGGGCGACGACGACGGCAGCCACCCCGGCCACCAGCACCACGAGCGCCAGGACGAGGGCGCACCCGGTGCGGCGGGCGCGGCGCCGGCGTCGAGCGTTCACTCGTTGGCGTGCAGCGTGGTGTTGAGCTGCACGCCCGAGCCGGCGCGCGCGACGGCCTCGACGCCGCCGGTCAGCGAGTTGCGGCGGAACAGGACGCCGTCGCGGCCGGCCAGCTCGCGGGCCTTCACCACGCGCGGGGTGTCCCCGAAGCCGACCAGCGCGACCTTGGTGCCGGCGGTGACGTAGAGCCCGGCCTCGACCACGCAGTCGTCGCCGAGGGGGATGCCGACGCCGGCGTTGGCGCCCAGCAGCGTGCGCCGACCGATCGACACCACCTCGCGCCCGCCGCCCGAGAGGGTGCCCATGATCGAGGCGCCGCCGCCGATGTCCGACCCGTCGCCGACGACGACGCCGGCCGAGACGCGGCCCTCGATCATCGAGGTGCCCAGCGTGCCGGCGTTGAAGTTGACGAAGCCCTCGTGCATGACGGTCGTGCCGGCCGCGAGGTGGGCGCCGAGGCGGACGCGGTCGGCGTCGGCGATCCGCACGCCGGAGGGGATGACGTAGTCGACCATCCGCGGGAACTTGTCGACGCCGAGCACGGTCACGGGGACCCCCGTGGTGGCGCGGAGGCGCGCGCGGGTCTGCTCGAAGCCCTCGACGGCGCACGGCCCGCGGTCGGTCCACACCACGTTGGGCAGGGCGCCGAACAGGCCGTCGAGGTTCTGGCCGTGGGGCGGCACCAGCCGGTGCGAGAGCAGGTGGAGCCGCAGGTAGGCGTCGGCGGTGCCCGCCGGCGGGGCGTCGAGGTCCGCGACCGTGAGCACGACCTCGACGCGGACCCCCCGGGCCTCGTCGACGCGCTCGGCGGCGGTGAGGTCGGCGGGTGCGGTGGCGTCGTCGGCGGGCGATCCCAGGGCCGGCGAGGGGTACCAGACGTCGAGGGTGGCGCCGTCGTCGGTCACCGTGGCCAGGCCGAAGCCCCAGGCCGTCCGTGCAGTCATGGCGACAACCCTAGGTCAACCAGCGGGCGGGCTAGGGTCGCGGCGTGAACACTCTCGACCTGCGCTCCGACGTCGTGGCCCTCACGCGCGCCCTCTGCGACCTGCCGTCGGAGAGCGGCGACGAGCGCGCGATCGCCGACGCCGTCGAGGCCGCCCTGCGGACGTTCCCGCACCTCGAGGTGCTCCGGGACGGCGACGCGGTGGTCGCCCGCACCCGGCTCGGCCGGCCGCGGCGGATCGTCGTCGCGGGCCACCTGGACACCGTGCCGATCAGCGACAACCTGCCGACGCGCCTGGTCGACGGCGTGCTGTGGGGCCGGGGCACGGTCGACATGAAGGCCGGCGTCGCCGTGCAGCTCGCGCTGGCGGCCGAGCTGACCGAGCCCACCCACGACGTCACCTGGGTGTTCTATGACCACGAGGAGGTCGCCGCGGACCTCAACGGCCTCGGGCGGCTGGTCCGCGAGCACCCCGACTGGGTGGTGGGCGACTTCGCGGTGCTGTGCGAGCCGACGAACGGCGGGCTCGAGGGCGGTTGCAACGGCACTCTGCGGGCGGAGGTGCGGCTCACGGGGGTCGCCGCCCACTCGGCGCGTGCCTGGATGGGCCGCAACGCGATCCACGCCGCGGGCGAGGTGCTCCGCCGGCTCGAGGCCTACCGCCCCGCCTCGGTCGAGGTCGACGGGCTGGTCTACCGCGAGAGCCTGAACGCCGTCCTCATCTCGGGCGGCACGGCGGCGAACGTCATCCCCGACGCGTGCGTCGTCACGGTGAACTACCGGTTCGCGCCGTCGGCGAGCGTCGAGCAAGCGACCGCACACGTGCGCGAGCTGTTCGACGGGTTCGACGTGGTGCTCACCGACGCCGCGCCGGGCGCTCGCCCGGGCCTCGACGACCCCGCCGCGCAGGAGTTCGCGCGGGTCGTCCTCGCGGTCACGGGCGGCGAGCCGGCCGCCAAGTACGGCTGGACGGACGTGGCCCGGTTCTCCGAGCTGGGGGTGCCCGCCGTCAACTTCGGCCCCGGCGACCCGCTGCTCGCGCACACGCAGGACGAGCACTGCCCGGTGGACCAGATCACCACCGCCCACGCGGCGCTGCGGGCGTGGCTCACCGCGTGAGGTGAAGGTGCGGTGTCGGGCCGAGACTCGGCCTCGACGACCGCGCGGGCGACCTAGAGTCGGCGCATGAGCGACGACGGACTGTCCGCCCCGGGGCACGGGTACCGCAAGGGCCCGGTGCTGCTGCGCGGGCAGCAGATCCCGAAGACCACCTCCGACCAGCGCCTGCTGAGCGGCCCGGGCGGGGCCGACTGGGTGCACGGCGACCCGTGGCGGGTCATGCGGATCCAGAGCGAGTTCGTGGAGGGTTTCGGCGCGCTCGCGGAGGTGGGCCCGGCGGTGAGCGTGTTCGGCTCCGCCCGCGTGCCCGCCGACCACCCGGACTACGCCACGGGCATGGAGGTCGCGCGGCTGCTGGTCGAGTCCGGCTACGCGGTCATCACCGGCGGCGGCCCGGGCATCATGGAGGCCGCCAACCGCGGGGCCCTCGAGGCCGGCGGGCTGTCGGTCGGGCTCGGGATCGAGCTGCCGTTCGAGCAGGGCATGAACGACTACGTCGAGCTCGGCGTGAACTTCCGCTACTTCTTCGCTCGCAAGACGATGTTCGTGAAGTACTCCGAGGGCTTCGTCGTCATGCCCGGCGGGTTCGGCACGTTCGACGAGCTCTTCGAGGCACTCACGCTGGTGCAGACCCACAAGGTGATCAGCTTCCCGATCGTGCTGGTCGGCCGCGACTACTGGCAGGGACTCATCGACTGGGTCGGCAGCTCCGTGCTGGAGCGCGGCATGATCTCGGCCGCCGACCTGGAGCTGCTCAAGGTCGTCGACACCGCCGAGGAGGCCGTCGAGATCGTGCTGGAGCGCGGCGCGCAGCTGCGGGCGGAGGAGGAGGCCGCCGCGGCCGAGACGGCCCGCGCGCAGCAGGCGGCCGAGGGCTCGCACCGGTGACGACGCCGCCGGCGGGCGCCGTGCTGCGGCTCGGTGGGCGCGAGCTGGGGCCCGACCGACCGGTCGTGATGGCCGTGGTCAACCGCACCCCGGACTCGTTCTACGCCCCCGCGCGGTACGACGACGCCGCGGCCGACGACGCGGTCGCGCGCGCGGTCGACGAGGGCGCCGACATCGTCGACCTGGGCGGCGTGCGGGCCGGCCGCGGTCCGCGCGTCGAGGCCGACGAGGAGATCGCGCGGGTGATTCCGCTGGTCAGGCGGGTCCGCGCGCGCTTCCCCGACCTGCTGGTCAGCGTCGACACCTGGCGGGCGGAGGTGGCCCGGGCGGCCGCCGACGAGGGTGCCGACCTGATCAACGACACCTGGGCCGGGCACGACCCCGTGCTCATGGAGGTCGCCGCCGAGCGCGGCCTCGGCATCGTCTGCTCGCACACCGGGGGCGCCCGCCCGCGCACCGACCCGTTCCGCGTGGAGTACCCCGACGGCGTGCTCGACGACGTGGTCCGCACGCTCTCAGCGGCGGCGCAGCGGGCCGTGTCGCTGGGCATCGACCCGGCGAGCGTCCTGGTGGACCCGACGCACGACTTCGGCAAGAACACGTGGCACTCGCTGGACCTGGTGCGCCGGACCGAGGCGCTCGTGGCGCTGGGCTTCCCCGTGCTGATGGCGTTCTCCCGCAAGGACTTCGTGGGGGAGACCCTCGACCTGCCCGCGGAGGAGCGGCTCGAGGGCACGCTCGCCGCGACCGCGGTCGCCGCCTGGCTGGGCGCGCGCGTGTTCCGGGCCCACGACGTGCGGGCGACCCGGCGCACGCTCGACATGGTCGCGACCATCCGCGGGGACCGCCCGCCCGCGCGGGCGGTCCGGGGGCTGGCGTGAGCGACGTGCGCGAGGTCGAGCCCTCGGCCGCGGCGGAACCGGCGGGCGTGTGGGCGTGGGCCGTGAGCCGGCCCTGGTGGGTGCAGGTGCTCGCCGTCTACGCGGCCGCGCGGCTGTTCACCACGGTCGTCTTCCTGTGGGTGGCGACCGTCCAGGGCCAGAACGCCTGGACCGGGCCGCACCCGGGCTACTTCCCGTACGTCGGGTTCATGTTCGACGGGTCCTGGTACAAGAACGTCGCCGAGAACGGCTACCCCGCCGAGCTCCCGCGCGGTGCCGACGGCCTGGTGCAGCAGAACGCGTGGGCCTTCTTCCCGCTCTTCCCGATGCTCGCGCGCGGGATCATGCAGGTCACGGGCGGTCCGTGGGAGGTCGTCGCACCCCTGCTGGCCACCGCCCTGGGTGCCGGCGCGGTGCTCGCCATCCACCGCACCGTGGTCCGCGGGGCACTCCGCGCGGTCGCCGCGCGCCCGGGCCTGCCGCTGGCGACCGTCGCCCTGGTCAGCGTGTTCCCCACCGCCGCCGTCCTGCAGACCGCCTACACCGAGGCGCTCGCCCTCCTGCTGATCGCCGCCGCCCTGCTGCTGCTGCTGCGCCGGGACTACTGGTGGATGGCCCTGGTGGTCGTGGCGCTCGGCTTCACGCGCGCCGTCGCGCTGCCCATGGCGGTGGTCGTCGTCGTGCACGCGGCGGTCCGCTGGTGGGCCGCGCGCCGCGGGACCGACACGTTCACCTGGCTCACCGGCGTCGGTCTGGCCGCGCTCGCGGCCGTGGCGGGGGCCTCCGGGTTCCTGTGGCCGGCCATCTGCGGCTGGGTGACCGGCGTGCCGGACGGGTACCTGCTGACGCAGGAGGCGTGGCGGGGCGTCCGGGAGGTGGCGCCGTTCGGCGGCTGGTTCTACGTGCCCGCCTTCTGGTTCGGCGCGTGGGCGTGGCTCGTCGTGGGCCTCGGCTTCGCCCTGGTGATCGCCGTCCTCGTGGTGCCGGCGGCCTGGCGGCTGGGCAACGAGCTGCACACGTGGGCCGCCGCGTACGTCGTCTACATCGCCGCCGTGGTCGAGCCGGGCAGCAGCCTCGCGCGCTTCCTGCTGCTCGCGTTCCCGCTCGGGGCGGTCACCGCGGGCGTCGTCACGCGACCGCCGGCCGGGCGCCGGTGGTGGTTCGGCGCGGTGGTCGTCGTCATGCTCGGGCTGCAGGTGCTGTGGGTCCGGCAGATGTGGCAGGCCAACCCCGTGGCCGACTGGCCACCGTGACGGGCGGCCCGGTGGGTTGGACATACGTCCGATCGGTGGCCTGACCGGCATCGGGACAGGTGAGGGCCTTGGGGTGAACTAGGATGGATCCCGGACAACCGGTAGACGAGGCCGACGTGGGGTGCGTGAAAACGCTCCCCACGAGCCGCGCACCGGACGCACGAGCTGAAGGAGAGGCCCCGCATGGCCGCGATGAAGCCGAGGACCGGTGACGGCCCGCTCGAGGTCACGAAGGAGGGGCGCGGCATCGTGATGCGCGTGCCGCTCGAGGGCGGTGGACGGCTGGTGGTCGAGCTCAACGCGACCGAGGCCGCGGAGCTGGGTGAGGCCCTGACGTCCGTCGTCAGCTGACGATGGCACGCACGAGCACGCGCTCACCGATCGGGCGGACGCCGCCCGCGGTGACCGTCTGGGGCGGCACGGTCGCGACGACGACCCTGCTGACCGACGGGTCGACCGACGCGGTCGCCGTCCCGGTCGCCCCCGCGCGCGCCGGCGACGACGCGCTGCGGCCGCTCGAGGGGACCGCCGAGGCCGCGGCGCGGTACGGCGTCGACCTGGCCGAGATCGGCGAGCGCGCGCGGCTGACCGGCGCGGCGGGGGAGATCTACGTCCTCCAGCTACCCCGGCCGGTGGGCTCGTCGGTGACCCTGCCCTGGGCCGACCTGCCGCCGCGGCTCGTGCTCGTCGGCGTCGGCAGCGGGCGCGGTGCCGACCTGCGTCGCGCCGGTGCGGCGCTCGCGCGCTCGTCCCGGGGGCTGCGGCGTGTGGTCACCACGCTCGGCGCCGAGGCCCACCAGGACGCCTCCGCCGCGGCGACGGCCGCCCGCCAGGTCGCGGAGGGCTACCTGCTCGCGGCCTACGTCCCGCCCACCGCGGCGTCGACGAACGGCGCCCCCACCGACGCCGCCGAGCTGGTGCTGCTCGGTCGCGACGGCTCGCGCGCCACGGCCGCCGTCGCGGAGGGGCACACCGCCGCGACCGCGACCTGGCTGGTGCGCGACCTGGCCACCACGCCGTCCAGCACCAAGAACCCGGCCTGGCTGGCCGACCAGGCCAAGCGCCTGGCGACGAAGGCCGGCCTCGAGGTCACCGTGCGCGGCACCCGCGAGCTGGCGGCCGAGGGCTTCGGCGGCATCCTCGCGGTCGGCGCCGGCTCCGCGTCGACGCCCCGGCTGGTCACGGTCTCCTACACCCCGACGACCGAGGGCGGCCGGCACGTGGTCGTCGTCGGCAAGGGCATCACGTTCGACACCGGCGGCATCTCGATCAAGCCCCGCGAGGGCATGGTCCCCATGAAGACCGACATGACCGGCGCCGCCGTCGCGCTGGCCACGGTGCTCGGCGCGGCCGCCGCGGGCGTCGCCCACCGGGTCACCGCGGTGCTGCCGCTCGCCGAGAACCACGTCGGGGGTGCCTCCTACCGGCCCGGTGACGTGCTGACGATGTGGGGCGGCACCACGGTCGAGATCGCCAACACCGACGCCGAGGGCCGCCTGGTGCTGGCCGACGCGCTCGCCTGGGCCGACGCCACCCTCGACCCCGACGTGCTCATCGACGTCGCCACCCTCACCGGCGCCGCGACCCTGGGCCTCGGCAAGCAGCACGCCGCGCTCTACTCGGCCGACGACGACCTGGTGACCGCCCTGCTCGCGGCCGCCGACGCCTCCGGCGAGCTGGCCTGGCAGATGCCGCTGGTGGAGGAGTACGAGGAGGCGGTGCGGTCCGAGGTGGCCGACCTGCGGCACGTGCCCGTCGACAAGCACATCGGCGGCGGCTCGATCACGGCGGCGCTGTTCCTGCGGCACTTCGTCGGGGACCGGCGCTGGGCGCACCTCGACATCGCCGGCCCGGCCCGCGCGACCGCGGACAAGCACGAGGTCACCGAGGGCGCGACCGGCTTCGGCGCGCGCCTGCTGCTGCGGTACCTGGACGACCTGCGCTGACGAGCCCGTCGGTGCAGGGATGAATGCATGGATGGCGGTGTCCACGCCGCCGATCCCGCATTCTTCCGCGCATCCATCGGCCTGTCCCTCGTCCTTAGGGTGAGGGGCATGGTCGAGCCGTTCGCTCCGCACACCGATCCCGCCGCGATCGAGGACCTGCGCGCACGGTTGCGCGCGACCCGCTGGCCCGATGCCCCCGAGTATGCGGGCTGGTCGCTGGGCACTGACGTCCACTACCTGCGCGACCTGGTCGCGTACTGGGCCGACGGGTTCGACTGGCCGGCGCAGGAGGCGGCGCTCAACCGGCTGCCCCGCTTCCGCGCGACGGTCGGCGGGCTCGGGATCCACTACGTGCACGCCCGCGCAGCGACCCGGGAGGGTCCCGTCCTGCCGCTGGTCCTCAGCCACGGCTGGCCCGACTCCTTCTGGCGCTACTCCAAGGTGATCCCGCTCCTGGCGGACCCGGGAGCGCACGGCGCCGACCCCGCCGACGCCTTCGACGTCGTGGTGCCCGACATCCCGGGCTACGGGTACTCCGACCGACCTACCGGCCCGTCGCCGGACAACGTCGCCGTCGCGGCCCTGTGGGCGGAGCTCATGACCGTGCTCGGGTACGAGCGGTTCGGCGCCGCGGGCGGCGACCTGGGCAGCGGGGTGAGCCGGTACCTCGGGCTGGACTTCCCCGACCGGGTGGTGGCCGTGCACCGGACGGACGGCGGCCTGCCCCGGTTCGCCGGCGACCCCGCCGACCTCGCACCCGAGGAGCGCGCGTTCCTCGCCGAGGCCGCCGCGTGGACCGCCGCCGAGGGGGCCTACGGCCACCTGCACAGCACCAAGCCGCAGACGGCGGCCGTCGGGCTCACCGACTCGCCGGCCGGGCTCGCCGCGTGGATCGTCGAGAAGCTGCGGGACTGGAGCGACTGCGGGGGCGACGTCGAGAGCCGCTTCACCAAGGACGAGATCCTCACCGACGTGACGATCTACTGGCTCACCGGCACCATCGGGTCGTCCATGCGCACCTACGCCGCGAACGCCGCGATCCCGGCCGAGCAGCACGCCCGGCGGGTCGAGGTGCCGAGCGGCTTCTCGCTGTTCGCCGGGGACGTCGTCCGGCCCCCGCGCGCGTGGCTCGAGCGCACCGCCGACGTCGTGCGGGTGACCGAGCCCGCGAGCGGCGGGCACTTCGCGCCGTTCGAGGAGCCCGAGCTCTACGCCCGCGAGCTGCGCGACTTCTTCCGCCCGTACCGTCCTACCGCTTGACCGCCACGAGCAGCCCGTCGCCGGTGGGCAGGAGGGCGGGGAGCAGGCGGTCGTCGGCACGGACGACGCGGCCGACCTCGCGGATGGTGGTGGTGGTCTCGTCGCGGCGCGCGGGGTCGGCCACGCGGTCGTGCCAGAGGGCGTTGTCCACCGCGAGCACCCCGCCGGGGCGCAGCAGCCGGACGGCCTGCTCGACGTAGCCGGGGTAGTTCTCCTTGTCGGCGTCGACGAACACGAGGTCGTAGCCGCCGTCGGTGAGGCGGGGCACCACGTCGAGCGCGCGGCCCGAGATGGTGCGCGTGCGCGTGGGCCTGACGCCCTCCTCGACGAAGGCCTCCTTGGCGGCGCGCTGGTGCTCGACCTCGAGGTCGATGGTGGTGAGCACGCCGTCCGCGGGCATGCCGCGCAGCAGGTACAGGGAGCCGACGCCGGCGCCGGTGCCGATCTCGACGACCGCACGCGCCGCGACGGCGGCCGCGAGGACGCTCAGCGCGGCGCCGGACCCGGGCAGCACGGGCGTGCACCCGAGCTGCGCGGCGCGCTCGCGGGCGCGCAGCACGATGTCGTCCTCCTGCAGGAACTCCTCGCAGTAGACCCAGCTCTGGGCCTTGTCGGTGGAGATGGCTGCCTCCTGGGGCGGGATGACGGGGTGCTGCAACGGTCGTCGGCCAGCGTAGTCGCGGGTGCTTCGTGGGCGTGGGACGCGGTGGTCTCCGCTCAGGGCGGAACTTCTCGCCCGCCGGAGGCGTTCCTAGCGTTCGAGGCTCACAGTTCCACCTGGGAGACTGGAGCACGATGGCACGCACCGAGGAGACCGACCCTGTGACCGCCCAGCCCGCGCAGCCCGCCGCCTGGCAGGCACCGTCGTGGGAGGAGATCGTGCGCGACCACTCCGCCCGGGTGTACCGGCTCGCCTACCGCCTCACCGGCAACAAGCACGACGCCGAGGACCTCACGCAGGAGACGTTCGTCCGCGTGTTCCGGTCGCTGCACTCCTACACGCCCGGCACGTTCGAGGGCTGGCTGCACCGCATCACCACCAACCTCTTCCTCGACCAGGCCCGCCGCCGGCAGCGCATCCGCATGGACGCCATGGGCGAGGACGCCGAGCGGTACGCCTCGGGCGACCAGCTGAGCGCCCCGGAGCGCGCGTTCGAGCACGGCAACCTCGACCTCGACATCCAGCGCGCGCTCGACGACCTGCCGCCCGAGTACCGCGCGGCCGTCGTGCTGTGCGACATCGAGGGCCTCTCCTACGAGGAGATCGCGGTGACCCTGGGCATCAAGCTGGGCACCGTCCGCTCCCGCATCCACCGCGCCCGCGCCCGGCTGCGCGTCTCCCTCGAGCACCGCGCCCCGGGTGCGCTCGTGCCCGCCGACGACGACACCCCGCTGAGGATGCTCGGATGAGCCACCTCGGGTCGCGGATCAGCGCGCTGGTCGACGGGCAGCTGTCGGTGGCGGACACCGAGCGCGCGCTCGCCCACGTCGCGGTCTGCCCCGAGTGCGCCGCCGAGCTGGCCGCCTCCCGCGCGGCCCGCCGGGCGCTGGCCTCCGCCGACGAGGTCGCGCCCAACCCGGACCTGACCGCGCGGCTCCTCTCGCTGGCCGGCGGCACCGAGCCGTTCGCGGGCGACCCGTTCGCGCCGCCCGTGCGGCAGTCCCGCGACGAGCTCGCCAGCTACGGCGTCGCCAGCGGCGGGCTGGGCGCCCGCGGCTGGCGGTCCGGCTCCTCCCTGCGCGGCGACGTCGGCCAGCGCCGGTCGTCCGTGCGGATCGCGGCCGGGTCGATGGCGGGCCTCGGAGCGGTCGCCGCGATGCTCTTCGTGCTGGGCGAGCGGCCCGACGTGGTGCCGACCGTGCACCCCGGGGTCGACCTCGGTCTGCTCGGCCAGGCCGTGACCACGGACCCGTCCACGCGGGGGTCGATCGACACGACCGCCTGGCCGGTCACCACGACCGAGGACGGCGCGCTCGGCGCCGAGACGACGGCCTGGCTCCGCGCGCACGACTGGTCCTTCCCGCAGCAGCTGCCCGCCGGGTGGTCCGTGACCGCGATCCGGTGGGCCGGCGACAGTGCCTCGGTGCTCGAGGTCGACGTGCTCGGCCCCGACGGGTCGTCGCTCGTCGTCACGGAGCAGCAGGGCCGGCTGGACACCACGGCCCTCGCGGGCGCCCCGACCGGCGAGGTGGGGGGCCGCGAGGTGTACGTCCTGTCCTACGAGCCGTGGCACGTGGTCTGGCAGGCGGACGCCACGGTGGTCCAGGTGGTCGGCTCGCAGCCGTCCGACGACGCCGCGACACTTGTGGGAGCCTTTCCGGGCGGCGCCTTCGACGACGGCGTCCCCGCGCGGATCACGCGGGGCTGGGACACCGTGACAGGAGCGCTCGAACGGCCATGACGACCCCCGACGACGACGCCCAGCCGGCCGCGGCACCCGCACCGGCCGTCC
>NZ_JBGFQZ010000043.1:0-20610 GCF_041295535.1 Cellulomonas sp. ICMP 17802 | reverse complement strand
TCGTTCACGACGACACGCCCCGAGAGAAGGACCGCATGACCGCCGACAGCATCGTCGACCGACCGACCAGGAGGCGTACCCCGGCCACCTGGGTCCGTGGCGGGGGCCTGAGCACGCTGGTGTTCGCGCTGCCGATGCTGGTGATCTTCGGGGTGTTCTCGTGGGCGCCCATCGTCAAGGCCGTCGTCATGAGCTTCCAGAAGACGAACCTCGTCGTGACGTCCTGGGTGGGCCTGGAGAACTTCCAGCGCGTGTTCGCCGACCCCGTGCTGCCCATGGCCATCCGCAACACGGCCTACTTCGCGCTGCTGGCGCTGATCTTCGGCTACCCGGTGCCGCTCATCGCGGCGGTGCTCATGAGCGAGGTGCGCCGCGCCAAGGGCCTCTACTCGGCGCTGGCCTACCTGCCCGTGGTGGTCCCGCCGGTGGTCGCGGTCCTGCTGTGGAAGTTCTTCTACGACCCGCGGCCCGAGGGCGTGTTCAACACGATCATCGGCTACGTCGGGATACCGCCCCAACCCTGGCTGCAGAGCGCGACGTCGGCCATGCCGTCCCTCGTGCTCGAGGCCACCTGGGCGGCCGCCGGTGGCACCGTGATCATCTACCTCGCCGCGCTGACCAGCGTGCCCACCGAGCTGTACGACGCGGCCGAGGTCGACGGCGCCTCCGTCTGGGGCAAGATCTGGCACGTCACGATGCCGCAGCTGCGCGGCGTCCTGCTCATCACCTTCATCCTGCAGATCATCGGGACCGCCCAGGTGTTCCTGGAGCCCTACCTGTTCACCGGCGGTGGTCCCGCGAACGCGACGATCTCCGTGCTGCTGCTGGTGTACCGGTACGCGTTCCAGAACAGCCTGGGCGGGAACTACGGCATGGCGACGGCGCTGTCCCTCATGCTCGCCGTCTTCCTCGCCGTGATGTCCCTGATCTACTTCCGCCTCACGCGCAGCTGGAGCACCTCGTGACCACCACCACCCCGAAGCTGCCCGAGGCGGTCCTGCCGACCGAGCTCGAGAACGAGGCGGGCAAGCCGCGCAGCGCCGGCGCCCCCGAGGAGGACCGCACCGCGGTGTCGCAGGCCGACTGGCGTCGCCCGCGCGTGCGGCACACCTGGAACACGATGCACGTGCTCCTGCTGATCCTGCTCGTCGTGTGGTGCGTGGGCCCGCTGCTGCTGCTCGGCAAGTTCGCCGTCACCCCCACGCAGGACATCCTGCGCACGCCGCTCGCGATCTTCCCGAACGGCGTCAAGTGGTCGAACCTGCACGACGCCTGGTTCGACATCGACATCAGCAAGTACTTCGTCAACACGGTCGTGCTGGCGATCGGCTCGTGGGCCTCGCAGATGCTGGTGGCCACCACGGGCGGGTTCGTCCTGTCCGTGCTGCGGCCGCACTGGGCCCGCTACGCCCAGGGGCTCGTCCTGGCCACGCTGTTCGTCCCCGCCGTGGTCCTGCTGGTGCCGCTGTACCTGATCATCCTGCACCCGCCGCTGGTCGGGCACTCGCTGGTCAACTCCTACTGGGCGGTCTGGCTGCCCGCCGGCGCGAGCGCCTTCAACGTCGTCCTGGTCGCCCGGTTCTTCGACAACCTGCCGCGCGAGATCTTCGAGGCCGCGCGCGTGGACGGCGCCGGGCCGTTCCGGCTCTTCTGGTCGATCGTGCTGCCCATGAGCAAGCCCATCCTCGGCGTGGTGTCCGTGTTCGCGGTCATCGCGTCCTGGAAGGACTTCCTCTGGCCGCTGCTGGTCCTGCGCAACCCCGACCTGCAGCCGCTGTCCGTCCGGCTGCCGTCGCTCGAGGCCACCACCGACAAGGGCACGCTCATGGCCGCCTACGCCATCGCGACGATCATCCCGATCCTCATGTTCCTGGTGTTCCAGCGCATGTTCCTGCGCGGCGCCGGGCTCGGCGGTGCCGTCAAGGGCTGAGCGCCCGGCTTTCTGACATCGCGTCGCGACAATCTCACGGGCCGGCCGGGCCGCTCGCCGCGAAGGCGTCGCGCGGCCGGTGGGATGATCGGACGGTGGCCCCCGACACCGCTGTGAGCACCCGCGCGCCCTCGTCCGAGCTGAGCCCCGTCGCCCCGTACGACGCGCTCCTGCTGTTCTCGTTCGGCGGGCCGGACGGTCCCGACGACGTGCTGCCGTTCCTGCGCAACGTCACGGCCGGCAAGGGGATCCCGGACGAGCGGCTCGCCGCGGTCGCGGAGCACTACCACCACTTCGGCGGGGCGAGCCCGATCAACGGGCAGAACCTGGCCCTCCAGCGCGCGCTCGCCGACGAGCTCGCGCGCCGCGGGATCGACCTGCCGGTGGTGTGGGGCAACCGCAACTGGGAGCCGTACACGCGCGACGCGCTGTCGGCCGCCTACTCGGACGGTGCGCGCCGCATGGTCGCCCTGGTCACCAGCGCGTACTCGTCGTACTCGGGCTGCCGGCAGTACCGCGAGAACCTCTGGGCGTCGCTCGACGAGCTCGGCGTGGACGTCGGGCTGGGCGAGGGCGAGCACCCCCTGGTCGTCGACAAGGTGCGCTCGTACTTCAACCACCCGGGCTTCGTGCAGGCGAACGTCGACGCCGTGACCGAGGCCTACGAGTCGCTGGGCGCGGCCGGCGATGACGCCCGGCTCGTCTTCGTCACGCACTCGATCCCGGACACCATGGAGGAGGCCTCGGCGGTGAGCGGCGCGTCCTACAGCGCGCAGCACCTCGACGTCGCCGCGACGGTCGCCGCCGCGGTCGAGGAGCGCCTGGGCAGGCCCGTGACCTGGGACCTCACCTACTGCTCGCGCTCCGGGCCGCCCAGCCAGCCGTGGCTGGAGCCCGACGTCAACGACCACCTGGCCGTCCTGGCCGCCGACGGTGTGCCGGCCGTGGTCCTCTCGCCGATCGGGTTCGTCTCGGACCACATGGAGGTCGCGTTCGACCTCGACACCGAGGCGTTGGCCACGGCCGCCGAGCTCGGGCTCGTCGCCGTCCGCGCGGACAGCGTGGGCACCCGCGAGCCGTTCGTCCGCGGCCTGGTCGACCTGGTCCTCGAGCGCGCAGCCCTGGCCCGCGCGGGCTACGGCCCGACCACCGGCGTGACCGCCGACCTCGCCGTCGACGCCGCCGCCCGGCCGGTGTCCGAGGCCACCGTCGGTACGCTCCCGCCGTTCCGGTCCGTGTGCCGCCCCGGCTGCTGCGAGATGCGCGCCGGCCAGCCCAGCGGCATCCCCGCCGCCTGCTCGACCGACCCCTTGTCCTGATCCCCGACCTGGAGCATCCGCGATGACGCACGACGCCGAGACCCTCAACGCCACCGTCCGCTACACGATGTGGACCGTCTTCGCGCTCGAGGAGGTGCTGCCCGAGGACGACGACGAGCGCGCCGAGCTGATCGCGGCCGCGCAGGCGGCGGTCGCCGACGACGGCCTGGTGGTGCGCGGCTGGTACGACGTGGCCGGCCTGCGCGCGGACGCGGACCTCATGGTCTGGTGGCACGCCGCGACGGTCGAGGAGGTGCAGGGCGCCTACCAGCGGCTGCGCGCGAGCGACCTGGGCCGGCACCTGCTTCCCGTGTGGTCCGTGGTCGGGCTGCACCGCCCCGCCGAGTTCAACCGGTCGCACGTGCCCGCGTTCCTGGCGGGCGAGCCGGCGGGCGACTACATGACCGTCTACCCGTTCGTTCGGTCGTACGACTGGTACGTGCTGCCCGAGGACGACCGGCGCCGGATGCTCGTCGAGCACGGCCACGCCGCGCGCGGGTACTCGGACGTCCGCGCGAACACCGTCTCGGCCTTCGCGCTGGGCGACTACGAGTGGATCCTCGCGTTCGAGGCGCCCGAGCTGCACCGCATCGTCGACCTCATGCGCGACCTGCGCGCCACCGACGCGCGCCTGCACGTGCGCGAGGAGGTGCCGTTCTACACCGGCCCGCGCGTGACCCTGGAGACCTGGGCGGACCGCCAGCCGCGCGGGTGACATGATCGGCGCATGGTCGATCTGGCGGGGACGTGGCGGTTCACGGCGCTCGAGGGTGCCGAGGTCGCCGGGGCGCGCCGCACCACCCCGTGGCTGACGTTCGACGGTGACGGCCAGGTGTTCGGCATGGCCGGCGTCAACCGGGTGCGCGGCACGTGGGTGCTCGACGGCGACACGCTGACCTTCGGGCCGGTCGTCTCCACGCTGATGGCCGGGCCGCCGGACGCCATGGCCTGCGAGCAGGCGGTCCTGCGGCTGCTCGGCGGCGCGGTCGCCGTGTCGACACCCGACGGCGACACGCTCGCGCTCGACGGGGAGGGGTCGGCCCGCCTCGTGCGCGACCCAGCGGCGGCGGGCTCGCCGGTCTGACGCCCGTCAGGCGGCGGCGACGACCGCCGGCCAGCGCGCCGCCACCTGCTCGAGCGTGTGCACGCGGGTGGCCACGTCGTACGCGGTCCCCGTGATCATCAGCTCGTCGGCCCCGGTCCGGGCGACCAGCGCGGCCAGCTCGTCCACGGCGCGGTCGGCCGTCGTCGCGACCTGCGTGCCGGGGACGCGCGCGAAGAAGTCCGCGGCGGCCATGGGGTCGAGCGCGGCGAGCTCGCGGGCGGCGTCCTCGGGCGACACGATCGGGCCGAGCGGCCGACCCGTGCGCAGCGACAGGGCCATCACGCGGCTCGGGCCGGCCAGGTACTCGGCCTCGTCGTCGGAGTCGGCCACCAGCACGGAGGCCGACACCATCAGCCGCGGCTCGTCGAGCACCGGCGAGGGCCGGAAGGCGCGGCGGTAGGCCTCGGCGGCCTGCAGCGTGTGGCCGGTGTTGAAGTGGTGGGCGTAGCTGAACGGCAGGCCCAGCTCGCCGGCCAGCTCGGCGCTGAACGAGCTGGAACCCAGCAGCCAGACCTCGGGCGTCGACGTCGCGGCGGGCGTGGCGGACAGGCGGGTGGCGCGCAGCGAGGGCGACCGGCCCGGGAGCCGCTGACCCAGCAGGGCGAGGACGTCGATCACCTCGGCGGGGAAGTCGTCGGCACCCAGTCCCTCGACCGTGCGGCGCAGGGCGGCGGCGGTCATGGGGTCCGCGCCCGGCGCGCGGCCGATGCCCAGGTCGATGCGGTCGGGGTGCAGCGCCTCGAGCATCGCGAACTGCTCGGCGACCACGAGCGTGGGGTGGTTGGGCAGCATGACCCCGCCCGAGCCCACCCGGATGCGGTCCGTCGCCGCGGCGAGGTGCGCGAGCAGGACGCCGGGGGACGTCGAGGCGACCGCGGGCATCGCGTGGTGCTCGGCCACCCAGAACCGGGCGTAGCCCGCGGCGTCGGCGACGCGGGCCAGCGTGGTCGTGGCGGCCAGCGCGTCGGCGGACGACTGGCCGACGGCGACCGGGGAGGTGTCGAGCACGGACAGGGGCACGGGGTTCGGACGAGTCACCTCGTTCGCAACACCCGCACCCCCGCCCGTACTCCCGTCAGGGGTAGAGGCCGCGGATCTGGTGGGCCTCGGCGACGCGACGGACGCCGATCGTGAGCGCTGCGTCGCGCAGCGAGACGCCCTCGGCCTGCGAGACGGACGCGACCGCGCGGTAGGCCTGCACCATGCGGTGCTCGAGGCGGTCCTCGATCTCCTGCTCGGTCCACCAGTACGCCTGGTTGGCCTGCACCCACTCGAAGTACGACACGACGACGCCGCCGGCGTTGGCGAGGATGTCGGGGACGACGACGACCCCGCGCTCCGCGAGGACCCGGTCGCCCTCGTGGGTCGTCGGGCCGTTGGCCGCCTCGACCACCCAGCGCGCCTTGACCCGACCGGCGGCCTCGGCGTCGAGGACGCCCTCGACCGCCGCCGGGATGAGCACGTCCACGTCGAGCGCGAGGAGCTCGGTGTTGTCGATGGCCGACCCGCCGTCGAACCCGGTGACGGTGCCCGTCGCCTCCACGTGCCGCATGAGCGCCACGATGTCGAGGCCGTCGCTGTTCATCACGCCGCCGAGCTCGTCGCTGACCGCGACCACCCGGCTGCCGGCGTCGTGCAGGAACCGTGCCGCGTGCGAGCCGACCTTTCCGAAGCCCTGCACGGCCGCGGTCACCTCGTCGAGGCGGACGCCCGCGTCGGCGAGCGCGGAGGCGGCCAGGTGCACGACGCCGCGGGAGGTGGCCGTGGCGCGGCCCAGCGACCCTCCGACCGCCAGCGGCTTGCCGGTGGTGACGGCGGGGATGGTGTAGCCGAGGTTGACCGAGTACGTGTCCATGACCCAGGCCATGGTCTGCTCGTTGGTGCCGATGTCGGGCGCCATGATGTCCCGCTCGGGGCCGATGATCGGCATGATCTCGCTGGTGTAGCGGCGGGTCACGCGCTCGAGCTCGGCCTGCGAGTACTGCCGCGGGTCGATGGTGACGCCGCCCTTGGCGCCGCCGTACGGGACGTCGACGACCGCACACTTCCAGGTCATCCACATGGCGAGCGCGCGCACCTCGTCGACGTCGACGGAGGAGGAGTAGCGCAGCCCGCCCTTGCCCGGGCCGCGGGAGATGTTGTGCTGCACGCGGTACCCGGTGAACAGCTCGATCTCGCCGTTGTCCCGACGCAGGGGGACAGCGACGTTCATCTCGCGCCGGGGTGTGGCGAGCATGCGGTGGAGCCCCTCGGGGTAGCCGAGGATCTCGACGGCCGAGGCGAGCTGTGCCTGGGCGGTGGCGAGGGGCGTGGTCTGCTGCGGGGTCTCCGCTGTGAGGTCCGTCACGTCCCCCACCTTGTCACCGCTTCCGGCCCGCGCCCGGCAGGACCGAAGGGCGAGCCGGGCGTGTCCGAGGCGCGGGCAGGAGGAATCGGGCAACGCGGGCGCACGCGGCCGACGGTCCTGGTCAGCGCGGCGTCCGTCGCCCGGCGCGCGCGCGGGATTCACCCGCGGCCGGGAGACTGACCGGCGGGTCCACCGGCATCCGGGCGACGGACGTCGCACGGACGGTCCCGGACAGCCCAGACTGGGCCCGGGCCGAGACCCGGTCCACCCCGAGGACGAGGAGAACCATGTCGACCACAGGCGACGTCACCGAGGACGCGATCCGGCTGGCACGGCGCTGGTTGTCGGCGACGGCGGAGGGCCAGACCGCCACGGAACGGCGGACCACCGGTCGGTTGGCGGCCCTGGTCGCGGACCCCGCGGGGCTCGAGCTCGCGGTGCGGTTCGTCGACCGCGTGGCGCGCCCCCAGGACGTGCGGGTGGCCGCGCGGGAGCTGGCCGGCCTGACGTCCGGGGCGGCCTCCGGCTTCCTCGGCCCGCTCGACCGCGCGATGCTCGGTGTGGGTGCGCGGGTGGCCCCCGTGCTGCCGGGCGTCGTGGTGCCCGCGGCCCGGCAGCGCCTGCGCAGCCTGGTGGGTCACCTGGTGGCCGACGACGGGCCCGGCCTGGCCACGCACCTCGCGGCCACGCGGGCGGAGGGCTTCCGGCTGAACCTCAACCTGCTGGGCGAGGCCGTGCTGGGCGAGCACGAGGCGACCGCCCGCCTGGCCCGGGTGCGGGCGCTGGTCGAACGGCCCGACGTCGACTACGTGTCCGTCAAGGTGTCGGCCGTGGCCAGCCAGCTGTCCACCTGGGACACCGAGGGCAGCGTCGCGCGCGTGGTCGACCGCCTGCGGCCGCTGTACCTGGCCGCGGCCCGCCACGGCACGTTCCTCAACCTCGACATGGAGGAGTACCGCGACCTCACGCTCACCCTGCGGGTGTTCGAGCGGCTGGCCTCGGACCCCGAGCTGCTGGGCGCGGAGGCCGGCATCGTGCTGCAGGCGTACCTGCCCGACGCCGCGGACGCCCTCGACGAGCTGACGGGCATCGCCGAGCAGCGGCGCGAGGCGGGCGGCGCGCGCCTCAAGGTGCGCCTGGTCAAGGGCGCCAACCTCGCGATGGAGCAGGTCGAGTCCGAGCTGCACGGCTGGCCCCAGGCGCCCTACGGCTCCAAGCCCGAGGTCGACGCGGCGTACCTCCGGCTGGTCGACCGGGCGCTCGACCCGGCGCGCACTTCCGCCCTGCGCGTCGGCGTCGCGAGCCACAACCTCTTCCACGTGGCCGCCGCGCACCTGCTCGCCCAGCAGCGGGGGGTCGCCGAGGCGCTCGACATCGAGATGCTGCAGGGCATGGCCCCGGCCCAGGCGCGCGCGGTCCGCGACGAGGTCGGCGCGGTGCTGCTCTACACGCCGGTGGTCGCGCGCCACGACTTCGACGTCGCCATCTCCTACCTGGTCCGCCGCCTGGAGGAGAACTCCGCGAGCCAGAACTTCCTGCACGCGCTGTTCGCGCCCGGCGACGCGATGGACGCGCAGGAGGAGGCGTTCCGGGTGGCGTACCGCGACCGCGACGAGCCGTCGACGGCGGCCCGCCGCGGGGCCCGGCCGTTCGCCGACGCCCCCGCCGCCGACGGCTTCGCCAACACGCCCGACACCGACCCCGCGGTCGGCGTCGCGCGGGCCTGGGCGCGGGGGATCGTCGACCACGACGTCCCGACGCCCGACGGCGCCGTGACGGTCGCGACGACCGACGAGGTCGACGCGGTCGTGGCGCGGGCGTCCGACGCGCTGCCCGCGTGGGCGGCGACGGACCCGGCCGACCGCGCCCGCGCCCTGCACGCAGTCGCCGCCGCGCTGGAGGACGCGCGCGGCGACCTGGTGGCGACGATGGTCCACGAGGCCGGCAAGACCGTCGCCGAGGCGGACCCCGAGGTCAGCGAGGCCGTCGACTTCGCGCGCTACTACGCGGAGCGCGCGGCCGAGCTCGCCGACGGCGTGGTGCCCGGCGCCGTGCACCGGCCGCACGGGCTCACGGTGGTGACCCCGCCGTGGAACTTCCCCGTCGCGATCCCCGTCGGCTCGGTGCTGGCGTCCCTGGCCGCCGGCAGCCCGGTGCTGGTCAAGCCCGCCCCCCAGGCGCCCCGGTGCGGCCAGGTCGCCATGGCGGCGGTCCAGCGGGGGCTCGACGACGCCGGCGCGCCCCCGGGGATCCTCACCGTCGTGCTGAGCCCCGAGGGCGACGTCGGGCGCCGGCTGGTCACGCACCCCGACGTCGCGCGCGTGATCCTCACGGGCTCGATCGAGACCGCGCAGCTGTTCGCCGGCTGGCGGCCCGACCTGGACGTCCTGGCCGAGACGTCCGGCAAGAACGCGCTGGTCATCACGCCGTCGGCGGACGTGGACCTCGCGGTCGCCGACCTGGTGCGCAGCGCGTTCGGGCACGCCGGGCAGAAGTGCTCCGCGGCCTCGTTGGCGATCCTCGTCGGCTCCGCGGGCCGGTCCGACCGGCTGCGCCGCCAGCTCGCCGACGCGGTCGCGTCCCTGCGCGTCGGACCCTCGACCGACCTGGGGACCGCCGTCGGCCCGCTCACCGAGCCGGCCGCGGGCAAGCTGCTGCGCGCGTTGACCACCCTCGACCCGGGGGAGTCGTGGCTGGTGGCCCCCCGCCGGCTCGACGACGAGGGCCGCCTGTGGAGCCCCGGCGTCAAGCACGGCGTCGCGGCCGGCTCGTGGTTCCACACCACGGAGTGCTTCGGCCCCGTGCTCGGCATCATGCGCGTCGAGACCCTCGACGAGGCCATCGACCTGCAGAACGCCGTGGCGTTCGGGCTGACCGGCGGCCTGCACTCGCTCGACGAGGCCGAGATCGACCACTGGCTCGACCGGGTCGAGGTGGGCAACGCCTACGTCAACCGGCACATCACCGGCGCGATCGTGCAGCGCCAGCCCTTCGGCGGCTGGAAGGCGTCGACCGTGGGACCCGGCGCCAAGGCGGGCGGCCCGCACTACGTCGCGCAGGTCGGCCGCTGGCAGGACGCTCCCGACGTCCCCCAGGAGGACGCCGCCTGGCTCGCCTGGGCGGCGCGGGACGACGAGCGGGTGTGGGCCGACGACCTCGGCCGGGAGCACGACCCGTCCGGCCTGCGCGTCGAGGCGAACATCCTGCGCTACCGCCCCGTGCCGGGCCTGGTGCTGCGGGTGGGGTCGGACGCGCGGGACCGCGAGGTCGCCCGGGTGCGGCACGCCGCCGCGACCGCGGGCGTGCCCGTCACGGTGAGCGACGCCGCGGCCGAGTCGCACGAGGCGTTCGCGGGCCGGGTCCGGGCCGGCCTGGTCACCGGGCGCGTCCGCGTGGTCGGGTCGGCCCCGGGCCTGCGCGAGGCCGCGGCCACGCGGGCCGGCCAGGTCACCGTGCTCGACGGGCCGGTGCTGGCCAGCGGCGCGCGCGAGCTGCTCACGGTCGTGCGCGAGCAGGCGGTGAGCCGCACCCTGCACCGCTTCGGGCACGTGCCGCCGGCCGACGCCTGACGACCGACGGGATGCGCGAGGGCCCGGTGGGATCACCCACCGGGCCCTCGTGCTCGGCGCGCTCCCGCTACGCCGAGTCCCTGATGACCAGCTCGGGCGCGAAGATCAGCGGCGGCGACGGCGGCGCCCCGTTGAGCTGGTCGAGCAGCCGGGCACCCGCGGCGCGCGCCATGGCGACGACCGGCTGGATGACGCTGGTGAGCGGGGGAGTGGTCGACGCCGCGACCCCGAGGTTGTCGTACCCCACCACGGCGATGTCGCCGGGGACGTCCTTGCCGTGCTCCGCGAGCACGCTCAGCGCGCCCGCGGCCATGAGGTCGGAGGCGATGAAGATCGCGTCGACGTCGGGGTGCCGGGCCAGCAGCTCGCGGGCCGCGATCGTGCCCGACGCCATGGTGAAGTCGCCGTGCACCACCGCGTCGTCGGACATCCCCGCGGCGCGCATGGCGGCGCGCCAGCCCGTGAGGCGGTCGATGCCGGCGGACATGTCGGCCGGGCCGGCGATCGTGGCGATGCGGCGGCAGCCCCGGTCGATGAGGTGCTGCGTGGCCAGCCGGCCGCCCTCGACGTTGTCGGTGTCGACGTACTGCACGTCGCGCTCGTCGGCGGACAGCGGCCGGCCGACGAAGACGTTCGGCACGTGCGAGATCTGCAGCGCCCGGTCCAGCTCGTCGTTGGCGTGGTGCGAGACCACGATCGCGCCGTCGACGTGCCCGTTGCGCAGGTAGCGCACGGTGCGCTCGCTCTCGCCGGGCCGCGCGATCACCAGGACGACCTGCATGTCGGAGTCCGCCAGCGAGCTCGACAGGCCGTTGAGCGTGCCCGCGAAGAACGGGTCCGAGAGCACGCGCTCGTCGGGCTCGGGGACGACGAGGGCGATCGAGTCGGTGCGCTTGGTCACCAGCGAGCGGGCCGCGCGGTTGGGCGTGTAGCCGAGGTCGGCGACCGCGGCCTCGACCGAGGCGAGGGCCTCGGGAGACACGCGCAGACCGCCGTTGATGGCGCGCGAGGCCGTCGAGCGCGAGACGCCCGCGCGCTCGGCGACCTGCTCGAGCGTCGGCGCGGGGGGCCGCGCTGGGTCCACGTGGACCGGGATGTTGTCGACCACCGTTGGTCTTCCCTCCTGTGGCTGCCGCAGCAGCGATGACGAGCATGTGACGGGAAGGGCGGGGTGCCGGGGAGCACCCCGCCCTGTCCGGTCGGCCGGGCTCTCGGGTCGGTTCGACCCCGATCGTCCGGGACGTGCGAGAGACAGTCTGCCGCGTGCTCAGCCCTTGACGGCACCCTGCATGATGCCGGCCACCAGCTGACGGCCCGCGACGAAGAACAGGATGATCAGCGGGATCGTGGAGACGGTGACGCCCGCCATGATCAGCGACATGTCCTTGAAGTACGACGCCTGGAGCAGCTGGATGGCCACCGGGAGCGTCGGGTTCTGCGGTCCGAGGACGATGAACGGCCAGAAGAAGTTCGTCCACGAGGCGACGAACGTGAACAGGCCGAGCATGACGGCCGCGGGGCGCGCCGCCGGGAGGGCGATGTGCCAGAACGTCCGGATCATCGACGCCCCGTCGACGCGGGCGGCCTCGACCAGCTCGTACGGCAGGGCCGACTCGAGGTACTGCGTCATCCAGAAGACGCCGAACGCGGTGACCAGGCCGGGCACGATGACGGCGATGAGCTTGCCGGTCCACCCGAGCTGGGACATGAGGATGAAGAGCGGGACGATGCCCAGCTGCGTCGGCACGGCCGTGGTGGCGATGACGAACACGAGCAGGGCGTTGCGACCACGGAAGCGCAGCTTGGAGAACGAGAAGCCGGCCAGCGTCGAGAAGAGCACCACGGACAGCGCGGTGATCGTGCCGACGATGATCGAGTTGCCGAGCGCCTTCCAGAACTGGATGTCGCCGTTCAGCACCTTGCCGACGTTGGTGAAGAACTCGCCCTGGGGGATCAGCGACGGGATCGGGTGCTGCGCGATGTACGCCGAGTTCGACGACGCCAGCAGGAACGCGTAGTACAGCGGGGCGATCGCCAGGACGATCGCGACCGTGAGCAGGGTGTACGTGACCCAGCCCGGACGACGCTCGGACCCGGCGGCCGTGGAGCGGCTCCGCCCGGCAGCACGGGCGGCGCCACGGCCGGCGGTCTGCCGGATGACCGGCAGCGAGGGGGCGCTCATCGGGAGACCTTCTTCCGCTTCTGCGTGGACGAGTCGGACGAGATCCGGCGCGTGATCGAGAAGTTGATCAGGCCGATCACGACGATGATGAGGAACAGGATCCAGGCCACCGCGGACGCGCGTCCGAAGCTCTTCTGGTTGCCCCAGCCCAGCTCGTAGATGTACATGGTCGCCGTCATCCACTGACGGCTCGGGCCACCCTGGCCGGTCTGGTCGAACAGGCGCGGCTCGTCGAAGATCTGCAGGCCACCGATGGTCGACGTGATGACCACGAAGATGATGGTCGGACGCAGCATCGGCACGGTGACGGAGAAGAACTGACGCACGCGGGTGGCGCCGTCGAGCACGGCGGCCTCGTAGAGGTCGCGCGGGATGGCCTGCATGGCCGCGAGCAGGATCAGGGTGTTGTAGCCCGTCCAGCGGAAGTCGACCATGGTGGCGATCGCGATGTGGCTGGGCAGCACCGCGGCGTGCCAGCCGATGGGGTCGATGCCGACGTAGCCGAGGACCGTGTTGATGAGGCCGGACTTGTCGGCGAACAGCTTGCCGAAGATCAGGCTGACCGCGACGGGGGCCACGACGTACGGCAGCAGGACGCCCATGCGCCAGAACGTCCGCGCGCGCAGGTTCGCGTCGAGGAGCGCCGCGAGCACGATCGCGATGATCAGCTGGGGCACCGTCGACAGGATGAAGATGCTGAAGGTGTTGCGCAGGCCCTTCCAGAAGTTGGGCTCCTGGATGACGAAGAGGTAGTTCTGCAGCCCGACGAAGTCGCCCTTGCCGCCGATGAGGTTCCAGTCGTGCAACGACACGAAGGCCGTGTACACGAGCGGGAACAGGCCCGTCAGCGCGAACAGCAGGAAGAACGGCGAGATGTAGAGGTAGGGCGAGACCTTGACGTCCCAGCGACCGAGGGTCTGGCTGAAGCCGACGCGGCGGGGCACGCGCTCGGGGTCACGCTGGCGACCGCTGTCGAGCTGGGGCGAGGTGGTGGAGGTAGCCATCAGGTGTCCTTCGTGGCAGTGGTCAGGAGCCTACGCTGGCGGGGCCGGGCCGATGGGTGACCCACCGGCCCGGCCCCTGTGGCTAGGGTCAGCCGAGAGCGTTGACCGCGCTCACGAAGGTGTCCCACTGAGCAGCGGGGTCACCACCGTTGACGTCGACCTCGGTCAGGGCCGACTGCATCGCGTCGTTGACGGCGAAGTAGTTCGGGCCCTTGAAGGGAGCGACGATGCCCACGGCGCGGTTGGCCAGGATCTGGCCGGCCGGGGCGTTGTTGAAGAACGCGTTCGTGGAGCTGAGCAGCTCGTCCGAGGACAGCGCCTCGGTCTGGCTCGGGAACGTGCCCTTGTTCTTGTAGGCCTGGAGCTGCTGCTCCGGAGCCGTCAGCCAGGCGGCGAACTTCTTGGCCGCCTCGGTGTGCTTGCCCTGGGCGGGGACGGTCATGAACGAGCCGCCCCAGTTGCCGGCGCCGCCGGGGAAGACGTCCGCGATGTCCCAGCCGGTCACGCCGGCCGAGTTGCCCTCGATGACACCGAGCATCCAGCCCGGGGCCAGCATGGTCGCGAAGCCGTCCGTCTGGAACGAGGCGGTCCAGTCGTCGCTCCACTGGCCGAGGTGGGCCGACAGGTTGTCGGTGACCGAGGCCTTCGTGACGGCGTCGTAGATGTCCTTCACGTCGGGGTTCGTGGCGGCGATGATCGTGCCGTCCTTGTCCTCGTACGCGTTCTGGACCTGGTTGATCATGCCCTGGTAGATGGCACCAGCGGCGTCGAAGAACGGCTTGCCCGTGGCGTCGGTGTACTGCTTGCCGACCTCGAAGTACTTGTCCCACGTCGCGTCCTTGCCACCGAGCAGCTCGGCGACGGCGGCGCGGTCGGTCGGGAGACCGGCGGCGGCGAACAGGTCGGAGCGGTACGCGATGGCCTCGGGGCCGATGTCGGTGCCGTAGCCGAGCAGGACGCCGTCGGGCGTCGTGGCCTGCGCGACCTTCCAGTCGAGCCAGCGGCCGTCGAGGGCCGGGTCCGTCAGGTCGACGAACTTGTCCGGGTACTGCATGAGCTCGGGGAGCCAGTCGATCTCGATCATCTCGACGTCGGAGGCGCCGGAACCCGACGCGAGGCGCGTGTTCAGGTTGTCGCGGGCCTCGTTCGAGGTCGCGGCCTTCTTGTTCTCGATCGTGATGCCGGGGTTCTCGTCCTCGTACTGCTTGAACATCTCGTCCGTGTAGCCGGGCTCGTTGAACGTGCCGAGCGTCAGCGTGATGTTCTCGGCACCGGCCGAGGAACCCTCGTCGCTGGGCGTGTTCGAGTTGCCCGAGCAAGCGGTGGCGAGGAGGGCGATGCCCGTGACCCCCGCCGCGGCCGCCCACATCTTGCTAGTGGTCTTGCGCACTGTGACTCCCTTGTCAGTCGGACGGCGTCCTCGCCGTACCCCTAGGGCACCCGCCGACCGTTCGCCGCAGGGGGCGCGGACGGACGTCGGGTTGGGCCGTGTGGACCCGGCGTGGTCGCGTTCCCATCCGCAGTGATGCGGGAGCGTTCCCACGCGCTGCGGATACTGTCGTCGGCGGCTTCACAGGTGTCAAGGAGGCACGGGGGTTGATCTGCCGTGGTAGCGATCCCACACCATCGTTTGTGCAGGTCACAGCGATATGGACACGGGTCCGTGTTACCGAATCGTTACGGCTGCGGAGCCCGTCCGTGACCGGCGATCCAGCGACGCGCCACGTCCTGCTCGACCTCCAGCGCGGACCGGATCGCCCCGGCCGTCGCCTGCTCGATCGCGGAGCCGAAGAGGGGCACCGTCGCCCGCAGCTCGCCGTCGTAGGTGACCGTGGTGGCGCCGGGTGCCGTCGACGTGAGCGCTGTGCGCCCGCTGAGCCGCACCGGTGCGCCCGCGATCTCGACCACCACGGTGCCCACGCGCGAGCCGTCCGGCTCGGGCGCCTCCCAGGCCTCGACCTGCCGCACGTCGATCCGGGTGCCGACGAAGCCCCGCAGGTGCGCCGGGATCTGGTCGGTGGGCAGCGCCCGCCGGGTGGTCACCGTGAAGGCCTCGTCCGCCGAGCCGGTGATGTCGACGTGCTGCTCGAGCGCGCCGCTGGCCCGGACCTTCTGGTGCACGTACTCGGGGTCGGCGAGCAGCCGTGCCGCCGCGTGGGCGTCGGTGGGCAGGTCGAGCGTCACGCTCATTCGCACGGCGGGTCCTTCGAGGGTCGAGGTGGTTCGTCCGAGGCTATCTGCCCACGTCCTGGCCGTCCTGCCCGTGGCCGGGCCGGCGCCACCTACCCTGGTCCCCGTGTCCACCCTGAGCACCCTCGCCGCTCGTCATGCCGCGCTCGACGCCCATGACCTCGAGTGGCTGCACCTGCTCGTCGGCGACTGGCAGGTGCTGTCGGACCTGGCGTTCGCCGACCTGGTGCTCTGGCTGCCGACCACGGACGGCGACTTCGTCGCGATCGCGCAGTGCCGCCCCTCGACGGGCGCGACCGTGCACTACGACGACGTGGTCGGGTCGAGCGCGCCCGAGGGCCAGCGCCCCCAGCTTCAGCGCTCGCTCGACGAGCGGGCCGCGCAGCGCTCGCGCGAGCCGCGCTGGTTCGGCTCCTACGCCGTGCGCGAGGAGGCCGTCCCCGTGGTCCGCCGCGGCCGGGCGATCGCGGTGCTCGCGCGCCAGACCAACCTGGGCGGCGCCCGGACCCCCAGCCGGCTCGAGCTCAACTACGTCGAGGCCGCCGACGACATCTTCGCGATGGTGGGGCGCGGCGAGTTCCCCGCTCCCGACGCGCCGACCGGCCCCCGGCGCGGCGCCCCCCGCGTCGGCGACGGCCTGGTGCGGCTCAACTCCGAGGGCGAGGTGCTCTACGCCAGCCCCAACGCCCTGTCCTGCTTCCACCGGCTCGGCGTGGTGGGAGACCTCGTCGGGCGCTCGCTGGTCGAGGTCACCGCGGAGCTCATCGAGCAGCACGACACGGTCGACGAGTCGATGCCCCTGGTCCTCATGGGCCGGGCACCCTGGCGCGTCGACGTCGAGGCGCGCGGCGTGGCGCTCTCCCTGCGCGCGGTGCCCCTCACCGAGCACGGCCAGCGGGTGGGCGCGGTGCTGCTGTGCCGCGACGTCTCGGAGCTGCGCCGTCGCGAGCGCGAGCTGATCACCAAGGACGCGACGATCCGCGAGATCCACCACCGCGTGAAGAACAACCTGCAGACCGTCGCCGCGCTGCTGCGGCTTCAGTCGCGCCGGGTCGACTCGCCGGAGGCCAAGGAGGCGCTGGGGGAGGCCATGCGGCGCGTGGCCACCATCGCCCTGGTGCACGAGACGCTGTCGCAGACCCTCGACGAGAGCGTGCCGTTCGACGACCTCGTCGGACGCAGCCTGCGGCTCGCCGCGGACGTCGCCACCGAGGGCGCCCACGTCCGCACGCTGGTGCGCGGCTCGTTCGGCTCGATCCCCGCGGAGGACGCCACCGCGCTCGCCCTGATCCTCACCGAGCTGGTGACCAATGCGGTCGAGCACGGGTTCGACGGGCGGGAGTCGGGGACGGTCGAGGTGATCGTCGAGCGGGAGGACGACCGGCTGCGGGTCGAGGTGGCCGACGACGGCTCCGGGCTGCCCGCCGAGCGGGGGGCCGGCACCGGCCTGGGCACGCAGATCGTCTCCACGCTGGTCACCAACGAGATGCGGGGGACCATCGAGTGGTCGAGCCGCGAAGGCGGCGGGACCTCGGTCGTCATCGAGGCCCGGCTGCGCGCACCGCGGGACGGCGCGTCGCTGCTCTGACCGGCCCGGTCGACCGGCACGTCGGCCGACGACGTCGCCCGGGCGTGACTCGGCCCCGCCACGCGGAGCGCGACGGGGCCGGTGGAGCGAGAGTCAGCTGGCGCGGCGCTGGCGCGCGGTGCGGCGCTTGAGCGCGCGGCGCTCGTCCTCGGAGAGGCCGCCCCAGACGCCGGCGTCCTGCCCGGTCTCGATCGCCCACTTGAGGCACGTGTCGACGACGGGGCAGCGGCGGCAGACGGCCTTCGCCTCGTCGATCTGCAGCAGCGCGGGTCCGGTGTTCCCGATGGGGAAGAACAGCTCCGGGTCCTCGTCGAGACACGCTGCGCGGTGGCGCCAATCCATGGTTTCTCTCCTAGGCACACGCCTAGCCGGCGCCCGGGGTGAGGGCGCGCGTGACTGAACGTGAGATCGGGGGTGGGGGTTTCTTGCTGCGTCAAGGCTCGCACCCGTGCCAGGACTGCACAAGGGTTACGGGGAGGTTTCCTCTCCGTGAAGGCTGAGGTGTTCGTCACACCTGTGAACGACCGGTGCGGAGCCTGAGTCCGCATGATGCTGCAGGTGAGGGGCGTTGTAGGACCAACGTCCGGGGCGACGCGCCGGTCGGTGGAGGTGATCGGCGTCACGTCGTGGCGTGAGACACCCCCGCGGCGTGGTATCGCAGGTTTCGTCCCGTGGCCGGAGCGATCTCGCCAGCGTAGGCGTGGGACCTTCGGCCCGCCTCTGGGGGAGCCGGATCCTGCGGTCGCCGCCGGCTGCCTAGGCTCTCGGGTGTGACCGCACGCCGCCCCGCCCTGCTGCTCGTCGTCTGCCTCCTCGTGACCCTCGAGGCCGCCGCCTTCCTCGGGCTCGGCATCGCCTGGACCGTCGACGTCGTGCGGGGCACCGCGACCCTGCCCGGCGCGAGCCTGTTCCTCGCGGCGTTCGGCGTCGGCATCGCGCTCCTGCTGCTGCTCGGCGCGCGCGGCCTGTGGCGCGGGCGGCGCTGGGCCCGCTCGCCGGTGATCACCTGGCAGATCCTGCTGGTGGTGCTCGCGCTCGGCTGGCTCAGCTCGCAGCCGTCCGTGTGGGGGGTCGTCGTCCTGGTGGTCGCGACGCTGGTCGGCGTGGGGCTGCTGCTGCCGCCGGTCGTGGCGGTCACCGCGGGGTCACGTCAGGCGCCCGTCGAGTAGACCTGCACGACGGCGGCGTCCCGCCCCTGGAGCAGGACGCCCCGCCCGGGAGGCCGCCGGCGCGGGTCCTCGCTCCAGGCCGCCCGCGGGCCGACCAGCTCGGCCGACGCCGGGTCGTGCACGTCCAGCACGAGCGTCCGCCGCCGCCGGAGCAGGACCGGGACGGCACCGCGGAAGGCCTGCGCCGCCGAGGCCGACGTGACCGCGGCGACGACGCTGCCGGTGGGCACCGACCCGAGCAGCCCGCCGAGCGACGGGTGGCTGCGCTCGAGGTCGTCGAGGTCGTCCACCAGGAGGACCGGCGGCCCGGTCGCGCGACGGCACGCCGCGTCCAGGTCGTCGACCGTGACGTCCCGCACGCCCGGCAGGCCCGGCGCGCCGGCGGCCGGGTCGACCAGCCGCAGGGGCGCGCACCCGGCCCGGACCAGCGCGACCGCGACCACCTCCAGCGCGGTGCTGCGGCCCGAGCCGGGCGGCCCGGCCACCAGCAGCCCGTGCGCCAGGTCCACCCAGAGGATCCCGGCGTCGTCGCCGCCGCGGCCGAGGGGCACGGCGAGCGGGTCCGTCCGCGCGCGGGAGTCCCCGGGGAGGTCGGCGCGGTCGGGCAGCGGCCGGACGCGCACGGGAGGGGCGGACGCCGGCTCCCGCTCCGGGTCGCCGAGTTCTCCGGGTAGCGCGACCTGGCAGAGCACGGCGCCGGACGCGTGCAGGTGCACGGCCCGGCCGGGGGACGACCGACCGCCGGCCAGGGCGGCCGGCACCCCGGCGAGCACGTCGAGGGCCGGGTCCGCCAGGGGGAGCACGAGGCGGTGGGCGAACCCCGCGGCGTGGTGCAGCGTGCCCGCACCCGCGTCCGAGCCGGCCGCGACGGCGGTGCGGCCCGTGGCTCCCCGCCAGAGCGCCGTCAGCCGCTCGGCGCCGGCCCCGCGGGCGAGCCGGCCGAGCGACTCCAGCAGCAGGTCCAGGCGGTCCACCAGCAGCACGGCCGGCGTCGGACCGGCGGCGAGCAGCTCGAGCAGGCGGGCGGAGGCGCGCGCGTCGTCCGTGTCCAGCACGCTGCCGAGCCCGCCGTGCGCGTCGGCCCCGCGCAGCCGGTCGACGGCGCCGCCCGGCAGGCCGACGGCGTGCACGTGCCACCCCCGCGCGAGCGCGCCGGTCCCGACCGTGAGCAGCGTGGTCGTCCGGCCCGAGCGAGGGCCGCCGAGCACCAGCAGGTGCCCGCCCGCCGGGTCCCACCGCACCGCGCCGCGTCGCAGCTGGTCCGGGAGGTCGGCGACGGCCAGCGGGAGGCCGGTGCCCGCGGGGACGTCGTCGACCCGGACCTCGCGCGGCAGCCCCGGGAGCCACGGGGGTCGCGCGCCGGGCGGCCGGAGCGCGGCGGCACGGACGGCGGCCCGCACCCACTCCTCGACGGCGTCGGCGCGCTCGCGCGGCTCGACGCGGGTGGGCGACCACGTGGCGCCATCCGGCCACGCCCGGGCAGGGCGGACCACCGGCCGCGCGCTCGTCGCGACCGCGCGGGCCACCTGGACCGGCTCGAGCGGGCGGCTGCCCCGGCGCAGCCAGGCGCGCCCGGGGGTGGCGGGGTTGATGCGGGCCGCGTCGGGCGCGTCGAGGACGTCGGTGGAGTCGGCCGGGTCGGTGACGCGCAGGGCGATCCGCAGGGCGAGGTTGGCCCGCAGGTCGGCGCCGACCGCTCCTGCGGGGCGCTGCGTGGCCAGGACCAGGTGGACCCCGAGCGCGCGGCCCTGGGCGGCGATGCGGGCGAGCGCGGCCGACGCGTCTGGGACGTCCTCGGTGAGCGCACGGAGCTCGTCGACGACGACGAGCAGGCGCGGGGGCGTGCCGGCGGCCGCGGGATCCAGGTCGCGCAGGTCGCGGGCACCGGCCGCAACGAGGATCCCCTCGCGGCGACGCAGCTCGGCGCGCAGCGCGGCCAGCACCCGCCGCGCGTGCGCCGCGTCCAGGTCGGTGACGTGCTCCAGCACGTGGGGCAGCACCGCGACCGGCCCGAGGCCGGTGCCTCCCTTGAAGTCCACGAGCAGGACGGCCAGGCGGTCCGGCGGGTGCGTCAGGGCGAGCGCGAGCACCAGGGTGGTGAGCAGCTCGGACTTGCCGGCGCCGGTGGTGCCCGCGACGAGCAGGTGCGGTCCGTCGCGGACGAGGTCGACGGTCGTCGTGCCGCCGCCCGGGCCGACGCCGAGCGG
>NZ_JBGFQZ010000042.1:0-21706 GCF_041295535.1 Cellulomonas sp. ICMP 17802 | reverse complement strand
CGACCGGGGCGGGCGCCGAGTCGGCGGACACCGGCACGACGGTCCGGGTCACGCGGCGCGACTTCTTCACGGGGGCCGCGGCCGGCGGCTCGACGGGTGCGGCGTCCGCGACGGGAGCGGCGGCGACGGGCTGCTCGGTCACGGCCGGCAGCGTCACCACGGCCTCCGCCGGGGCGTCGCTGCTGGGGGCTGCGGTCACGCGGGTGGCGCGGCGGCGGCGCGGAGGTGCGGGCGGTGCCTCACCCCCGGCGAACGTCGTCGTGTCTGCGGTGGGGGTGTTCTCGTCGGTCACGCGAAGTGCTCCTGGATACCGAGCATCGCCGCCCACACTCGCGGCGGCACTCGGTCGGTCGGTCGTCGCACGCGTGCTGCGCGGCGACGGAAAGTCGGCGGTCGTGGCTGCTGCACCCGGTCGGCGCCATCGCCTGCGACGCCGGAGCCGGCGGTCCCGATCGGGGACCAGCGGGCGGCAGAGCGGCGGCTGGCGCGCACGACATGCTGGTGCTGCGAGCTCAAGGGTCCTCGGACGGTGTGGGTCGCCCCAGGAGCCGCGGCCAGTATCGCACAGGGGCTCTCGCATGGCGTGCCGCACGGGCTCCGGCGCGCCACGGCTCGCCGGCGGGCTACCGGGACCTTGGTCCCAGGGGCAGACTGGACCTGGTCCTAGCGTTTTCCCAGGTCCGCAGGTCAGGGCCGGTCCGTCGGCCGGACCGGCAGCGGGGTGGACCCGGCCCGAGGTACCTGATCAACCCCGGAGGGGCTCGTGGACACGCTCGACGTCGCACGGTGGCAGTTCGGCATCACCACCGTCTATCACTTCATCTTCGTGCCCCTGACCATCGGCCTGGCGCCGCTGGTCGCGATCATGCAGACGATCTGGGTGCGGACCGGCAACGAGCGCTGGCTGCGGCTCACCAAGTTCTTCGGCAAGCTCCTGCTGATCAACTTCGCGATCGGTGTGGCCACCGGGATCGTGCAGGAGTTCCAGTTCGGCATGGCGTGGAGCGAGTACTCGCGGTTCGTCGGCGACGTGTTCGGCGCCCCGCTGGCCATGGAGGCGCTCGCCGCGTTCTTCGTCGAGTCGACGTTCCTGGGCCTGTGGATCTTCGGCTGGGACAAGCTGCCGAAGAAGATCCACCTGGCGTGCATCTGGGCCGTCGCGCTCGCCACCAACCTGTCGGCGTTCTTCATCCTCGCCGCGAACTCCTGGATGCAGCACCCGGTCGGGGCCACGTTCAACGCCGAGCGCGGTCGCGCCGAGATGACCGACATCGGCGCCGTCCTGTCGAACAACACGCTGCTCGCGGCGTTCCCGCACACGATCGCGGCCGCGTTCCTCACCGCCGGCACGTTCGTCGCCGGCATCGCCGCCTGGTGGATGGTGCGCCTCGTGCGCGCGGGCCAGGCGGACAAGGCCCGCGACGTCTACCGGCCCGCGATCGTCCTCGGCGTGATCGTCATGCTCGTCTCGGGCGTCGGCGTGGCGCTCAGCGGCGACCAGCAGGCCAAGCTCATGTTCCAGCAGCAGCCGACCAAGATGGCCGCAGCCGAGGCGCTGTGCGAGACCACGTCGAGCGTGCCGTTCTCCATCCTCGCGATCGGCCCGCTGGGCACCGGCGCCGACTGCGACAAGGTCACGCACCTGCTCGCGATCCCCGGTGCCCTGTCGTTCTTGGCGACGGGCGACTTCACCTCGACGCTGCAGGGCACCGACGACCTGCAGGCGAAGTACGAGGAGAAGTACGGCTACACCGACGCGAACGGCGACCCGATCAGCTACATCCCGAACCTCGCGGTCACCTACTGGGGCTTCCGCCTGATGATCGGGTTCGCGCTCGGGTCCGCCGCGCTCGCGCTCGTCGCCCTCTGGGTGACGCGCAAGGGCCGGGTCAACGGCAACGTGTGGTTCGGGCGGCTCGGGATCGTCGCCCTGGTCACCCCGTTCCTCGCGTCGTCGTTCGGCTGGATCTTCACCGAGATGGGCCGCCAGCCGTGGGTGGTCGCGCCGAACCCCAACCCCGGCGGGGTCGACGGGGTCTGGCTGCTGACCGCGCGCGGCGTGTCCACCGTGACCAGCACTGGGACGATCCTCACCAGCCTCATCGCGTTCACGCTGCTCTACGGGGTCCTCGCCGTGTTCTGGTACCGGCTCATGCACCGGTACACCATCGAGGGCGTCGCGGACAGCGAGCACGACCCCAGCCCGGACAACCCCGACAACGACCCGGACGCCGCGGACCGTCCGCTGTCGTTCGCGTACTGAGCGGAGCCGACGACCATGGAGCTCACGACCGTCTGGTTCGTCCTCATCGCGGTCCTGTGGACCGGCTACCTCGTGCTCGAGGGGTTCGACTTCGGCGTCGGGATGCTGCTCGGGCTGCTGTCCCGCGGCGACCGCGCGGCCAAGGACCGGGACCGCCGCGTGATGATCAACACGATCGGCCCGGTGTGGGACGGCAACGAGGTGTGGCTGCTCACCGCCGGCGGTGCGACGTTCGCGGCGTTCCCCGAGTGGTACGCCACGATGTTCTCCGGGTTCTACCTGGCCCTGCTGCTGATCCTGCTCGCGCTCATCGTGCGCGTGGTGGCGTTCGAGTGGCGCGGCAAGATCGACGACGACCGCTGGCGCCGGCTGGCGGACCGCTGCCTCATCGTCGGGTCTTGGGTGCCGGCCGTGCTGTGGGGCGTCGCGTTCGCCAACCTGGTGCGCGGCGTGGAGCTCGACGCCGAGCACCAGTACGTCGGCGGCTTCTGGGCCCTGCTCAACCCGTTCGCCCTGCTGGGCGGCGCGACGACCGCGCTGATCTTCCTCACCCACGGCGCCGTGTTCCTCGCGCTCAAGTCGGACGGCGACGTCCGGGCCCGGGCCGGCGCGTTCGCCGCCCGCTCGTCGATCGTCACGCTGGTCGTGGCGGGCGCGTGGGCCGTGTGGGCGCAGCTGGCCTACTCGGTCCCGTGGACGTGGGCCGCGGTCGTCGTCGCGGCCGGCGCGCTGGTCGTGCTCGTCGTCTCCGCGCAGCGCCGCCAGGAGGGCCGGGCGTTCCTCGCGTCCGCCGTCGCGATCGTCGCCGCGGTGGTGCTCATCTTCGGGTCGATGTACCCGGACGTCATGCCCGCCTTCGACCCGGCGAACTCGCTCACGGTCACCAACGCCTCGTCGACCAGCTACACGCTCACCGTGATGACGTGGGTGGCCGTGGTGCTCACGCCGCTCGTGCTGCTGTACCAGGGGTGGACGTACTGGGTCTTCCGCCGGCGGATCTCGGCGCAGCAGATCCCCGCCCACACGGGCCTGACGTTCGACAAGGTGCCCGCCCTGAACAAGCCGTCGTCCGCCGACCAGTGAGACCGCTCGACCCGCGACTCCTGCGGCACGCGCGAGCCGCCCGCGGGTACGTGCTGCTCACGGCCGCGCTCGGCTTGCTCACCGCGGCGCTGGTGGTCGTGCAGGCGCTGCTGCTCGCGCACGCGCTCGGCGACGCGGTGACCGACGGGGTCGGGCTCGACGTGCTGAGACCGACGATCGCCTGGCTGGCGGCCGTCGTCGTGGCCCGGGCGCTGGTCACCGCGGTGCAGGAGCGGTTCGCGCACCGGGCGGCCGTGCGGGCGGTCGGCGAGCTGCGCGAGCAGGTGGTGGCGCACGCCGTCGCCCTCGGCCCCCGCTGGCTGGCCACCGGCGAGGGCCCGTCCGTGGTCATGCTCGCGACCCGGGGCCTCGACGCCCTCGAGCCCTACTTCGTGCGGTACCTGCCCCAGCTGGTGCTCGCCGCGACCGTGACGCCGGGCGTGCTGCTGGTGGTGCTGGGCCTCGACTGGGTCTCCGCGGCGATCCTCGTCACCGTGCTGCCGCTGGTGCCGATCTTCATGGTGCTGGTCGGGCGGCTCACGCAGGGGCGCTCCGAGCAGGGCCTGGCCACCATGCAGCGGCTCGGCGCGCAGGTGCTCGACCTGCTGGCCGGCCTGCCCACCCTGCGCGCGCACGGCCGCGAGAAGGGCCCCGGCGCCCGCGTGCGTGCGCTCGGCGACGCCCACCGCGTGGCCACCATGTGGACGCTGCGCATCGCGTTCCTGTCCGGCATGGTGCTCGAGCTGCTCACCACGCTGTCGGTCGCGCTGGTCGCCGTGGGCATCGGCCTCCGGCTGGTCGACGGCGACCTCGACCTGGTCACCGGCATCGCGGTCCTGGTGCTCGCGCCCGAGGTGTTCCTGCCGCTGCGGCAGGTGGGCGCGCAGTTCCACGCCGCGGCCGACGGCGTGGCCGCGGCCGGCCGGACCTTCGAGGTGCTCGCGACCCCTGTCCCCGCGACCGGGACGCGCAGCGCGCCGGACCTGCGCACGGCGACCCTGCGCCTGGAGGGCGTCGGGGTCGGCGGGACCCCGCACGAGCTGGACCTGGTGGTCCGACCCGGCACCGTCGTCGCCCTCACCGGACCGAGCGGCGTCGGCAAGACCACGGCGCTCGAGGTGGTGCTCGGGCTGCTGCGCCCGGACACCGGCCGCGCGACCGTCGCCGGGGTCGACCTCGCCGACCTCGACCCCGCCTCCCTGTGGGCGCAGGTGTCGTGGCTGCCGCAGCGACCCGTGCTGGAGCCCGGGACGGTCGCGGACGTCGTCGGCGGCGACCCGGCCCGACGGGCGGCGGCCGCCGCGCTGACCGGGCTCGACCAGGTGGTCGCCGCGCTGCCCGACGGCTGGTCGACGCCGCTCGGCCGCGGCGGCGAGGGGCTCTCGCTGGGCCAGCGGCAGCGCGTCGCGCTGACCCGGACGCTCCTGGCGGCCACGCCGCTGGTGGTCCTCGACGAGCCGACCGCGCACCTGGACGCCGCCGGCGAGCAGGTGGTCCTCGACACCGTCCGGGCCCTGCGGTCGGCCGGGCGCACGGTGCTGCTGGTCGCGCACCGGCCCTCGCTCGTCGCCGCCGCCGACGAGGTCGTCCTGGTCCGCGCGGCCGCCGGGGTGCCGGCGTGAACGGGCCGCTGCGCCGGGCGGTCCGCCTGCTCGACATCGACCCCCGACGCCTCGCGCTCGCCCTGGTGCTGGGCACGCTCGCGCTCGGCTGCGGCGTGGCGCTGGCCGCGGTGTCGGCCTGGCTCATCGCCCGCGCGTCCCAGATGCCGCCGGTCCTGCAGCTGTCGGTGGCCACGGTCGCCGTGCGCGCGTTCGGCATCGGCCGCGGGGTCCTGCGCTACCTCGAGCGGCTGGTCTCGCACGACGTCGCGCTGCGGGGCATGACGCAGCTGCGCACGACGCTCTACGAGCGGCTCGCGGTCGCCCGGCCCGACACGCTGCTGCGGCTGCGCCGCGGCGACCTGCTCGCGCGGGTCGGCGCCGACGTCGACACCGTGGGCGACGTCGTGGTCCGCGGCCTGCTGCCGGCGGGCGTCGCGGCGGCGCTCGGCCTGGGCACCGTGGTCGCGATGTGCGCCTTCCTGCCGGCCGCCGGGCTGGCGCTCGCCGCCTGCCTGCTGCTGGCCGGCGTCGCCGCCCCCGCGGTCGCCGCCCGAGCGGCGCGGGCCACCGAGCAGCGCGCGCTGCAGAGCAGGTCGGACATGACGGCCACGGCGCTGGGCCTGCTGGACGACGCCGGACCGCTGCTCGTCGGCGGGCGGGTGGCCGACGAGCTGGCCGAGCTGCGGGCGTCGGACCGGCGCCTGGCGGCCGCGACCGACTCCGGCGCGGCACCCGCCGCACTCGCCGCCGGCCTGGGCCAGCTCGCCGTCGGCCTCGCCGTGCTGGCCGCGCTGCTCACCGGCATCCCCGCCGTCGGCGCCGGCCTGCTCACCCCGGTCGAGCTCGCAGTCGTCGTGCTCACGCCGCTCGCGGCGTTCGAGGCGACCGCGCTGCTGCCCGCCGCCGCGATCCAGGTGCAGCGCTCGCGGGCGGCGGCCGTCCGGATCCTCGAGCTGCTGGACGCCCCGACGGACCCCGTGGCGACGGACGCGGCCCCCGGGCGCCCGCCGCTCGTCGCGACCGGGCTCGCGGCGGGCTGGCCCGGGTCGCCGACCGTCGTCGACGGGCTCGACCTCGACCTGCGGCCGGGCCGATCCGTCGCGATCGTGGGCCCGTCGGGGACCGGAAAGACGACCACGCTGCTCACGCTGGCAGGGCTGCTCCCCCGCCGCGGCGGCGCGCTCACGCTGGGCGGCCACGACGTGGACCACCTCGACCGGGACGCCGTGGTCGGCGCGGTGGTCGTCGGCACCGAGGACGCCCACGTGTTCGGCACCACGGTCCTGGAGAACCTGCGGGTGGCACGCGGCGACGTCACGGCGGACGAGGCGACCGCGGTGCTCGAGCGGGTCGGGCTCGGCGACTGGCTCGGGGGCCTGCCGGACGGCCTGGACACGATGCTCGGTCCGGACGCGCGGACGGTCTCCGGCGGTGAGCGCCGGCGCCTGCTCGTGGCCCGGGTCCTCCTGTCGCCCGCCGCGCTGCTGCTGGTGGACGAGCCGGCCGAGCACCTCGACCCCGAGCGCGCGGACGCGCTGGTCACGGACCTGCTGCGCGACCCGCGGGGCGTGGTCGTGGTGACCCACCGGCTCGCACCGCTGGCCGCCGCGGACGAGGTCCTCTGGCTCGCCGACGGCCGGGTCCGCGCGCGCGGCACGCACGACGAGCTCGTCGCGACCGCCCCCGGCTACCGTGAGTCGGTGGACCGCGAGCGCGCGGCCGAGGGTCAGGAGGCCGGACGTGCGGGATGACGCGGGCTCGCTCACGGCGGCTCCCGACTCGGCGCTGCCCCTCACCGGCGACGGGCTGACCGACCTGCTGGGCGCCATCCTCGCGGTCGCCAGCGAGCTCGAGCTCTCCGCGGTCCTGGAGCGGTTCGTGCAGGTCAGCGCCGAGCTCACGAGTGCCCGGTACGGCGCGATCAACGTCCTCGACCCGCACGGCACCTCCACCACGTTCGTCTTCACGGGCGTGCCCACCGCCGTCGCCGGGGCGCTGCGGACCGCGCCGCACGCGCAGGGCGTGCTCGGCGCCATCCCGGAGACGGGCGTGCTCCGGCTGACCGACCTGCGCGAGCACCCGGCCTTCCGCGGCTTCCCGCGCGAGCACCCGCCCATGGGCTCGTTCCTGGGCACGTCGGTGCGCGTCGGCTCGCGGGTGTTCGGCCAGCTGTACCTGTCCGAGAAGGCCGGCGGCTTCACCCAGGCGGACGAGGACGTCGTGGTCGCGCTGGCCGCGGCCGCGGGCGTCGCCGTCGCCAACGCGCAGCTGTACGCCGAGGCGGAGCGCCGCGAGCACTGGCTGCGCGCCGGGCAGGACATCACGACCATGCTGCTGGAGGGGATCGACGAGGAGGAGGCCCTCGAGCACATCGCGTCGACCGCCCTCGAGGTCGCCGGCGCCGACACCGCGGCGCTCGCGCTGCCGGGGATCGGCGGCGACCTGCTCATCGAGCTCGCCGTGGGGCACCTGAGCGACCGCATCCTCGGCGCGACGATGCCGCGGGGTGGCCGGGCCTGGACGGTGATGACCGAGGGCAAGGGCCTGACCACGCCGTCCCTGTCGGGCGCCCGCACCGTCGCCGTGCCCGTCATGCGCGCGTTCGGGCCCGCGATGTACGCGCCGCTGCAGTCCGCCGGCCGCGACATGGGCGTGCTCATCCTGCTGCGCCGGATCGGGGGCACGCCGTTCGAGGACAGCGACCTGGGGACGGCCGAGTCGTTCGCGGCGCAGGCCGCGCTCGCCTACGTGCTCGCCGGCGCCCGGCACGCGCAGGACGTGGCCGCGCTGCTCGACGAGCGGGAGCGGATCGCGCGCGACCTGCACGACCTGGCGATCCAGCAGCTGTTCGCCACCGGCATGCAGCTCGAGACCGTCCGGCGGCGGGCGGCGCGCGGCGTCGACCCCACCGAGCTGGCCGGCATCGTGGACGAGGCGCTGGACAACGTCGACGGCTCCGTGCGCCAGATCCGCCAGATCGTGCACGAGCTGCGGGACCCCGACGCCGCGTCGGGGCTGGTCGAGCGCCTGCGTCGGGAGGCGTCGCTCGCGCGCACCGGGCTGGGGTTCGCGCCGTCGGTCGTCGTCACGCTGGACGGCGCCTCGCTGGTGGACGGCGGGGTCGAGGAGGACCAGCTGGACGAGCGGGTGGGCCCGGCGCTGACGTCCGACGTCGTGGCCGTCGTGCGCGAGGGCCTGGCCAACGCCGCCCGGCACGCGCACGCGTCCTCGGTGACCGTGCGGGTCTCGGTCCGCGGCACCGGGCCGCTGGGCACGGTGCTGGTCGAGGTGCAGGACGACGGCGCCGGCCTGCCGGCCCGCCGCGACCGCAGCTCCGGCACCGGCAACCTCGCCTCGCGCGCCCGCCAGCACCGCGGGGCCTTCAGCCTGGGCGTCCCGCCTGACGGTCGCGGCACCCTGCTCACCTGGCAGGCGCCGCTCGGCTGAGGGCCGGCCGCTTGCGAGCCCTGGGCAACGGGTCGACGATGCGATCGAGGCCGAGGGGGGGCGCTCATGGCACCGCAGGTCGACTCACCACCGAGCCAGCTGTCGCAGCGGGCGATCTGGGCCGTCTTCGGCGGCCTCATGCTCGCGATGCTGCTGGCGGCCCTCGACCAGACCATCGTGGCGACGGCGCTGCCCACGATCGTGCGGGACCTCGGCGGCGCCGAGCACCTGTCCTGGGTGGTCACGGCGTACATGCTCGCGTCCACGGTCACCACGCCGCTGTGGGGCAAGCTGGGCGACCTCTACGGCCGCAAGATCCTCTTCCTCACGTGCATCGTCATCTTCCTCGTCGGGTCCGCGCTCGCCGGGACCTCGCAGACGATGCTCCAGCTCATCGCCTGGCGCGCCGTGCAGGGCGTCGGCGGCGGCGGGCTCATGGTGCTGGCGCAGGCGATCATCGCGGACGTCGTGCCGCCGCGGGACCGCGGCCGCTACCAGGGCGCGTTCGGCGCAGTGTTCGGGCTGTCCAGCGTGGCGGGGCCGCTGCTGGGCGGCTTCTTCGTGGACCACCTGACGTGGCGCTGGGTCTTCTACGTGAACATCCCCATCGGCATCGTCGCGCTCGTCGTCGTCGCCGCGGTGCTGCCGGTCACGAAGGCGCGGACGTCTCCGAAGATCGACGTCTGGGGCATCACCCTGCTCGCCACCGCCGCGACCTGCATCGTCCTGGTCACCTCGCTCGACGGGACCAGCTGGGACTGGGGCTCGGTCCAGGTGGTCGGGCTGTCGGTGCTCGCCGTGGTCGCCGTCGTCGCGTTCGGGTTCGTCGAGGCCCGCGTGCCCGAGCCCGTGATGCCGCTGCGGCTGTTCCGCAACAGGGTCTTCTCGACGACCGCCGTGGTCGGCTTCGTCGTCGGCTTCGCGATGTTCGGCTCGATCACCTACCTGCCGCTCTACCTGCAGCAGGTGCAGGGCGCGACCCCGACCGGCTCCGGCCTGCAGATGATCCCGATGATGGCCGGCCTCTTGCTCACGTCGATCGCCAGCGGGCAGATCATCAGCCGGACCGGCCGGTACAAGGTGTTCCCGATCGTCGGGTCCGCCGTGTTCACCGTCGGCCTGTACCTGCTGTCGCTCATGGGCCGCGAGACGACCTCGCTGCAGTCGGGGCTGTCGATGTTCGTCCTCGGCGCCGGCCTCGGCATGGTCATGCAGGTGCTCGTGCTCGCCGTGCAGAACGCCGTGGAGTACCGCGACCTGGGCACCGGCACCAGCGGCGCGACGTTCTTCCGCACCATCGGCAGCTGCGTCGGCGTGGCCGTGCTCGGCACCCTGTTCACCTCGCACCTCGAGCGGAACCTCGCCGCCGCTCCCCCGGCGGGCGCCGTCGGCCCCTGCTCGGCGCAGGCCCTCAGCGCGACCTCGGCCGCCCTGGCCGGCTGCGGGGCCGACGTGCAGGACTGGTTCCTCGACGCCTACTCCGACGCGATCCACACGATCTTCCTGTACGCCGTGCCCATCGGGGCGCTGGCGTTCGCGCTGGCCTGGCTCATCCCGGAGGTCGCCCTGCGCACGGGCGCGAGCCGCCCCGAGCAGGGCGAGGTGTTCGCGCTCCCGGCCAGCCGGACGTCCTTCGAGGAGCTGCGCCTGCTGCTGTGGCGGGAGGTGGGCCACCAGGACCCGCTGCGGGCGTACGCGATCCTCACCCGCGACCTCGACGTCGACCTCACCCCGGGGCAGTGCTGGATGCTCGCGCGCGTCACCGCGGAGGGCTCGCGGACCCTCGACGCGATGGTGGACCACTCCGGGGTCGAGCGGGACCGGGTCGTCGCCACCGCGGACGCGCTGCGGGCCCGGGGCCTGGTCGAGATCACCGACGGCACCGTCACACCGACGGACGCGGGGCACGCGGTCGCCGACGAGATCCGCGAGCACGAGCGCGCCGAGCTGCGTCGCGTGGTCGACCAGTGGAGCGGCGGCGACGAGCCCGAGCTGGACCAGCTGGTCGAGCAGATGACCGCCCGCCTCTGGCGCGACGACCCGTCACCGGCAGGGCTGCGCGCCTGACGGGTCAGCGACCCGGTTCGGCCCGCCAGCCGGCGTGCTTGCGCGAGGCCACCCACGCGGCAACCTGCGTGCGGCGCTGCAGCCCCATCTTGGCCAGCAGCGACGTGATGTGGTTCTTCACGGTCTTCTCGACCACCCCGAGCCGCTCGGCGATCTCGCGGTTGGACAGCCCCTCCCCGATGAGCTCGATCACCTTGAGCTCGCTCGGCGTGAGGTTCTCGGTCGGGTCGTCGTGCCCCGCCTTGCGGCGCGTCACGGTGCGCTCGTCCAGCAGCACGCGCCCCGCGGCGACGGCGCGGATCACGTCGGTGATCTCGGCGCCGCGCACCGACTTGAGCAGGTAGGCGGCGGCACCGGCCTCCAGCGCGGCCGCCAGCGCGTCGTCGTCGTCGAACGACGTGAGCACGATCGCGCGGGCGTCCGGCAGCGACTCGCGCACCGTGCGGAGCAGCTCGATGCCCGTGCCGTCCGGCAGCTGCAGGTCGACCAGGAGCACCTGGGGGCGCACGAGCGCGGCCCGGCGCACGCCGTCGGCGACCGACCCCGCCTCGGCGACGACCGACATCCCGTCGGCGCGGTCCACCACCTCGGCGATCCCGCGTCGCACGACCTCGTGGTCGTCGACGATCATCACGGTGATGGGGCGTCCGGAGGCGCTGGTGGCAGGCACGATGGCATCGTAACGATGTGACCACCCTGCTGCTGCCAACGACGATGACCGACGCGCCGACCATTCCCCCGGACGTCCGGGTGGTGCCCTACGACGTGCGCGAGCCCGTGCCGCAGGACGCCCTCGACGCCGACGCCCTCGTGGTGTGGGGCAACGGCGACGAGCAGCTCGCCGACGCCGCCCGGCGCCTGACCGGACTGCGCTGGGTGCAGACCTTGGCCGCCGGCCCGGACGCCGTCCTGGCGGCGGGGTTCGCCGACGACGTCGTGATCACCTCGGGCCGGGGGCTGCACGACGGGCCCGTCGCCGAGCACACGCTCGCCCTGCTCCTGGCCGCCGCGCGCCGCGTGCCCGACCTTGTGCGCGCGCAGGACGAGCACCGGTGGGCGGGCGACCTGGGCGGGATGCAGGACACCCGGACCGGGCAGGCCTTCCGCTCGCTCGACCGCTCCCGCGTCCTGGTCTGGGGGTTCGGCTCGATCGCCGCGCGCCTGGCGCCCCTGCTCAGCGCGCTGGGCGCCCAGGTCACCGGCGTGGCCACGACCGCGGGCGACCGGCACGGCTACCCCGTGATCTCGGCCTTCGACCTGCCCGACCACCTGCCGCACACCGACGTCCTCGTGTCGCTGCTGCCCGCGACCCCGCAGACCCGGCACGCGGTCGACGCCGGCGTCCTGTCGCTGCTGCCCGCGCACGCGTGGGTGGTCAACGTCGGCCGGGGCGCCACGCTCGACGAGGCGGCGCTGATCGAGGCGATCCGGTCCGGCCGGCTGGCGGGCGCGGCGCTGGACGTCTTCGAGACCGAGCCGCTGCCGCCCGACTCACCCCTGTGGGGCGAGCCCCGCATCCTCCTCAGCCCGCACGCGGCCGGCGGGCGGCCGATCGGCGCGGGCGACCTGGTCGCCGCGAACCTCGCGGCGTTCCGGGCCGGCGGCGAGCTGCGGAACGTGGTGGCCCGCTAGAACCGACCGCGGCGCGGGCGCGGCTGGCAGTGCGGGCACGAGTACGACGACCGGTTCATGAACTCGTCGCGCCGGATCGGCGTGCCGCACCGGGGGCACGGCCGCCCCTCCTGCCCGTACACCGCGAGCGACCGGTCGAAGTAGCCGGACGCGCCGTTCACGTTGACGTAGAGGGCGTCGAAGCTGGTCCCGCCCTGCGCCAGCGCCTCGGTCATCACCTCGCCCGCGCCGGCGAGCGCCCGCTCGACCTCGGCGCGCCGCAGGGTCTCGGTCGGCCGTGCGTAGTGCAGCTGCGCGCGCCAGAGGCCCTCGTCGGCGTAGATGTTGCCGATGCCCGACACCAGCGTCTGGTCGAGCAGCGCGCGCTTGAGCCCGGTCCTGCGGCGCCGGACGGCGGCCACCAGCGCGGCGTGGTCGAGCGCGGGGTCGAGCAGGTCGCGGGCGATGTGCGCGACGGGCTCGGGGACCACCGGGCTCGGGGAGCCCAGACCGCCCGGCAGCCCGTCGGGCGTCGGCACCAGGTCCGGAACGCTCAGGTGCCCGAACGTGCGCTGGTCGACGAAGTCGAGGCTCGCGCCGTCGTCCAGCGCGAGCCGGACCCGCAGGTGGGGGTGCTCCACGCGCGGCTCGCCGGCCCCGCGCACCAGGAGCTGACCGCTCATGCCCAGATGGGCCATGAGGGCGTCGTCGCCGTCGTCGAGCAGCAGCCAGAGGAACTTGCCGCGACGCACGGCCGCGTCCAGGCGCCGACCGCCCAGGCGGCCGGCGAAGTCGAGCGGGCCGCCCGTGTGCCGCCGGACGCTGTAGTCGCGCCGCACCTCGACCCCCGTGACCGTGCGGCCCAGGACGTGCCTGGCCAGCCCGTCCCGGACGGTCTCGACCTCGGGAAGCTCGGGCACGTCAGCCGGTGGCGTCCTGCTGCAGCGTCGCCAGCACGCGGTAGGCGTCGGCGGCGGCGTCCTGCTCGGCCAGCTTCTTGGCCGAGCCCACGCCGACCCCGCGCGGCACCCCGGCGACCAGCGCGCGGGCGGTGAACGTGCGGGAGTGGTCCGGGCCCTCGCCCGTGACCTCGTAGACCGGGGCCCCGAGGCCCAGCGCCGCGGAGAGCTCCTGCAGCGAGGTCTTCCAGTCCAGGCCGGCGCCGAGGTCCGCGGCCGCCTCGAGGGAGGGGCCGACCAGGCGCTCGACGAGCCCGCGCGCGGACTCCAGGCCGTGGGACAGGTACACGGCGCCGAACACCGCCTCGAGGGTGTCGGACAGGATCGAGTCCTTGTCCCGGCCCCCCGTGCTCAGCTCGCCCTTGCCCAGCAGCACGTAGCTGCCCAGGTCGAGGTCGCGCGCGACGACGGCGAGCGCGCGCTGCGAGACGGTCGCCGCCCGCATCTTCGCGAGCGAGCCCTCCGGCAGGTCGGGGTGCGCCCGGTACAGCGACTCGGTGACCACCAGCCCGAGCACCGTGTCCCCGAGGAACTCGAGCCGCTCGTTGGTGGGGATGCCGCCGGCCTCGTGCGCGAACGAGCGGTGGGTCAGGGCAAGCACGAGAAGCTCGGGGTCCAGGTGGACCCCGAGCTTCTCGAGAAGTTCTGCCGCGGCACTCACGCCGGTCCTCCGGTCATCAATGCGCTGCGGCGGGCGTGCAGGGGGCTCAGCGAGCCTCGAACTCGGTCCGCACGGCCTCGGCGTAGGCGCGGTCCTTGTAGGTGCCGCACGTCGGGCAGGCCGTGTGCGGCATCTTGTTGGACTTGCACTGCGGGCAGGTGTGGAGCGTCGTGGCAGTGGTCTTCCACTGCGACCGACGCGCACGGGTGTTGCTGCGCGACATCTTGCGCTTCGGAACAGCCACGGCTAGCTCTCTTTCGTCTCGTCGTTCGAGCCCAGCAGGTCGCCCAGGGCGGACCAGCGAGGATCTAGCGTCTCATGCGAGTGGTCAGGGTCGTCCGCCAGCCGTGCGCCACACTCGGAGCACAGACCGGGGCAGTCGGGACGGCACAGCGGCTGGAACGGCAGAGCCGGCACGACCGTGTCCCGCAGCGCGGGCTCGAGGTCGACCAGGTCGCCCTCCAGCTCGCGCACGTCCTCCTCGTCGTCGCCGTCCTCGGCCGCGACCGCCGCGCGCTCAGGGTAGACGTACAGCTCCATGAGGGAGACGTCGACATCCTCGACGACCTCACCCAGGCAGCGCACGCACTCCCCGATCGCCCGGCCGCGGACGGATCCGGAGACCAGGACCCCCTCCATGACCGCTTCGAGCCGCAGATCCAGCTCGACATCGGTCCCGGTGGGGATGCCGATCACGTCCGTACCGAGATCCTCCGGGGCGCCCACGGTGCGCTGCACGGTCCTCGTCGATCCCGGACGTCGACCGAGCTCGTGCGAATCGAGCACGAACGGCGAACGGGGATCGAGGTGAACAGGGCGCTGCACGGCCAGGGTCCCCTCGTTGATCTCGGCCCGTGCCATGAGCGGCAGAACCAACGGACAACTCTACGGCACAGGTCAGGGGCCGCCCAAATCCTCCGCGAGTGGCGCAGGTCTCAGCTCTCGTCCACGCAGAGCCCTATGCGTCTTCGACGCCCAGCCGGCCCGCCAGCTTCGCGCGACCGGCCTGCACCTGGCTCAGCACCTTGCCCAGGTCGATCTCGAAGTCGGCCAGCCGCCGGTCGCAGTAGTCGTCGGCGTCCCGCTGCAGCCGCTCGGCGGTCTCCTCGGCGTCCGCGACGATCTGCGCGGCCCGCTCGTGCGCCGCCACCACCACGGCCTCCTGCTCCACCAGGGCTGCCGCCTGCGCCCGCGCGTCGGCCAGCACCGCGTCCGCGTCCGCCTGGGCCACCGCGCGCGCCGCGTCGGCGTCGGCCAGCACCTCGTCGGCGCGCGAGAGCTGGCTGGGCAGCACGTCGCGGGCCTGGTCGACCAGGTCGAGCAGCTCGGCGCGGTTCACCAGCACCGACGACGACATCGGCATGGCCCGCGCGTTGACCACCGCCGTCGCGATGGCGTCCAGCACGCCCGTGAGCCCCTCGGGCCGGGTGGTCGGGTCCTCGTCGGTCATCCTGCGTCCCTTCCTCGGAGTGCCGCCCGCACCGCGTCCGCGACGCCGGCCGGCACGAGGTCGTCGATCGGCCCGCCGTAGCGGGCCACGTCCTTCACCAGCGACGACGCGATGTGGGCGAGCCTCTGGTCGCCCACGACGAACACCGTCTCCACGCCGGACAGGTGGCGGTTCATCAGGGCCATCGGCAGCTCGGCGTCGAAGTCGGCGCCGCCCCGCAGGCCCTTGACCACCGCGACGGCCCCGACGTCCCGCACGAACTCGGCCAGCAGGCCGTCGACGGGCTCGACCCGGACCCCGTCGAGGTCCGCGACCGCCGCGCGCGCCAGGTCGACGCGCTCGCCGATGGGCAGCAGGGAGGCCTTGGTGGAGTTCCGCGCGATGCCGACGACGACCTCGTCGAACATCGACCGCGCGCGCCGGATCACGTCCAGGTGGCCGAGCGTGAGGGGGTCGAACGACCCGGGGCAGACGGCAGTGGTCACCCCGTCAGGGTAGGCCAGCCGCCCGGTCCGACCAGCGGAACGCGCGGCAGCCCTATCCTCGGCCATGGCCTCCGACGCCGTCCTGGACCACGCCACCGCCGCGGAGTCCCCCGCGATCCGCACCGTCCTGGCCCGCGCGTACCGGACCAACCCGCTGATGGCCTGGGTGCTCCCCGACGAGCAGACCCGCGAGGACGCCTGCGCCGCGTGGCTCGGGCCGTCCGTCGACCGCTACCTCGCCGTGGGACTCGTGCACGTCGCCCGCCTCCGCGGCGCGGTGGTCGGCGCCGCGGCCTGGCGGCTGCCGGGAGCCGGTCCCGCGCCCGAGTCCCTGCCGACGCCCCGCGGGGCGCTCGCGGCGCTGGTGGGCAGGGCGCGGGCCGACGAGGTCCTCGCCGCGCTCGGCTCGGCCGCGCTGCTGGCCCCGCCCGACCCCGCGCCGTACCTCAACTTCCTCGCCGTCGCCCCCGAGCACCAGGGGCACGGGATCGGGCAGCGGCTGGTCGAGGCCGGGATCGCCGCGGCGCGCGACGTGGGGACGTACCTGGCGACCACCGACGCGCGGAACCTGCCGTTCTACGAGCGGCTCGGGTACGGGCGCTCCGGCGCCGTGCGGCTGGGCGCCGACGGCCCGCTGCTCACCGTGCTCCGGCGAGCTCCGCGAACCACATGACCGTGTCGCCGTAGGCCCGGCGGTCGAAGCGCTCCAGGGCGTCCGGCCACGTGGGCTCGGGCGTGCGCGAGGACCGCTCGACGACGACCACCGCGTGGGCGGACAGCGACGACGCGACGCCCGTGAGCACGTCGGCGAGGTCGGGCTCGGTCAGGTCGTACGGCGGGTCGACCAGGACGAGGTCCCACGGCGCGAGCGGGGCGCGCTGCGCGAACCGCTCGGCCTTCTCGGCGACGACCTGCACCCGGTCCGCCAGGCCGAGGGCCGCGACGTTGCGGCGGCACGCGTCGACCGCGTCCCGCGCGGAGTCCACCAGGGTCACCTGCTGCGCCCCGCGGCTGGCCGCCTCGATCCCGAGCGCGCCCGACCCCGCGTACAGGTCGAGAACGCGCATGCCGTCCACGACGTCGAGGTGCTCGAGCCGCGAGAACAGGGCCTCGCGGACGCGCTCGCTCGTCGGCCGCGTCCCGGCCCTGGGCACCGCGAGAACCCGGCCGCCGACGGTGCCGGCGACGATGCGCGTCACTTGCGCGCTCCGGCCCGATCCTGCTCCTGCGCCTCGAGCATGCGCTCCATGAACGACCCGGTGCGGATCGAGGAGGCGACGGCGACGGCGATGACGGACAGGATGATCTGCACGTACAGCAGGATCGGGTTGACCGTCCTCAGCAGCACCGCGATCCACACCGGCAGCAGACCGAGCACGACGAGGTCCGGGCCGCGCGCCAGCACGGTCGCCACGCCGGTGGGCAGCGCGCCCATCGGGGTCGAGACCAGCGCGCCGCCCCAGTCGGGCGCGGGCCGGTAGGAGGCGCGGACGGCGGCGGCGGCCCACACGGGGGTCGACGCCAGCCCGAGCGCGATCCAGCCCGGCACGTCCGACGCCCAGCGGCCGACCGCGGCGAACGCGACGATCGACCAGAGGGCCATGGCGGCGGCGGGTACCACCATGCGCAGGCGACGGACCGTCTTGGCCTCGATCGGCAGCAGCCGGTCGAGGATCGGGGCCATCTCGGCGCGCCGGGCACCCTCGCCGGTCGCGCTCATCGCGACGTACCCCGCCACCAGCAGGCCCAGCAGCACGCCGAACGGGCTGGCCAGCTGCGGGACGGTGCTCACCAGGACCGGCACCAGGGCCGCGACCCCCAGCTGCACGACGTGCCGGGCGGACCGCCGCAGGACGACCAGGTCGGCCGTGACCAGCGCGGAGGCCGGTCCCCGGGCGGTGCTCAGCGGAGACAGCCAGCGCCGCACGGGGGGCGCGGCGCCGTCGGTCAGGGCGCGGCCGAGCTCGCGCGAGTCCATCGACACGACCGCGCCGACGGCCTGCGTGGCCACCGAGCCGCTCTCGCGCAGCGTCCGCTCGGGCATCCGGCCCAGCCGGCTGTCGACGAGGAACGCGAGGCCGACCACGACCACCGCGAGCGCGGCGAGCAGCCACCACGGCGGCCCGGGGACCTCGTCCACCGACCACCCGACGAGCGCGAGCACCACGGCCGCGACCGGGGCCAGGAAGAGCAGCACGTCCCCCACCAGCGCGATCGCGCGCCGCGAGACGCTCGCCGACTGCCCGACGGCCGCGAGCAGCACGATGCCGACGGCCACGACCGCGGCGGTGCCGGCCACCCGGACCACGTGCGTGCCGGGGTCGGCCAGGAGGCCGGCGTCGAGCAGCGCGACGATCACCGCGCCGACGAAGCCGGCGAGCAGCGGGAGCCGGCGGGCCGCGGGGCGCAGCAGGCCGCGCCGGTCCACGGGCAGACCGAGCCACCAGGCGGCCTCGGCCCCGCCGGCGCCGACCGGGCCCAGCCGGCCGGCGAGCGACAGCAGCACGCCCGCCAGGGCGACGAGGATGACCACCACGAGGGTGGCCAGGCTCAGCGAGATCGGCGACCGGACGTCCGGCGCGGGCGGCAGGGCGACCCGCATGGCCTGGGCGGCGCCCAGCGCGACGCCGATGCTGATCGCGATGCTGATGACCGCGTAGTAGACGCTGGACAGCAGGGAGCCGATGCTCGCGCCGCCGCGCGCGTTCGCGGCCTGGGCCGTGAAGCGCCGGATGCTCTTGGCCGAGGGGACCTCGCCGACCTCGAACGGCTGGACCGCCGGCTCGTCGTCGTGCACGTCGCCGGCCGACAGGTCGGTCACGGGTTCTCCCGCGAGATCAGCTCGGCGGCCTGGTCCGGCGGCAGCACCCGGGTGACGTTGTCCGCCACGTGCACGGCGCGGTCCGCGACGGCCCGCAGCAGGTCGGGGTCGTGGGTGGCCAGCAGCACCGCGCCGCCCGCCTTCTTCTCGGCGACGATCCGGTCCGCCAGCCGGTCGCGCATGGCCCGGTCGAGGCGCTGCTCGGGCTCGTCGAGCACGAGCAGGGACCGGGGACGGACGAAGCCGGCGGCGAGCAGCAGGCGGCGGCGCTGACCGGACGAGAGTGCGACGGGCAGCGAGCGTGCGTGGTCGGTGAGCCCGAACTCCTCGAGCAGCCCCGCCACCACCTCCTGGGCACCGTGGACGCCGTGCCCGCGTGCCGTCAGGTACAGGTGCTCCGAGACCGTGAGGGCGGGGAAGTAGGCGTCGTCGTCCAGGACGCTGGCCACCTTCGTGCGGAAGGCGACGGCTCGCTCGTCGACGGGGGCACCGAAGACCTGCAGGGTGCCGCCCGACGGCTCCAGCAGACCGATGACGGCGCGGAGCACGGTCGACTTGCCCGACCCGTTGGCGCCGACGAGCGCGACCACCCTGCCGGGCGCCAGCGTGAACGACACCGGCGCGCACACGGGCGCCCCGCCGTAGCCGACGAGCAGGTCCTTGGCGGTGATGACGGGCTTCGACACGAGCGCCAGGGTATCTGCGGCGGGCGGGTCCCGCGGACAGGACCTCAGCTCTGCCCGAGGAACTCCTCGCGGCCGTCCGCCAGCTGCGTCGCGATCGCCGCCCGCAGGGCCGGCCACGCGGTCAGCTCGGGGTCGGCCTCCACCAGGGCGCGCGCGTCGTCCCGGGCCCGGTCGATGACCGCGCCGTCGCTGACGATCCGCAGGAACCGCAGCGTGCCGCGCCGCCCCGACTGCGCCGAGCCGAGCACGTCGCCCTCCCGGCGCAGCTCCAGGTCGACCCGGGCGAGCTCGAAGCCGTCCGTGGTGGCCGCGAGCGCGCCGAGCCGCTGCGCCGCGACCGTGCCCTCGGGCGCGTCCGCGACGAGGAGGCACAGCCCCGGCGCGCTGCCACGGCCCACGCGTCCGCGCAGCTGGTGCAGCTGCGAGAGCCCGAAGACCTGGGCGTCGAGGATCACCATCACGGTGGCCGCCGGCACGTCGACGCCGACCTCGATCACGGTCGTCGAGACGAGGACGGGCGTGACCCCCGACGCGAAGTCGGCGATCGCCCGGTCCTTCTCCTCGCTCGACATCCGCCCGTGCAGCAGCCCGACCGCCACGCCCCCGAGCCTCGGGTCCTGCCGGAGGGTCTCGGCGACCTCCAGCACCGCCCGCAGGGGCTTCTTGGGGGCCCGCTGGGCGGCCGCCTGTGCCTCGCTGACGGTCGTGGGCTCGTCGGCCACCAGGTCGACCCCGTCGTCGGCGTCCCGCGTCCCCTCGGCGTCCTCGTCGATGCGCGCGCAGACCACGAACGCCCGGCCGCCCTTCTCGACCTCCTCGCGCACCCGCGCCCAGGTGCGGTCCATCCAGACCCTGTTGTCGGCCGCGACCACGTGGGTGGTGATGCCGCTGCGCCCGGCGGGCACGTGCCGCAGCTCGGAGATCTCGAGCTCGCCGAACACCGTCATCGCCACGGTCCGCGGGATCGGGGTCGCCGTGGTGACCAGCAGGTGCGGCGCGTTCGCGGCCTTGGCCTGCAGCCGCCCCCGCTGCTCGACGCCGAACTTGTGCTGCTCGTCGATGACCACGAGCCCGAGGTCCGCGAACTGCACCGGGTCCGAGAGCAGCGCGTGCGTGCCGACGACGATCCCGGCCTGCCCGCTCGCCGCCTCGAGCAGGTTGGCGCGCCGCTCCGCCGCCGACTGGGCGCCGGTGAGCAGCGCGACGCGCGTGCCGATCTCGGACCCGCCGAGCAGCCCGCCCTCCGCCAGGTCGCCCAGCAGCGCGCGCAGCGTGCGGACGTGCTGGGCCGCGAGCACCGACGTCGGGGCCAGCAGCGCCGCCTGGCCGCCCGCATCCACCACCTGGAGCATCGCGCGCAGCGCCACGACCGTCTTGCCCGACCCCACCTCGCCCTGCAGCAGGCGCTGCATCGGGTGCGCCCGCGCGAGGTCGTCGGCGATCTGCTCCCCCGCCGCCACCTGACCCTCGGTCAGCGTGAACGGCAGGCGCGCGTCGAACGCGTCGAGCAGGCCGCCGGCCCGGGCCGGCCGGGCCGTCGACTCCTCGCGCTGCGCGTGCGCCCGCCGGCGGGCCAGCTCGGCCTGCAGGACGAACGCCTCCTCGTACCGCAGCCGCGCCTGGCCCTTGCGCCAGTCGTCCTCGGTCTGCGGCACGTGGACCCCGCGCAGCGCCGACCACCGCGACGCGAGGTGCCGCTCGGCCCGCACGAGGTCGGGCACCGGGTCCGGGACGTCCTGCTCGGTCAGCGGGTCGAGCGCCGCGCGCACGGCCCTGCGGATCTTCTCGGACTCCAGGCCGGCCGTCGCCGGGTAGATGGGGATGGGCCACTCGGCCTCCTCGAGCGCCACCTCCTCGTCGACGTCCAGCCCGAAGATGGCGTAGCCGGGGTTGGCCAGCTGCAGCCGCCCGTTGAAGATGTTGATCTGCCCCGAGAACAGCCCGAGGCTGCCCGGCAGCAGCCGCTTCAGGTGGAACTCCGCCGCTCCGCGGTGCGGCATGAAGATCACCAGGTCGAGCGTGCGGGTGCCGTCGGTGATCTTGGCCTCGACCCGCGGCTTGCCCGTCTTCATCGCGAGCCGGATCTCCGCGCTGCGCACGCGCGCGACGAGCGAGACGTTGGCCCCGACGGCGAGGCTCGCGATGTCGGTGACCTCGCGGGAGTCCGCGTAGCGCCACGGGTAGTGCGCCAGCAGGTCCGCGACGGTCTCGATGCCCAGGGCCGCGAACTTCTTCTGCTCGGCGCCCTTGGCCCCCACCCGCCGGTCGAGCGGGTCGACGTGCGTCGGCACGCTGTCCGGGTACACCAGCCTCTCGTCCGGTCCGCGCGTCGCCACGGTCAGTCCAGCCCGATCACGAGGGCCGGTCCGTGGCCGGTGGGTCCCACGACCGTCGCCTCGACCCCGGGGTGGCGCGTCGCCAGGTGGTCCATCAGCCCGTCGACGAGGCCGTCTGGCTCCGCGTCGCGCAGCAGCACGGTGAGGCTCTCGGCGGGCTGCGTCCGCGGGGTCGCCAGCAGCGCGTCGGCGGCGTCGCACGCGTCACGCACGGACGCCGTCCCCACCTCGAG
>NZ_JBGFQZ010000041.1:0-25043 GCF_041295535.1 Cellulomonas sp. ICMP 17802 | reverse complement strand
CCGGCGGCTCCGCCGGCGCCCCCGTACGGTCAGCCGCCCGCGGGCTACCCGCCCCAGGCCTCGCCGTACGGCCAGCCGGCGCCGGGCGCGTACCCGCCGCCGCCGCCCCCGCCGCCGCCCGGCTACGGCCAGGCACCCGGGGCCTACCCGGCGCCCGCCGGCGGGTACGGCCCGCCCGTGCAGGCGTCCCCGATCGGTGAGGCGTTCTCGTGGGGCTGGAAGAAGTTCACGCAGTCCGGTGGCCTCTTCATCCTCGCCGCGCTGGTGTGGTTCGTGGTCGCGGCGGTCGCGCTCACGATCGTCAGCATCATCTTCGGGGGCTTCGGCGCCCTGTTCGACCCGAACGGCACCGGCATGGGTCTGCAGGTCGGCTTCTCGCTGGGGATCTTCGTGCTCACCGCGGTGGGGGCGATCGTGGGCTACCTCATCCAGGCCGCGTTCATCAAGGCCGCGCTGGACGTCACCGAGGGTCGGCAGCTGGGCTTCGGCGACTTCTTCAAGTTCGTCGAGCCCGGGCCGGTCATCCTGACGGCCCTGATCCTCGCGCTGGTCAACGCGGTGCTGAACGCCGTCCCGTTCTTCGGCGGGCTGGCGGCGCTGGTGGTGAACTTCCTGCTGCTGTTCACCTTCTGGTTCGTCATCGACAAGCACCTCGAGCCGGTGGACGCCATCAAGGCCAGCTACCAGCTGGTCACGGCGAACCTGTCGACGACGATCCTGTTCTACCTGCTCGCGATCGTGGTCGTCATCGCGGGCGCGATCCTCTGCGGCGTGGGCCTGCTCGTCGCGGTGCCCGTCGTCCTGCTGGCGACGGCGTTCCTGTTCAAGCGGCTGCTCGGCGACCCGATCGCGGCCTGAGCACGCGCGTGCCGTGCCCGGCCGGGGATGTCCCCGGCCGGGCACGGTCACGTCGTGACGAAGTCGATGAGCTCCTCGACGCGGCCCAGCAGGCTGGGCTCGAGATCGGCGTAGCTGCGCACCGAGCGCAGGATCCGCTGCCACGCGCGCGCGACGTCGGCCTGCTCGTCGGCGGGCCAGCCGAGCTCGCGCAGGATGCCGTGCTTCCACTCGGTGCCGCGCTCGATGACGGGCCACGCCGACAGGCCGACGCGCTCCGGCCGGACGGCCTGCCACACGTCGACGTAGGGGTGCCCGAGCACGAGGACAGAGCCGGCGGGGTGCCCGCGCACGGCGTCCGCGGCGATCCGGCTCTCCTTCGAGCCGGTGACCAGGTGGTCCACGAGCACCCCGACGCGGCGGTCGGGCCCGGGACCGAAGTCACGGAGGGCGTCGGCCAGGTTGTCGACGCCGTCCAGCAGCTCGACCACGACGCCCTCGAGCCGCAGGTCGTCGCCCCAGACCTTCTCCACCAGCTCGGCGTCGTGCTTGCCCTCGACCCAGATCCGGCTGCCGCGCGCCACGCGGGCGCGGGCGTCGTGCACCGCGACGGAGCCCGAGGCCGTGCGGGTCGGTCGTGCGGGCGCCGGGGCGCGGACGGGCGCCGTGAGGGCGACGGGCTCGCCGTCGAGCCAGAAGCCCCGGCCCAGCGGGAAGGTGCGGGTGCGGCCGCGGCGGTCCTCGAGGACGACCACGTGCTGGCCGCCGGACTTCTCGACGCGGACGACCGCGCCGACCCACCCCGTGGTGACCTCCTCGACCACCAGGCCGGTCTCGGCGGGCTGCGGGCGGCTGGTGCGGGCGGGTCGGTGGTGCGTCGAGCCGGAGCCCCCGAGCACGTCCGAGCCGTAGCGGTCGTCGTTCACCCGGGCAGCGTAGAGGGGTGCGCGGCCCGCGCCGGGCAGCCGCCCCGTGGGTGTCGGCTCCGCGGCGTAGCATTGGCACTCCCGCGCGGGGAGTGCTACCCCGGCCGGGGCTGGGCGGGGCAGGACCACCCGACGACGGAGGAGGCGACATGAGCGAGGACCGGCGGCTGGACGTGCTGCGCGCGATCGTCGAGGACTACGTCGCCACCAAGGAGCCCGTGGGCTCGCGCGCGCTGGTCGAGCGGCACGCGCTCGGCGTCTCGCCCGCGACCATCCGCAACGACATGGCCGCGCTCGAGGAGGGCGGCTACATCGCCCAGCCGCACACGTCGGCCGGTCGCGTGCCGACGGACAAGGGCTACCGGCTGTTCGTCGACCAGCTCTCGACCGTCAAGCCGCTGTCCAGCCCCGAACGTCGGGCCATCGGCGCGTTCCTCGAGAGCGCGCAGGACCTGGACGACGTGGTCGACCGCGCCGTGCGCCTCATCGCGCAGCTGACGCAGCAGGTCGCCGTCGTGCAGTACCCGTCGCTGCGCCGGTCGGCGCTGCGGCACGTCGAGCTGGTCCCGGTCGGGGCGCGGCACCTGCTCGTGGTCCTCATCACCGACACCGGCCGGGTCGAGCAGCGCACGCTCGAGCTCGGCGCGGACGTCGACCCGGCGGTCGTCGCGCGCCTGCGGTCCCGCCTCAACGTCAGCGCGGCCGGGCGCCGGCTCTCCGAGCTGCCGGTGGCGCTGGGCGAGCTCTCCGCCGCCTTCGCCCCTGGGGACCAGGCGCTCGTGGCGGCGGTCGTCGACGTCGTCGAGGAGACGCTGGCGCAGGAGAGCGAGGAACGCGTCGTGCTCGCCGGCACCGCCAACCTCGCGCGCGCCGGCGGCACGGACGTGCGGTCGATCGGCGCGGTCCTCGAGGCGCTCGAGGAGCAGGTGGTGCTGCTGCGCCTGTTCTCGGAGATGGCGGAGGACTCGGCCACGGTGGCCGTGCGCATCGGCCGCGAGAACCAGCACGACGGGCTGTTCGAGACCAGCTTCGTGACCACCGGCTACGGCGACGAGGGCGGGGGGTCCGTGGCCCGCCTGGGCTCCATCGGCCCGCTGCGGATGGACTACCCCGGCACCATGTCGGCGGTCCGCGCGGTCGCCCGCTACCTGACGCGCATCCTCGCGCAATGACCCTGTCAACCAGTGACCCTGTCAACGACAGCTGGAAGTGAGCACCCCCTCCCGTGACCGACTACTACGAGGTCCTCGGCGTCCCGCGTGACGCCAGCCCCGAGCAGATCAAGAAGGCGTACCGCAAGCTCGCGCGCGAGCACCACCCCGACGTCGCCGGCGCGGACGGTGGTTCCGAGGACACGTTCAAGGACGTGTCGCGGGCGTACGACGTGCTCGGCAACCCCGAGAAGCGCCGGGCGTACGACCTCGGCGGCGACCCGTCCTCGCCCGGCGGGGGGATGGGCGGCGGCTTCGGCTTCCAGGACATCTTCGAGACGTTCTTCGGAGCGGCGACCGGTGCCGCGCAGCAGCGCGGGCCGATCCCGCGCGCCCGGCGCGGGCAGGACGCGCTCGTCCGGCTCGACCTCGACCTGGCGGACGTCACCTTCGGCGTCCACAAGGACGTGCTGGTCGACACCGCGGTGCTCTGCCCGACCTGCAGCGGCTCGTGCTGCCGGCCGGGGACGTCGCCGCGCACCTGCGAGGTCTGCGGGGGACGCGGCTCGGTCCAGCGGGTCGCGCGGTCGTTCCTCGGCCAGGTCATGACCACGCAGCCCTGCGCCGCGTGCCACGGGTTCGGCACCGTCATCCCCGAGCCCTGCACGGAGTGCTCCGGCGAGGGTCGGGTCCGGTCCCGCCGCACGCTCAGCGTCGACGTCCCCGCGGGGGTCGACACGGGCACCCGGATCAAGCTGACGGGGCAGGGCGAGGTCGGCCCGGCCGGCGGCCCAGCGGGCGACGTCTACCTCGAGGTGCGCGAGCGCAAGCACGACACGTTCGTGCGGCGCGGCGACGACCTGCACGCGACGCTCGAGGTCCCCATGACGGCGGCGGCGCTGGGCACGGTGCTCACGCTCGACACCCTCGACGGCGCCCAGGAGGTCGACCTGCGACCGGGCACCCAGCCGGCCCAGGTGGTGACCCTCAAGGGCCTCGGCGTCGGCCACCTGCACGGCACCGGCCGCGGCGACCTGCACGTCCACGTCGAGGTGCACGTGCCGACGGCGATGGACGAGGAGCAGGCCGAGCTGCTGCGGCGGCTGGCCACGCTGCGGGGCGAGGAGCGTCCGGAGGCGCGGCTCGCCGCGTCGAACACGGGCGTGTTCGCCAAGCTGCGCGACAAGCTCTCGGGCCGCTGAGCATGCCGGCGCCGGCCGCGTCATGAGCGCGCCCGTCTTCCTCGCCGACCCCGGCTCGCTCGACGCGGTGGCCGACGGCGGCACGTACCTGCTCGGAGGGACCGAGGGTCGGCACGCCGGCGTCGTGCAGCGCCGCGGACCGGGCGAGCGCGTGGACGTGGTCGACGGCGCCGGGGTGCGCCTGGTCGGCGTCGTCGGAGCCGTGACCGCCGACGGCGTGCTCGTCCAGGTGCAGCGCAGGGTGGTCGAGCCGCGACCCCAGGTCGCGCTGGTGCTCGTGCAGGCGCTGGCCAAGGGCGACCGGGACGAGATGGCGATCGAGGCGGCCACGGAGGTCGGCGTCGACGCGGTGGTGCCGTGGCAGGCAGAGCGGTCGATCGTCGTGTGGCGCGGTGACCGGGCCGCCAAGAGCCGGGCGCGCTGGCTCGGCACGGTCCGGGCGGCCGCCAAGCAGTCGCGGCGGGCGCACGTGCCCGACGTCGGTGTCGCCCTCGACGGCCGCGGCCTGGTCGAGCGCGTCCGGGATGTCGTGGCGGCCGGCGGCGCCGCGCTCGTGCTGCACGAGGACGCGACCGAGGCCATCGCGGCCGTGGGCCTGCCCGACGTGGGGGAGTGCCTGGTGGTGGTCGGACCCGAGGGCGGGATCGGCGACGCCGAGCTCGCCCGGCTGGTCGAGGCGGGGGCGCGCGCCGTCCGCCTCGGGCCGCACGTGCTGCGGACGTCGACCGCGGGCCCCGTGGCCCTGGCCCTGCTGGCCCAGCGGCTGGGACGCTGGGGCTGACGCGGGGATTGGTGTGGGCACCGCCTCGTAGACTGTCGGTGTCCGTCCCGCACGCCCGCACCTGACGGCATCTGAGCAAAGGAGCGCACGGCGCACGCCGAGCACATGGCCGAGTCCACATCCGCACCGCGCTCCTCTGGCACGCCCGCGCGCGTCGAGCACAGGATCAGCGTCCCCTCCGAGGTCTCCATGGTCGAGCTCCTCGGCCTGCGGGACGAGGTGCTCCGCACCATCGAGTCCGGGTTCACCACGGTCGACATCCACGTCCGCGGCAACGAGGTCACGCTCGCCGGCCCTGTCGGCGACGTGGCTCTGGTGTCCCGGCTGGTCGACGAGCTGGTCGAGATGGCGGCGGGCGGCACGCCGCTGACCCCCGACGTCGTCACCCGGTCCGTCGCCATGCTCACCGCCGCGTCGACCGCCCGGCCGGCGGCCGTGCTGTCGTTCAACATCCTCACCGGCCGCGGCCGCACCATCCGCGCCAAGACGTCCGGCCAGAAGGACTACGTCGACGCGATCGACCGGCACACCGTGACGTTCGGCATCGGGCCCGCGGGCACCGGCAAGACGTATCTCGCGATGGCCAAGGCCGTGCAGGCGCTGCAGGACCGCAAGGTGCACCGGATCGTGCTCACGCGGCCCGCGGTCGAGGCGGGCGAGCGGCTCGGCTTCCTGCCCGGCAACCTCTCGGACAAGATCGACCCCTACCTGCGGCCGCTGTACGACGCGCTGCACGACATGGTCGACGCCGAGTCCATCCCGCGGCTCATGGAGGCGGGGACCATCGAGGTGGCCCCGCTGGCCTACATGCGCGGCCGCACGCTGAACGACGCGTTCATCATCCTCGACGAGGCGCAGAACACCTCCGTCGAGCAGATGAAGATGTTCCTCACCCGGCTGGGCTTCGGCTCCAAGGTCGTGGTGACGGGCGACATCACGCAGGTCGACCTGCCCTCGTCGCAGACGTCCGGGCTGCGCGTGGTCGAGCAGATCCTCGCGGGCGTCGAGGACGTCGCCTTCTGCCGCCTGACGTCGTCGGACGTGGTCCGGCACCGCCTGGTCAGCGACATCATCGACGCGTACGCGCGCTGGGACAGGAGCTGAGGCGGCCATGAGCGTCGAGGTCAACAACGAGTCCGGGTACGACGTCGACGAGGCGGAGTTCGCCGCCCTGGCGCGCTACGTGCTCGACGAGATGCACGTGCACCCGCAGACGGACGTGTCGATCCTGCTCGTCGGCACCGACGTGATGACCGACCTGCACGTGAAGTGGATGGACGAGCCCGGCCCCACCGACGTGCTGTCCTTCCCGATGGACGAGCTGCGCCCCGGACGAGAGGGCGACCCGACCCCGGCCGGCCTGCTGGGCGACGTCGTGCTCTGCCCCGAGGTCGCCGCGCAGCAGGCGCGCACCGCGGGTCACTCGACGGCGGAGGAGCTGCTGCTCCTGACCACCCACGGGATCCTGCACCTGCTCGGCTACGACCACGCGGAGCCGGAGGAGGAGAAGGAGATGTTCGCCCTCCAGCGTCGGCTGCTGCTGACGTTCCTGGCGTCGCGATGACGGACATCCCCGCCGCGCTGCTCATCGTCGTCGCCGTCCTCGGCATCGCCACGGCCGCGGCCCTGTCGGCCGGCGAGGTCGCGGTGGTGCGCATCTCGCGCGCGGCCGTGACCGAGCTGCTGGCCGAGCGGCACCCGGCCGCGACCCGCGTGCGCGCCCTGACCGAGCACCCGGCGCGGGTGGCCTCGGCGGCCGCGTTCGTGCGGCTGCTGGGCGAGATGACGGCGACGGTGTGCATCACGCTGACGGTCGGCTCGACGGGCCTGGTCTGGTGGGCCGTCCTGCTGGTCGCTCTGGCGGTCTGCGGGCTCGTGGCGTTCCTGCTGGTGCGGGTCAGCCCGCGCACGATCGGGCGGCAGCACCCCGTGGCGACGCTGACCCGGCTCTCCCGGGTGCTCGTGGCGGTGACGGCCGTCGCCGGCCGCCTCGGAGCCGTCGGCCGACCGGGCGCCGGCTCGGCCGCGGCGGACGAGGACGAGCTGCGGGACATGGTCCAGCGCGTGAGCGAGTCCGACGTGATCGAGGACGAGGAGCGAGAGATGTTCCGCTCCGTGCTCGAGCTCGGGGACACCCTCACCCGCGAGGTCATGGTCCCGCGCACGGACATGGTGACCACGCCCGCGGACACCCCGCTGCGCAAGGCGCTCGCGCTGCTGCTGCGGTCCGGCTTCTCGCGCGTGCCGCTGGTCGGCGACTCGGTGGACGACCTGCGCGGCGTGCTCTACCTCAAAGACGTCGTCGGTCGGCTGCCCATCGCCCCGACCGGCCGCTCCGACCGCCAGCAGCAGGAGGCGATGCTGGACGCCCCGGCGTCCTCGCTTGCCCGCCCCGCGGTGTTCGTGCCCGAGTCCAAGCCGGTCGACGAGCTGCTGCGCGAGCTGCAGGACGGCTCGTCCCACATGGCCATGGTGGTCGACGAGTACGGCGGCATCGCCGGCCTGGTCACCATCGAGGACGCGCTCGAGGAGATCGTCGGCGAGCTCACCGACGAGCACGACCCGACCGCGCCCGTGGTCGAGGACCTGGGCGACGGCGTCTTCCGGGTGCCCGCCCGGCTGGGCCGCGACGAGCTGGGCGAGCTGTTCGAGCTCGAGGTGGACGACGAGGACGTCGACACCGCGGGTGGCCTGCTGGCCAAGGCGCTGGGCAAGGTCCCGCTGCCGGGCTCCGCGGGCGACATCCACGGTCTGCACCTCGTCGCCGACCGGGTCGAGGGCCGGCGCCGCAGGCTCGCCACCGTCCTGGTCAGCATGGTCGACGCCGACACCCCCGCCTCGAACGACACCACCCACGGAGCCACGCGATGACCACCTTCCACTCCGGCTTCGCCTGCTTCGTCGGGCGGCCCAACGCCGGCAAGTCGACGCTGACCAACGCGCTCGTGGGGCAGAAGGTGGCCATCACGTCGGGCCGCCCGCAGACCACACGGCACACCGTGCGCGGCATCGTGCACCGGCCCGACGCACAGCTGATCCTCGTCGACACCCCGGGCCTGCACCGGCCGCGCACGCTGCTGGGCGAGCGCCTCAACGCCCTGGTCAAGGACACGCTCACCGAGGTCGACGTGGTCGGCTTCTGCCTGCCGGCCGACCAGCGGGTCGGTCCCGGCGACCGGTTCATCGCCGAGCAGATGTCCGAGCTCGCGCGCGACGGCCGCGGCACGCCCGTGGTCGCGGTGGTCACCAAGGCGGACCTCGTGGGCAAGGGCAAGCTGGCCGAGCACCTCATGGCCGTGCAGGCGCTGGGGGAGTGGGCCGACATCGTGCCGGTCTCCGCGACGTCCGGGTACAACGTGGACGTGCTGGAGAACGTGCTGATCGGGCACCTGCCGGAGGGCACCCCGCTGTACGCGGAGGGCGAGCTCACGGACGAGCCCGAGGCCGTCATGGTCGCGGAGCTGGTGCGGGAGGCCGCGCTCGAGGGCGTCCGTGACGAGCTGCCGCACTCGCTCGCCGTGGTGGTCGACGAGATCGTCGCGCGCGACGAGCCGGCCGCGAACGGCGTGCCCATGCTCGACGTGCGGGTGCACCTGTTCGTCGAGCGGGACAGCCAGAAGGCCATCATCATCGGCAAGGGCGGTGCGCGGCTGCGCGACGTCGGCAGCCAGGCGCGCCGCGGCATCGAGGCGCTGCTGGGCGCCCGCGTCTACCTCGACCTGCACGTGAAGGTGGCCAAGGACTGGCAGCGCGACCCCAAGCAGCTCGGGAAGATGGGCTTCTGAACGTGCTGAGGTCGGGGGAGCGCGTGGAGGCACGCGCCGAGACGGACGTGGACCGGCACGTGGGCCGGTCGTACCGCGTGGTCGCCAGCACCGCGCTCGGGGTGATCGTGCTCGCGATCCTCGGCGCCGTCATGGGTCCGCAGTGGGACCCCGTGCCCCTCGCCGACCCGCTGACGGTCGAGACCTCCTCGACGGCGATCGGGTCGGCGCCGGCCGTGCCGACCTACCCGGTGCGCACCTCGGTGGTCACGGTGCAGCTCGACGGGACGACCGTCGACGCGCAGATCAGCGAGCCGGTCGGGGCCGAGGGGCCGCGGCCGGGCGTCGTCTTCGTGCACGGCGCGGGGACGGGCCGCTACGACACCGCCTTCCTCGAGCAGGCCCACGCGCTCGCCGCGTCGGGGATCGTCGCGATGGTGCCCAACAAGCGCCTGGACACCTACACCACGCGGCACCGGGACTACCCGCTCATGGCGACGGACTACGACGCCTCGGTGGCGCTCCTGCAGGCGCGCGACGGGGTCGACCCCGACCGGGTGGGGATCTACGCCGAGAGCGAGGGCGGCTGGATCGCCCCGATCATGGCGGCGAAGGACCCCAGCATCGCGTTCGTCGTGCTGGTCTCGTCGCCCGTGGTGCCGCCCCGCGAGCAGGCCGCGTTCGCCGTCGACTCCTACCTGCGCAACACCGGCGTCCCGCACGGCGTGTTCCGGGCGATCCCGCGGGCCGTCGGCATGTCGCTGCCGGGCGGCGGGTTCGAGTACGCGGACTTCGACGTGACGCCGTACCAGCGCGAGATGCGGCAGCCCGTGCTCGTCGTCTACGGCACGGGGGACGCCTCGATGCCCACGATCCAGGGCGCCGAGCAGGTTCTGCGCGACACCGCCATCGCCGGCAACGGGGACGTGACCGTCCGGTACTACGAGGGTGCCAACCACGGCATCCGCGTGGACGGCGACGTCGACCCCGTGTTCCTGCGCGACCTGTCGGGCTGGGTGCTCGGCCAGCCCGCGACGGCCGACGCGCCGCCGCGCATCGCGGGCGCGCAGCCGGTGCAGACGTACATGGCCGAGCCCGTCCCCGAGCCGCGCTGGTTCGGCGACGGCGACGTGGTGATCGCCCTCGCGCTGGCGGCCGTGGCCCTGATCCTGCTGGGACCGCTCGCCGTGCTCGTGGCGCGCGGGGTCGAGGCGGGGACCGACCGGGTCCGGGGCCGCGGCGGTGCCGTGGCGGCCGGACCGGGTCACCGGTTCGCGCCCGGCGTCCTGCCGCTGCTCGTGACGTTCGGCGTGGGCGCGGTGCTCACGGTCGTCGCCCTGGTCTGGTACATCGTGTCGATCGCGCGCCTGGCCCTGGACTACCAGCGCAACGACCTCGTGGTGCAGGGCGGCTGGGTCGGCGTGCGCGTGCTCGGCATCGCGGTGGTCGTCGTCGGGATCCTGCTGCTGCGTCGCTGCCGGCGTGTCCGGCTGGCCGGCGGGCGACCCGGGCCGGGTATCGTGCGGACCTCCGTCCTGTGGGCCGGCGTCATCGGCTCGGTCGTGCTCCTGGTGATCCTGGCGTACTGGGGGGTCTTCCAGCTCGGGATCTGACCACCGACGGGTCGCTGTGTGCTCGAAGGGCTCACGTACGGCACGATGTGCGCCGATGATCTGAACGAGGCACCCGCCGGGGCCGATCCGATGACGAGGGGGTCGTGTGCGCACGTCGTGGGGGTCGGCGACCGATCGCGGCCGGGTCCGTGAGGTCAACGAGGACGCCCTGCTCGCATACCCCCCGGTCTTCCTGGTCGCCGACGGCATGGGCGGCCACGACGCGGGTGACCTGGCCAGCCGGATCGCGGTCGAGGAGTTCGCGCAGCTCGCCGGGCAGGCCGCGGCCACGGCCGACGACGTGCACGCGTGCTTCGACCGCACCGCCGCCCGGATCCGCACCGAGTTCACGGGTGGACGCCAGGGCGGCACCACCGTGGCGGGCGTCGCGGTGACGGAGCACGACGGCGGCTCGTACTGGCTCGTGTTCAACGTGGGCGACTCGCGCGTGTACCTGTGGTCCGGCGACGAGCTCGAGCAGGTGAGCGTGGACCACTCGGTGGTCCAGGAGCTGCTGGACCTGGGGGAGATCGACCTGGTCGAGGCGGCGACGCACCCCGAGCGCCATGTGCTGACCCGGGCGCTGGGCACCGGCGACCCGCCCGAGCCCGAGTACTGGCTGCTGCCCGCCGGCCTGCACGACCGGCTGCTGATCTGCACCGACGGCCTGACGCGCGAGCTCGACGACGACGTCCTCGCGCAGGTGCTGGCCGGCACGGGCGACCCGCAGGACGCCGCCGCCCACCTGGTCAGCCTCGCGCTCGAGCACGGCGCCCGGGACAACGTGAGCGCGGTCGTCGTCGACGTCGCCACGGCCACGGGCGCGCACGACGACGTGCACATCACCGTGCCGCGCACGGGTGCCGAGCTCGGCCCGCACCTGTGGGACGAGATGCTCAACGGCGCCACCGTGCCGCGCCGCTCGCTGCCCACCACCGACGCGAGCACCCCGACCGAGGAGAACCCGTCATGAGCGTGCCCGAGTACTCCGCCGGCGGCTGGACCGCCGTGGTCCGCCCCGGCTTCGTGGCGCTGCTCGGTCCGACGACGGCCACCTCCACCGTCCGCGCGCTCTGGCAGGACGCCGGCGAGGGCGTCTTCTCCGCGCTCGCTCTGCTGGCCCGCGACGGGTTCGGCGGCCTGCCGCCGTTCGCGGTGGTGTCGGTCGACGGCCAGCGGGTGCATGCCGCGCTGCGCGGCGACGTCGAGGTGGTCGTCGAGGTCGGCGGTCGCCGCGACGTCTGGCGGTCGGGCGAGGTGAGCACCTGGACCGAGCGCGTGCTCGAGGGCGTGTCCGACGTGGCCGTGCAGGTGGAGTCGCCGGCCGCCGGCGCCGTGAGCCTGCCGCTCGCCGACGGCGTCGTGCAGGCGTCGCGCGTGAGCGTCGCGCTGACGGCCCGAGAGGAGGCCGTGGCACCCGTGGTCGCCGCAGAGCCGGAGCCGGTGCAGGTGAGCGAGCCGGAACCCGAGCCGGAGGCCGTCGACGAGCCGTCGGCGGACCCGGTCGCCGAGCCGACCCCCGCACTCGTGGAACACGTCGTCTGGGACGAGCCGACCACCGTGGAGCTCGTGCCCGTGGAGCTCGCGCCCGTCGAGGCGCAGCCCGCGTCCGAGGTCGAGGTCGAGATCGGCGACGTGGCCGAGGACGCCGACCTGGGCGAGGACTCGGACGCGTCGGAGGTCGTCGCCGTCGCGGAGTCCTTCCTGGCGTGGCCCGCGGTCGTGCCGGCGGCGGCGGAGGTCGCCGAGGCACCCACGTCCGAGCTGCCCGTCGCGGCCGTCCCGCTGACGGGGGCGTCGCTGGACGACCACGACGGCCTGACCATCCTGTCCACGGATCTCGCGGAGATCCGGGAGCAGCTGCCGTCGTGGGCGTCGGACGAGGTCCCGGGTCCGTTCCGGGTGCCCGCCGCCGTGCAGACGGCCGCGCGGCTGGTGCTCTCGACGGGCCTCGTGGTGCCGCTGGACCGCGCGGTGCTGCTCGGTCGTGCGCCGCAGGTGGCCCGCGTGACCAACCGTGAGCTGCCGCGCCTGATCACGGTGCCGAGCCCGCAGCAGGACATCTCGCGCACGCACGCCGAGGTGCGCGTCGAGGGCGACCACGTGGTGGTCACCGACCTCGACTCGACCAACGGCGTGCACGTCGCCCGGCCCGGCGAGGGTGCGCGCCGCCTGCACCCCGGCGAGCCCAGCGTCGTGGGCGTCGACGAAGTCGTCGACCTCGGCGACGGAGTGACGTTCTCGGTGGAGCGGGGTTCGTGACCGCACGCCGCGAAGCATCGACGCCGGCCCGCCTGCCGGGCTACGAGTACCTCCGGGTCCTCGGGCTCGGCGGTTTTGCGGACGTCTTCCTGTACCAGCAGGAGCTCCCGCGGCGTGAGGTGGCGGTCAAGGTCCTGCTCGCCGGCAGCCTGGACGACGAGGTGCGCGCGCGGTTCCAGCAGGAGGCCAACCTCATGGCCCAGCTGTCACACCACCCCTCGATCGTCACGATCTACCACGCGGCGATCGCGGCCGACGGGCGCCCGTTCCTGGTGATGGAGTACTGCTCGCGGCCCGGGCTGGCCGAGCGCTACCGGCAGGAGCGCATCTCGGTGGCCGAGGCGCTGCGCATCGGCGTCCGGCTGGCGTCGGCGGTCGAGACCGCGCACCGGGCCGGCATCCTGCACCGCGACATCAAGCCCGCGAACGTGCTCACCACCGACTTCGGCTGGCCCGCGCTGACCGACTTCGGCATCGCCGCGACCACCGGTCACGGCGCGGGCGCGACGGTCGGCATGTCGATCCCGTGGTCGCCGCCCGAGCTGCTGGGCGAGCACCCCACGGGCGACGAGCGGTCCGACGTGTACTCGCTGGCCGCGACCATCTACTCCCTGCTCGCGGGCCGCACGCCGTTCGAGGTGCCCGGCGGCGAGAACACCGCCCAGCAGCTGGTCGCCCGGATCGAGCGCTCGCCGCTGCCACCCACGGGTCGCGACGACGTGCCGTGGGGCCTGCAGGACCTGCTCGAGCGCGCCATGGCCAAGCACCCGGCCCGCCGGTTCGAGTCCGCGGCCGCGGTGGCCCGCGCGCTGCAGCAGGTCGAGGCCGACCTGCGCCTGCCGATCACGCCCCTGGACCTCACCGACCAGCCCGACGCGGGCTCGGCGCCCGAGCCGGCGCGGTCGGAGCCCGGCGGTCAGGAGGACGCCACGCGGCTCCGCTCGATCGTGAGCGTGGCCCCGGAGGCGCCGGCCCCCGAGGCCCCGGGCAGCGACGAGCCCACCCGGGTGCGCGGCGTGGCCACCGTGGAGCCGGCGCCCGTGCCGGCCCGACGCGCCCCCGTCTTCGTCGCGCCCGAGGAGCCCGCCGACACCGACGGGCCCGCAGCCCAGCCCTCCGGACGCGGCCGGCTGGTCGCCGGCATCGTCTCCGGGCTGGTGGTGCTCGGTGCGGTCGTCACCATCGGCGCCGTCGCCCTGGGCCGGGGAGGCGCCCCGCAGGACGCCCCGACGTCCACCTCCGAGTTCAGCCAGGCGCCGGTGTCCACCAGCGTCGGCGACGCGGTGCCGTCGCCGCACTCGCTCCTGGGCACGCGGCAGGCGGACGGCTCGGTGGTGTTCACCTGGGAGAACCCCGACCCCGAGGCCGGCGACCAGTACCTCTGGGGCGTGCGCGAGGCCACCGGCGAGCCGCAGCTCGCGCTCGTCGACCAGCCGACCGTCACGGTGCCGGCGGCGCAAGCCCAGGGCGAGGTCTGCCTCCAGGTGTCGATCGTGCGCGCCGACCGTCGCTCGTCGACCTCGCCGCTCGAGGGGTGCGCCCCGTGAGGCTCTCGATGAGGCGCGGCCGGGTAACGACTGCGGCCGCCGTGGTCACGGTCCCCGCGCTCGTCCTCGTCCTCGCGCTGCTGAACCAGGGCTTCCCGCTGGCCCGCCTGGACCTCAACGACGGCGCGGTCTGGCTCACGGCCACCAGCCAGTCCCAGCTCGGCCGGTTCAACGCGCAGGTCGAGGAGCTCAACGGCGGGATCGTGGCGCAGGGCAAGTCGTTCGACGTGCTGCAGGACGCCGGGGACGTGCTCCTGGTCGAGCCGGGCAACGTGGCGGTCGTCGACCCCGCGAACGTCGCCACGACCACCCAGGTGGCGGCGCCGGGCACGATCCCGTCGATGGCCGCCGGCACGGTCGCGCTGTACGACGGCGACGGGAACGTCTGGGTGCGGGCGATCGGCGACCTCGACTCGCTGCGCACCGCGACGGACACGCCGGAGGTGGAGACGGGCGAGGGCGGTCGCGCCGTGGTCGCCCGCAGCGGCGTCGCGTTCGCGGTGGCCGCGACGGACGGCACGGTCACGCGGGTCGACCTGTCGACCGGGTCGCCCCAGACCACCGCGCAGGGCTCCGTCGGCGCCGGGACGGTCGACCAGATCACGGCGGTCGGCGACGAGCCCGTCACGCTCTCGGGCAGCACGGTCCGCACGCTGCACGGCTCGGTGGAGCTGGCGGGCGAGGACCTCACGCTCCAGCAGCCGGGCCCGGCCTCGTCGCGCGTGCTCGTGTCGAGCCGCGACGCGCTGTTCGAGGTCCCGCTCGACGGCGGGCGCGCGGTCGAGCACCGCACGACCGGCTCCGGGACGCCGGCGCAGCCCGTGCAGGTGGGCGCGTGCGCGCACGCCGCCTGGGCGTCGCCGATCGGCTCCTACCTCCAGCTGTGCGACGGCGGGAAGGCCGACGTCCGCGACCTCGAGGACATGTCGAGCGCGGACGTGCTGACCTTCCGGGTCAATCGGCAGATGGTCGTGCTCAACGACACGCTGCGCGGAAGGCTCTGGCTGCCGCTCGAGGACACCCGGCTGCGCGTGCCCAACTGGACGGACGTCGTCCCGCAGGAGCAGCCGCAGGAGGCCGACGACCAGACCCAGACGTCGGACACCACGCAGGACCTGGTCACCGAGTGCTCCACCGAGTCCGCCTCGCCGACCGCCCAGGACGACGACTTCGGCGTGCGGCCGGGTCGCACGACGATCCTGCCGGTGATCGACAACGACTCCTCGTCCGACTGCGGCATCCTGGCGATCTCCCAGTTCGAGCAGCTGCCCGAGCAGTTCGGGCGCGTGGAGGCGATCTACGGAGGCCGCGCGCTGCAGGTCTCGATCGCCGCCGGGGCCACCGGGACCGCCTCGTTCACCTACACGATCACCGACGGCCGGGGCACCTCCGCGCCACCGACCGCGCACGTGCGGCTGACCGTCCGGCAGCCCGGCGAGGACGAGCCGCCCCGGCAGCTGCGCACGGGGTCGATGCGCGTCGAGCAGGGCGGGCAGGCCGACCACCAGGTGCTGGCGGACTTCATCGACCCCGACGGCGACGACCTGCTGCTCGTCGGCGCGACGGCCGACCCGGCCGCGGGCTCCGTGCGGTTCCGGCAGGACGGCACGCTCACGTTCAAGGCCGACGGCGCGTCCCTCGGCCGCACGCAGGTCACCGTCGAGGTCTCGGACGGCACGACGACGACCGAGGGCACGATCGACGTCGACGTGCGGCCCGGCGGGTCGCTCGCGCCGCAGATCGACCCGGTGTTCGCGGTCACCTACGTCGGCCAGGCCGTCACGCTGCACCCCCTGACCGCGGTCCGCAGCTCGTCGGCCGAGCCCCCCAGGCTCGCGGGCGTCGACGACGTCGTCGGGGCCACGATCACCAGCGACCTGCAGGGCGGCACGTTCACGTTCAGCGCGGCGCGCGCCGGCACCTACTACGTCCCGTTCCTCATCGCCGCCGCGCCGCAGCAGGCCACCGGCCTGGCCCGGGTCGACGTGCTCGAGTGGCCCGACGCCCCCGCGCCGCCGGTCGCGGTGCGCGACAAGGCCTTCCTGCCGCCCGGCGGCGAGGTGACGATCGACCCGCTCGAGAACGACTCCGACGCCGAGGGCAAGGTCCTCGTCCTGCAGTCGGTCGAGGTGCCCGACGGCGCGGGGCTCAAGGTCGCCGTGATCGACCACCACCTGGTGCAGATCCGCGCCGAGCGGACCCTGGAGGGTCCGGTCGCGCTGCGCTACACGGTGTCGAACGGCCAGGCGTCGGCGGTCGGCGAGATCGTCGTGCAGCCGGTGCCGGCGTCGGCCACGTCGCAGCCGCCCGTGGTCGAGAACGTCGAGGTCAGCGTCCGCACCGGCGGCGTCGTGACCATCCCCGTGCTGGACACCGCCTACGACCCCGACGGCGACCACCTCACCCTGGTGCGGCAGCTGGCGGAGCCCCTGGGCGACGGCGAGGGACTGCTCTTCGTGTCGGGCGACGTGCTGCGGTACCAGGCGCCCGACTCGGCCGTGACGGCCCACGCCACGTTCGCGGTGCAGGACGCGACCGGCAACGTCACGGCGGCCACCGTGACCGTCCGCGTGCACGCCTCCGACGCGAGCACCAAGGCGCCGCCGCGGCCGAAGAACCTGGTCGCGCGCGTCTACGAGGGCGACAAGGTGCGCATCGACATCCCGCTGGTGGGCATCGACCCGGACGGCGACGGCGTCACGCTGCTGGGCCAGGCGTCCGCCGCCGCCCACGGCCGGGTGACCGAGGTGGGCCCCGACTGGATCGAGTACCAGGCACTGCCGGGCGAGCTGGGCACGGACACGTTCACCTACGCCGTCGAGGACTGGGTGGGCCAGCGCGCGGTCGCCGAGATCCGGGTGGGCATCGGCCCCCGACCCACGGGCGCGGCGTCGGTGGTCGCCCGCGACGACGAGGTCACCGTGCGGCCCGGGCAGCGCGTCGAGGTCCGGGTGCTGGCCAACGACATCGACTCCAGCGGCGGGGAGCTGACACTCGACCCCGTGCTCGACAAGCCGGACGGGACCGACGCGACGGTCGACGGTCGGCGCATCGTCGTGCACGCGCCCGACCAGCCCGGTGTCCTCCAGATCGCGTACACCGTCTCCAACGACCGCGGCGGCCACGACACGGGCGTGCTCACGGTGACCGTCGCCAAGGATGCTCCGGTGCTCGCCCCGATCGCGCGCGACGTCGTCGTGCCGGCGCTCGACACCATCGGCCGCACCGAGGTGTCGGTCGACGTGCTCGGCGTCGCGCAGAACCCGAGCGGCCCGCTGTCCGACCTCGCCGTGTCGGTGCCGGGCGCCCTCGCGGACGTCGCCCGCGTCGACCCCGCGGGCAAGGTCGTCGTCACGCTGGTCGACCACGCGCAGACGCTGCCCTACGAGCTGAGCAACACGACCTCGCCGGACGGCTCGGCCACCGCGTACGCGTTCATCACCGTGCCGGCCCTCGGCTTCTTCCGGCCGGTCCCGCGGCCCAAGGCGCCCGAGCTGCGCGTCGCGTCGGGCGAGCAGCTCGTCATCCCGCTCTCCGAGCAGGTGCAGGTCGCGCCCGGGCGCGAGGCCTCGATCGCCGACCCGCTGGGCGTGTCGGCGACGAAGTCGGACGGCACCGACCCGGTCAAGGACACGACGACGCTGCAGTTCCGCTCGGCGCCGGGGTACGCCGGTCCCGCCTCGATCACCGTCCCGGTCACCGACGCCTCGGGCCCGGGCGACACCTCGGCGCGCACCTCGGTGATCACGCTGCAGATCACCGTGTTCGCCGTCGACGACCACCCGCCCACGTTCACGCCGTCGGTCATCGACGTCGCGCCCGGCGAGGAGCCGCTGGCCGTCGACCTCCGGTCCTTCACCGTCGGCCCCGAGGGCGCGACGCCGGCCGAGGACCGCTACAGCTACCAGCTCACGGCCGCCGTGCCGGCCGGCTTCACCGGCGGCATCGAGGACGGGATCCTGCGGGTCGCCGCCGACGAGACCACGCCCAAGGGGCGCACGGACCAGCTGCAGCTGCGGATCGGCTACGGCCGGACCGGCTCCCTGGCCGCAACCATCGACCTGCGGGTCATCGCGAGCACCCGCCGCACGGCCGTGGTCAACGACCGCGTCATCACCGACGGCGTCGAGGGCCAGCAGACCACGGTGAACGTGCTCGACGACGCCTACAACCCGTTCCCCGACTCGCCGCTCACGGTGGTCGGGGCGACGGTGGAGACGCCGGGCGCGGGCACCGCCTCGGCCACGGACGGCACCGTCAGCGTGCGGCCCGCGCTCGGGTTCATCGGGCAGATGGTCACCCGGTACCGGGTGCGCGACGTGACCGGCGACCCGGACCGCGAGGTCGAGGGCCGCATCACCGTGACGGTGCGCGGCAAGCCCGCGACGCCCACCGCCCCGCGCATCGGGGAGGTCCGTGACCGCACGGTCGTCCTCAGCTGGGACGCCCCCGACAACCGCGGTGCGCCGATCACGGGCTACCGCGTCGTCGCGGACCCCGGGACCATCGTCCGGCAGTGCGCGAGCACCACCTGCACGATCGACAACCTGACCAACGACACCGAGTACACGTTCACGGTCGCGGCGCAGAACGCCGTCGACTGGTCCGAGGCGAGCCTGCCGTCGGCGAGCGCGCGGCCCGACGCGGTGCCCAACCAGCCGGCGCCCCCGGTGCTGACGTCCGGGGACGGCAGCGTGCGCGCGACGTGGGAGGCGCCCGTCTCCTCCGGCTCGCCGGTGAGCAGCTACACGCTCGAGATCTCGCCCGCGCCGCCGACGGGTCCGGCGTCCGTGAGCTCGACGACCACCAGCTACACGTTCTCGGGGCTGAAGAACGGGACCGCCTACACCGTGCGGGTCCGCGCGCAGAACCGGGCGCCCGAGCCGAGCGCGTGGTCCGACTCGTCCCAGCCGGAGGTGCCCGCCGGCGTCCCGGCCGCGCCGACCGACCTGGTCGCGCAGCGCGTGGACACGCCGCTCGGCGGGCAGATCAACGTCAGCTGGACCGAGCCCAACGGCAACGGCGACCGCGTCGCCGGCTACGAGCTGGTGATCTCGAACGGGCCCAACGCCCGGACGGTCGTGCTCGACGGCTCGGCCACCGCCTACGCGTTCACGGACGCGGCCAACGGCCCGGCCTACCGCTTCCAGCTGCGCGCGAGGAACAAGGCCCCCGGCTGGTCCGCGCCGGCGATCGTCAACGCGTCCACCTACGGCCTGCCCAGCGCGCCGACCAGCGTGAGCGCCGACGCCGACCCCGGGCAGGGCCGGATCGTCGTGCGCTGGTCCGGCGCCGACGGCAACGGCACGTCCATCCGCGCCTACGTGGTGAGGATGCCGGACGGCTCCGAGCGCGACGTCGGCGGCGCGACGTCGTTCACGGACACGGGCCTGCGGGGCGGGTCCTCCTACGCGTACCAGGTGCGCGCGGTCAACGACGCGGGGTCGAGCGGCTGGAGCCCGTCGGCCTCGGCGGTCGCGACGACGGCGCCCGACGCGCCGCCCGTCTCGCTCGCGGTCACGGCGAACGGCACCGGCGGGCGGCCGACGGAGATCACGATCACCCGCGGCGACGTGGGCAACGACGGCGGCGGCCAGAACCTCCAGTACACGTGGGAGCTCCGGAGCGACCGCCACGGGCCCGTGTCCGGGACCTTCTCCGGCACCACCGCGGTCGTCGACGTCTCCGGCTGGGACTGGCGGTTCCAGGGCACCCAGGCCACCGCGACGGTGACCGCGAGCACCACCGTCGGGTCGACGTCGAACGCCGCGTCGATCAACGCCGTGTGGGGCCAGCCGCCGAGCGTGGTGCGCAACCTCGCCGTCGTGTCCGACGACCCGACGACGCCGACCAGGATCACGGTCAGCTGGGACGCGCCCGCCCAGGACGGCGGCATCGGCATCGACCGCTACGACGTGTGCTGGACGGTCAACGGTCAGGACGCCGGCTGCCAGGACACCGGGGGCACCTCGGTCCAGCGGCGGCTGAGCGACTTCCTCGCCGTCCCGGTGCCCGGCGACACCGTGACCGCCACCGTCTCCGCGCGCAACGGCCGCGGCTCCGGCCCGACCGCCTCCGTCGACTTCGTCTACCCGGCCCCGGCCACCCCATGACCCCCCGAGACCTCCCGAGGAGCACCACCACATGACCCCCGAGCAGAGCATCTGGTTCGCCGAGACGTTCGACGCGCTGGTGTCCAACGTCGGGCTGGCGCTGCTCGGCAAGGAGCACACGGTCCGGCTGGCGCTCACCGCCATGGTCGCGGAGGGCCACCTGCTGCTGGAGGACGCCCCGGGGACGGGCAAGACGTCGCTGGCCAAGGCCCTCGCGGCGACCGTGCAGGGCAGCCACCACCGCATCCAGTTCACGCCCGACCTGCTGCCGTCGGACGTCACCGGCGTGACGATCTACGACCAGAGCACCCACCGGTTCGAGTTCCACCCGGGCCCGATCTTCGCGTCCGTGGTGCTGGCCGACGAGATCAACCGCGCCTCGCCCAAGACCCAGGCCGCGCTGCTCGAGGTCATGGAGGAGGGCAACATCACGGTCGACGGCGTCACGCACCCGGTCGGTCGGCCGTTCATGGTCATCGCCACGCAGAACCCGATCGAGCAGGCAGGCACCTACCGGCTGCCCGAGGCGCAGCTCGACCGGTTCCTCATCAAGACGTCGCTGGGCTACCCGGACCGGGCGTCGACCATCGAGATCCTCGCGGGCGCCAAGGACCGCACCACGAACCTGACCCCGCGGATCACCACGCAGGCGGTCGGCACGATGGCGGACCTGGCGCAGACGGTGCACATCGACGAGGTCGTGCTGGACTACGTGGCCCGCCTGACCGAGGCCACGCGCGAGGACGCGCAGACCGCGATCGGGGCGAGCGTGCGCGGCGGCCTCGCGCTGGTCCGCACGGCGAAGGTGTGGGCTGCCGCGTCGGGCCGCGAGTACGTCATCCCGGACGACGTGAAGGACCTCGCGCAGCCCGTGCTCGCGCACCGCCTGCTGCTGGACTCCGAGGCCGAGTTCGCCGGCATCACGGCCGCGGAGATCCTCGGCCGGATCCTCGAGACGACGGCGCCGCCGGCCCTGCGGGTGGCCTGATCGTGGGTCTGCGGGTCTCGCCGGTCGGGTGGGGGGTGGCGGTCGTCGCCACCTTCGGCCTCGTGCTGGGCCGGTGGCTCGGCTGGCTCGAGCTCGCGACGATCGGTGCCGCCCTGGCCGCCGTGCTGGTGGTGTCGCTGGTGATGACCGCCGGCCGGGCCCGGTACGCGATCCGGCTCGACATGGCGGACCGGCGGGTCAAGGTGGGGGAGCGCGCGGTCGGGCGGGTCGAGGTGCGCAACGTCGCGCGCCGACGGTCGCTGCCCTCCCGCGTCGAGCTGCCCGTGGGGTCCTCGGTCGCGGAGTTCACGGTGCCCGCGCTCGCGCCGGACGCCGAGCACGACGACCTGTTCGCCATCCCGACGGCCCGGCGCGCGGTCATCGTGGTCGGGCCGGTGCGCTCGGTCCGGGGCGACCCGTTCGGCCTGGCGCGGCGCAGCGTGCGCTGGACCCGGCCCGTCGACCTGTACGTGCACCCGCTGCTGGTGTCGCTCGCCGGCGCGAGCTCGGGCCTGCTGCGGGACCTCGAGGGGCAGGCGACCCGCGACCTGTCGGACTCCGACCTCTCGTTCCACGCGCTGCGCGACTACGTGGCGGGCGACGACCGCCGCTACATCCACTGGCGCACCACCGCGCGTCGCGGCAGCCTCATGGTGAAGCAGTTCGAGGACACCCGTCGCACGCAAACCGCGCTCGCGCTGGCCACGGACCCGCGCGACTACGCCGACGACGACGAGTTCGAGCTCGCGGTGTCGGTGATCGCCTCGCTCGGCGTGCAGACCATCCGCGAGGAGCGCGACCTGGCGGTCCTCGCCGGTCCGGGCAGCCTGCGCGTCGAGACGCCGCCGCTGCTGCTCGACGACTGCTCGGGCATCCAGCTGGCCTCGAGCGGCGCCGGGATGGCCCTGCTCGGGCGGCGCGTGGCCCGGGAGGCGGCGGACGCCTCGGTCGCCATGCTCGTCACCGGCTCGGTCCCCTCCGACGCCGACCTGCGGCTGGGCGCGCGCCACGTGCCCTCCGGCACGCGCACGGTCGTGCTGCGGTGCGCGCGCGGGGCGGACGTCTCGGTGCGGACGCAGGGCTCCCTCAGCCTGGCGACCCTCGGCACGCTCGACGACCTGCCCCGGCTCCTGCGGCGGGTGACCGCGTGACGACACCCCACCGGTCCGCGGGCCGGGCGACGGTCGACATCGTCTGCCTGGTCGGCACGCTCGCGCTCGCTCTCGCGCCGCTGCTCGCGGTGTACGGCGGGCTCGTCGCGCTCCCCGCGCTGGTCGGCGGTCTGCTGCTGGGCACCGGCGTCGCGGTGCTGGGTGCCGTGCGCCGCTGGTCGGCGCTCACGGTCGTCGCGCTCGTGCTCGTGGTCCTCGTCCTGGCCGGCGGAGCGCTCGCCGCGCCGTCGACGACGATCGCCGGGACGCTGCCGAGCCTGGACACCCCCGTCGAGCTGGCCCGCGGGTCGGTGGCGTCGTGGAAGCAGGTGCTCACGCTCCAGCCTCCCGTGGGCTCGAGCGGGAGCCTGCTCATGGCGATGCTCCTGCTCGCGCTCGTCGGGTCGGCCGTCGCCGTGTCGGTCGCGCTGCGGGCGCGCCGTCCGGCCGCCGCCGCGTCCGCGGCCGTCGTCCCGGTCGCCGCGGTCGTCGCGGCGATCCTGCTGGGCACGCGGGTGCCGACCGTCCCGCCGACCGTGACCGGCACCGTGCTGGCCCTGGTGCTGCTGCCCTGGGCCGCGTGGCGCGCCGGGCTGCTGCGCGCGCGCCGGGTGGTGGCCACCGGGCTGCTCGCGACGATCGCGGTGGCGGCCGGCGTGCTGGGCGGGCCCGCGGTGGCGGGGCCGACCGACCGGATCGTGGTCCGCGACGAGATCGTGCCGCCGTTCGACCCGCGCGACTACCCGAGCCCCCTGTCGGCGTTCCGGGAGTTCGTGAAGAAGGACGAGGACGCGAAGCTGCTCACCGTCACCGGCCTGCCCGCCGGCGCCCGCATCCGGCTGGCCACCATGGACCGGTACGACGGCGTCGTCTGGAACGTGGCCGGCGACGGGTCCGCGCAGGCATCCGGGGAGTTCCGCCGGGTGGGCGACACCATCGACACCACGGTCCGGGGCGAGCCCGCGCACGTCCAGGTGCAGATCGGCGACCTCACGGGCGTCTGGCTGCCGACCGTCGGGCAGGCGACGTCGTTCGACGTGGCCGACCCGTCCGTCGCGTCGGGTCTGCGGTACAACGACGCCACGGGGGCGGCCGTCCTGACCGGCGGCGTGCACGCGGGGCTGCGGTACGAGGTCGACGTCGTCGTCCCCCCGGTGCCCAGCGACGACGAGGTGGGCAGCGCCGCCGCGTCCGACCTCTCGCAGCCGGCCCTCACCGGCGAGCCGGACGTCGCCGCGATCACCGCGGCCGACGTGGCGCGCGACGCCGGCAACCCCGTGCAGATCGCTCGCGCCCTGACCACGTGGCTCTCGGAGGAGGGCTTCTTCAGCCACGGCATCGTCGACGCCGGCGACTACGCCTCGCTCTCCGGGCACGGCGCTGACCGGATCACTTCGCTGCTGGCCGGCGACATCATGGTGGGCGACGGCGAGCAGTACGCCGCCGCGATGGCGCTGATGGCGCGCGCGATGGGGCTGCCCGCGCGCGTCGTGCTCGGGTTCGTCCCGCAGGACCCGCCCGCGACGGGCCCGGTGACGATCACCGGCAAGGACATCGAGGCCTGGGTCGAGATCAGCTTCCAGGGCTACGGCTGGGTGCCGTTCGACCCGACGCCCCCGCGCGAGCAGACGCCGCAGGAGGACGACCAGCAGAAGCCGTCCGAGCCCGACCCCCAGGTGGTCCAGCCGCCGCCGCCCCCGCCCGCCGCGGTGACGCCGCCCGACGAGGACACCGAGCAGCCCCAGACCGACGACCCGAGCAAGGACGCCGACGGCACCGAGCAGTGGCTCCGCATCGCGCGGGTGGCCGGGGTCGTCTCGATCCCCGTGCTCCTGCTCGCAGCCCCGTTCGTCGTCATCGTCGCGCTCAAGGCCCGGCGGCGCCGGCGTCGGCGGCGCAGCGTCGACCCGGTGGTGCAGGTCGCCGGAGGGTGGGACGAGGTCCTCGACGTCGCGCGGGACCTGCACCGGCCGGCCGGCCGGATGGCCACCCGCAACGAGTCGGCCCGGGCGCTGGCGGCGTCGTTCGCGGACGCCCCCGACGGCGCGGTCGTCGCGGCACGGGTGGGTGCGCTCGCGCGCTCGGCCGACCACGCGGTGTTCAGCGCCGCGGTGCCGAGCGCCGCGGACGCGACCGCGTACTGGGCGGACGTGCAGGTGACGGTGGGCGCGATGACGCACGGGGTCGGCTGGCGCCGGCGCATGCGAGCACGTGTATCGACAGCGTCGCTCCGGGACCGCCGGGGCCGACGCCCGAAGGGAACCTCATGAGTGCGCAGCGCGGGTCCGTGCCCGTCCCCTTCCACCCGACGGGCGACGCGCCGCCGGCCACGCTGGTCCGCCGGTTCGGCGCCGGCCTGGTCGACGTGCTGCTCCTGGCCGCGGCGTCGGCGGTCGGCCTGCTCGGCGACCGGCGTGCGCTGACCGCCGTCGCGGGACTGCTCGTCCTGGTTCTCGTCGTGGTGCAGTGGCTGCTGCACGGCCGGCTCGGGTGGACGGTCGGTCGGCGGGTCACCGGCATCCGCACGCTCGACGTCGAGACCCGGCGCCCGATCGGCGCGGCGCGGGTGCTGCTGCGCGGGCTCGTGCTCGCCGCGGGTCTGCTCGCGCTCGGCGTGGGCCTGCTCCTCGTGCTCGTCTCGCCGCTGTTCGACCGCACCGGCCGCAACCGCGGGTGGCACGACCTCGCGGCGCGCGACGAGGTGCTCC
>NZ_JBGFQZ010000040.1:0-25649 GCF_041295535.1 Cellulomonas sp. ICMP 17802 | reverse complement strand
TCCTCGAGATCTTTCGATCTCATCCGAGAGGCTTTGTCGTTCTGAATCCTACCTGGCTTTTCGGCCGCTTCCCGCCACCCTGTCGGGCAGCTGGCTGCGGGCCTGGAGCCCGTCCCCGGACGGCTTCAGGGCGCACGAAGCGCCTGTCAACACGTGCGGGGGTGGCCACCCTAGGGACCAGCCACCGTGGTTCGATCCGCGGTGTCCGTTCCTCCCTCTCGGGCGACATCGAGAACATTACGCGCGTGTTGCGGCGACGTGCAAATCCCGTCGCGGTGACCCCGGTCACCAGACCGTCCCGGAGCAGTCGACGTGCAGGTCAGAGGCCTGATCGAGACGACGAACCCCCGCGGCCGGCGAGCGGCGCGGGGGTTCGTCGTCCGGAGTGTCCGGTTCAGGCGTGCGCGTCGACCACGGCGAGCGTGCGCTTGCCGCGACGCAGGACCGCCCATCGGCCGTGCAGGAGGTCGTCGGCGGTGAGCACGGCGTCCTCGGCGGCCACCCGGACGTTGTTGACGGAGGCACCGCCCTCGGCGATCGCTCGCCGGGCCGCTCCCTTGCTGGCGACGACACCGGTGGCCGCGAGCAGGTCCGCGATCGCGTCGCCGGCGGCACCGGGCGCGGAGGGCAGCTCGGCCACGGCGGCGGCGAGCGTCGCGGCGTCCAGGTCGGCCAGCGAGCCGCGGCCGAAGAGCGCCTGGCTCGCCGCGACGACCTGGTCGGCCGCCGCGGCGCCGTGCACCAGCGAGGTCACCTCGTAGGCCAGCGCCCGCTGGGCCTCGCGCGCCGCCGGCCGCGTGGCGACGGCGTCGGCGAGCTGGTCGATCTCGTCGCGCGTGCGGAAGCTGAAGACCTTCAGGTAGCGGACCACGTCGGCGTCGTCGGCGTTGAGCCAGAACTGGAAGAACGCGTAGGGGGTGGTGAGCTCGGGGTCGAGCCAGACGGTGCCGGTCTCGGTCTTGCCGAACTTGGTGCCGTCGGCCTTGGTGATCAGCGGCGTGGTGAGCGCGTGCACGGCGACGCCCTCCGCCTTGCGGATCAGCTCGACGCCCGAGAGCAGGTTGCCCCACTGGTCGCTGCCGCCGGTCTGCAGCGTGATCCCGTGCCGGCGGTACAGCTCGAGGTAGTCCATGCCCTGCAGGATCTGGTAGCTGAACTCGGTGAAGCTGATGCCCGCGTCGCTGTTCAGGCGTCGGGCCACCGTGTCCTTGGCCAGCATCGTGCCCAGGCGGTAGTGCTTGCCCACGTCCCGCAGGAAGTCGATGGCGGACAGCGGCGCGGTCCAGTCGAGGTTGTTCACCATGGTCGCGGCGCGCGGGCCGTCGAAGCGGAGCAGCGGCTCGATCTGCTTGCGGATCCGCTCCACCCAGCCCGACACGACGGACGGGTCGTTGAGCGTGCGCTCCCCCGCCATCTTCGGGTCGCCGATCAGCCCGGTCGCCCCGCCCACCAGGCCGAAGGGCGTGTGCCCGGCGTCCTGCAGCCGGCGCACGGTGAGGATCTGGACGAGGTTGCCGATGTGCAGGCTCGGGGCCGTGGGGTCGAACCCGCAGTAGAGCGAGACGGGACCGGCCGACAGGGCGTCGCGCAGGGCGTCGAGGTCGGTGGTCTGGGCGATGAGCCCGCGCCACTCGAGCTCGTCGAGGATGTGGTTCACAAGGTCTCCAGGCAGTAGGCCGGCAAGAGCACGGCGGGCAGGACGGTCGGTGGTGCCGAGGGCGGCTGGCCGGCGTCGTCGTCCCTCACGGGACGTCTGTCGACGCCGGCGCGCGATACGCCGGGCGGTACGCCGAGACCGTGCGCTCGTCGGTCAGCCAGTAGCGCCAGGGGAACCTGGTGCCCTCGCCGCCCGCACCCGAGACGCCCACCCGTGGACCGCTCTTGTGCGTCGGCTGCGCGACGACCTGGTGGCGGTGCAGCACGATGTCGCCGCCGGCCTCCGTGAGGTCGGCGCCGTTGGCGCGCAGGTCGAGGCCGAGGGCCACCGCGAGGCGCGCAGGTCCGCGCGCGAGCTGGCGCTCCGAGTCGACGACGCCGACGGCCTCCCGTCGCCGCCACGCGAGGTCCATGCCCTCGACGATCTCGCCGGCGCGCAGGAGCACCGCGGCGGGCCGGCCGGTGGGCTCGGCGACCACGTTGAGGCAGTGGTGCAGCCCGAGGTGCCGGTAGACGTACAGGCGGCCCGGCTCGGCGAACATCACGGCGTTGCGGGAGGTCCGGCCGCGGTACGCGTGGGAGCCGGGGTCGTCGGCACCGCCGTACGCCTCGACCTCGGTGATCCGCAGCGTCACGTCGCCCTCGGGCGACCGGGTGGTCAGGTACGCGCCCAGCAGGTCGCGGGCCACGGCGTGCACCTCGCGGCTGAACCAGACGCGCGCCGGGACCGCCACGAGCGCGCGCGGGTCCGCGGCGTCCGGGGTCACCAGCGGTTCCGACGACGTGCTCACGCGCTCATCTTGCCGCACGACCCCGGCGCCACGCGGCTCGGTCCACGCGGGCACGCTCAGTGCTCGGCCGGCACGAGCGCCCCGTAGGCGCCGAGGCGGAGGTCGGCGCGCTCGCGCGTCCGCTCGCGGGCGAAGTGCGCAGACTCCTCGTCCATCCACGTGAGCCAGTGCTCGCGGGCGTCCGCCCCGTCGCGCGCCAGGCCCCGCTCGAGCCGCAGGTCCGCCGGCGCCTCGACCCAGACCCGCAGCACGGCGACGGCGTCGGCGGCACGGCGCGCGGAGCCGCAGCCCTCGAGCACCAGGACGTCGGGCACGGGCACGTCGACCCACTCGGCGAACGCGCCGGTGGGCCAGTCGTAGCGCTGGTAGCGGCCGGGCCGGCCGCGGCGCAGGGGCTCGAGGACCTGCGCGGCCAGCCGCGGCCACAGCGAGCCCTCGAGGCCCGACCAGCCCTCGTAGAGGTCGTCGAGGTGCAGCACGGTGCTGGTCGGACCGGCCACGGCGGCGATCGCGGCCGCGGCCGTGGACTTGCCCGAGCCCGCGGGTCCGTCGACGCACACGAGCCGGACGGGCCCGAGCCGCGGCGGGCGCGCGCGCACGGTCGCGACGACCTGCTCGGCCGGCGTCACGCCGTCGTCCACGCCCGCAGGCTCTCCGCCCGGGCGCGAGCGTCGGCCAGCTGGGTGGCCACCGCGGACGGCGCCGTGCCGCCGACGGCCGAGCGCGACGCCAACGACCCCTCGACCGTGAGCACGTCGCGGACCCCCGGGGTCAGGTGCGGCGAGATCGCGGCTAGCTCGTCGTCGGTCAGGTCCCACAGCTCGATCGCCGGCTCGTGCTCCTCGCACGCCCGCACGCACGCGCCCGCGACCTCGTGCGCGACGCGGAACGGCACGCCCTGCCGCACGAGCCACTCGGCGATGTCCGTCGCGAGCGAGAAGCCCTGGGGCGCGAGCGCCGCCATGCGGTCGGTGTCGAACGTGAGGGTCGCGACCATGCCGGCGAACGCGGGCAGCAGGAGGGTGAGCTGGTCGACCTGGTCGAACACCGGCTCCTTGTCCTCCTGCAGGTCGCGGTTGTACGCGAGCGGCAGGCCCTTGAGCGTCGCCAGCAGGCCCGTGAGGTCCCCGATGAGGCGTCCGGCCTTCCCGCGCGCGAGCTCGGCGACGTCCGGGTTCTTCTTCTGCGGCATGATGCTCGACCCCGTCGAGTACGCGTCGTGCAGGCGCACGAACCCGAACTCCTTGGTGGACCAGAGCACGACCTCCTCGGCGAGCCGGGAGACGTCGACCGCGAGCATGGCCGCCACGAAAGCGAACTCGGCGACGACGTCGCGCGACGCGGTGCCGTCGATCGAGTTCTCGACCGGGCCGTCGAAGCCCAGCTCGGCCGCGACCGCGGCGGGGTCGAGGCCCAGCGACGAGCCCGCCAGCGCACCGGAGCCGTACGGCGAGAGCGCCGCCCGGGAGTCCCACGAGATCCAGCGGTCGACGTCGCGCATGAGGGGCCACGCGTGCGCGAGCAGGTGGTGCGCGAGCAGCACCGGCTGGGCGTGCTGCAGGTGCGTGCGCCCCGGCATCGGCGCGTCGCCCGCGGCGGCGGCCTGCGCGACGAGCGCGTCGACCACGTCGAGGACCAGGCCGGCGAGCGTGCGCGCCTCGCGGCGCAGGTACATCCGCACGAGCGTCGCGATCTGGTCGTTGCGCGACCGGCCGGCGCGGAGCTTGCCGCCGACCTCCGCCCCGGCCCGCTCGATCAGGCCGCGCTCGAGGGCCGTGTGCACGTCCTCGTCGTCGGGCGCCGGACCGAAGGCCCCGCTCGCGACGTCGGCCCGCAACCGCTCGAGGGCGGCGACCATCGCGGCGACCTCGTCGTCGGTGAGCAGGCCGGCGGTGTGCAGGACGTGCGCGTGCGCGACCGACCCGGTGATGTCGACGTCGGCGAGCCGCCAGTCGAAGTGCGTCGACCGCGACAGGTCCGCCAGGGCGGCGGCCGGCCCGGAGGCGAACCGGCCGCCCCAGAGGGCGAGCGGGGCGTCCTCAGGCACTCGTGATCCCGCCCTGGGTGCCCAGGTCCACGCCGTTGCCGAACCGCACGTCGCGCGCAGCGGCGAGCTTGGAGGACAGGCCGTAGATCTCGATGAAGCCCTTGGCTGCCGACTGGTCGAACGAGTCGCCCGTGTCGTACGTGGCGAGGTTGAAGTCGTACAGGCTGGCGTCCGAGCGGCGACCCGTGACGGTCGCGCGGCCGCCGTGCAGGACGATCCGCACGTCGCCGGACACGTACCGCTGGGTGTCGTCGACGAAGACGTCGAGCGACTTCTTCAGCGGCGAGAACCACTGGCCGTCGTAGACCAGCTCGGTCCAGCGCTGCTCGACGCCCCGCTTGAACCGGGCCTGCTCGCGCTCGACGGTGACGTTCTCGAGCTCCTGGTGCGCGGCGATCAGGGCGATCGCGCCCGGCGCCTCGTAGACCTCGCGGGACTTGATGCCGACCAGGCGGTCCTCGACGATGTCGATCCGGCCGATGCCCTGGGCGCCCGCGCGGCGGTTCATCTCCTGGATGGCCTGCAGCGGCGTCACCGGGACGCCGTCGAGCGCGACCGGGACGCCGGCCTCGAACGTGATGACGACCTCGTCGGCCACCGGCGGGAACGTCGGGTCGTCGGTGTACGTGTAGACGTCCTTGGTCGGGCCGTTCCAGATGTCCTCGAGGAAGCCGGTCTCGACCGCGCGGCCCCAGACGTTCTGGTCGATGGAGAACGGGTTGTGCTTCGTGGTCTCGATCGGCAGCGCGTTGCGCGTCGCGAACTCGATCGCCTTGTCGCGGGTCAACGCGAGGTCCCGGACGGGCGCGAGGCACGTGAGGTCGGGCGCGAGCGACGTGATGCCCACCTCGAAGCGGACCTGGTCGTTGCCCTTGCCGGTGCAGCCGTGCGCGACCGTGGTCGCCTCGAACTGGCGCGCGGCCCGCACGAGGTGCTTGACGATGACCGGGCGGGACAGCGCCGAGACCAGCGGGTACCGGTCGAGGTACAGCGCGTTGGCCTTGAGGGCGGGCATGCAGTATTCGGTGGCGAACTCGTCGCGGGCGTCGGCCACGTATGCCTCGACCGCACCGCAGTCGAGCGCGCGCTGCCGGATGACGTCGAGGTCCTCGCCGCCCTGGCCCACGTCGACCGCCACGGCGATCACCTCGGCACCGGTGGCCTCGGCGATCCAGCCGATGCCCACGGAGGTGTCCAGGCCGCCGGAGTAGGCGAGGACGACGCGCTCAGTCATGTTCTTCTCTCTTCGATGTGTGCGTGCTGCAGGACGAGGGCTGCTGGGGGTCAGTCTGTCGGACGGGTGCGCGAGGGCGCGTCGGTGGCCAGGGCGAGGAACCGCGCGGCCAGCGCCGCGCCCGTCTCGCCCTCGCGGGCGATGACCAGGACGGTGTCGTCGCCCGCGATGGTGCCCAGGACGGCGGGCAGGATCGAGTGGTCGATGGCGGAGGCGAGGAACTGGGCCGCCCCGGGCGGGGTGCGCAGGACGACCAGGTTGCCCGACGCCTCCGCGGTGACGAGGAGCTCGGTGCAGAGCCGGGCCAGCCGCGCCGCGAGCATCTCCTCGTCCGGACCGGCCGACGGGGTCTGCAGGCCGCCCTCGGCGGGCACCGCGTACGCCAGGGCACCGGACGGGGTGCGGATCTTCACCGCGCGCAGCTCGACGAGGTCGCGCGACAGCGTCGCCTGCGTGACCGTGACGCCCTCGGCAGTGAGCAGCTCGGCCAGCTGCTGCTGCGAGTGCACCGAGCCGCGCGTGAGCAGGGAGGCGACCAGCGCGTGGCGCGCCGCCTTGGTGTGCGGGACGGTGACGCTCATGCCCCCTCCACCAGGTAGGACAGGAGGGCCTTCTGGGCGTGCAGGCGGTTCTCGGCCTCGTCCCAGACGACCGACTGGGGACCGTCGAGCACCTCGGCGGTGATCTCCTTGCCGCGGTAGGCGGGCAGGCAGTGCAGGACGAGGGCGTCGGGCTTGGCCAGGGCCATCGCGGCCGCGTCGACGCGGAACGGGACGAACGGCGTCTCCCGGTCGGCGGCCTCGGACTCCTGCCCCATCGACACCCAGGTGTCCGTGGCGACGACGTCCGCGCCGGTCACGGCCTCGGCGAGCGTGTGCACGACGGAGACCGAGCCGCCCGTGCTCTCGGCGATCGCGGCGGCGTCCGCGAGGATCGTCGCGTCCGGCAGGTAGCCCTCGGGCGTGCCGATCCGCACGTGCAGGCCCGCCGTGGCGCCGCCGAGCAGGTAGGAGTGGGACATGTTGTTCGCGCCGTCGCCGACGTAGGCCAGCGTGCGCCCCGCCAGCCCCGCGACTCCCCCGCGGTGCTGGGCGATCGTCGCGAGGTCCGCGAGGATCTGGCACGGGTGGAAGCTGTCGGTCAGCGCGTTCACCACCGGCACGCCCGAGTGCTCGGCCATCTGCTCGAGCCGGTGCTGGGAGAACGTGCGCCACACGATCGCCGCGACCTGCCGGCCGAGCACGCGCGCGGTGTCCTCGATCGACTCGCGGTCGCCGATCTTGGCCAGCTTGCCGTCGACGCTCAGCGGGAAGCCGCCGAGCTCCGCGATCCCGGCCGTGAACGAGACCTGGGTGCGCAGGGTGGGCTTGTCGAAGATGACGGCCACCGCGCGCGGGCCGGTGAGCGGCGTCCGGATGAACCGGTCGTCGCGGAACGCGAGCGCGAGCTCGAGGACGGCGCGCTGGTCGCGGGGGCTCAGGTCGTCGTCACGGAGGAAGTGCCGGGTCATGACAGGTCCTGCGGGACGGCGGCGAGGAAGTCGACGAACGTGCCCGCCTGGTCCTCGGTGAGCAGGAACGGCGGCGCGAGCCGGATCGTGGACGGCGTGCACGGGTTGACGATGAAGCCGGCCTCGAGCGCCCGGGCCGCCACCTGCGCGGCGACGGGCGCGGTGAGCTCGATCCCGATCAGGAACCCCTCGCCCCGGACCTCGCCGACCAGCGGGTGACCCAGCCCGGCGATCCGCTCGCGCAGCGTGGCGCCCAGCGCACGGACGTGCGCGAGCAGGCCGTCGCGCTCGATCACCGCGATCGTCGCCAGGCCCGCCGCCGACGCGACCGGGTTGCCGCCGAACGTGGTGCCGTGCTGGCCGCGGCCGAGGAGCGTGGCCGTGCTCTCGCCGTAGGCGAGGAGAGCGCCGACCGGGAACCCTCCCCCGAGGCCCTTCGCCACGGTGACCGCGTCGGGCACGATCCCGCCGCCGAGGTGCGGGTGCTGATGCGCGAACCAGGCGCCGGTGCGGCCCATGCCGGTCTGCACCTCGTCGAGGACCAGCAGCGCGCCGTGCCGGGCCGTCAGCTCGCGGGCGAGCGCGAGGTAGCCGGGCGGCAGCGGGCGGACGCCCGCCTCGCCCTGGATCGGCTCGACGAAGAACGCCGCGACCCGGTCGCCACCCTCGGCGAACGCCGCCTCGAGCGCCGCGGTGTCGCCGAACGGCACGAACTCGACCCCGCCGGGCAGGGGCTCGAACGGCTCGCGGTACGCGGCCTTGTGCGTGAGGGCGAGCGCGCCCATCGACCGGCCGTGGAACGAGCCCTCGAGCGCGAGGATCCGCGGGCGGTCGGCGCCGCCGTTGCGGCGGGCGAGCTTGAACGCGGCCTCGTTGGCCTCGGTGCCCGAGTTGGTCAGGAAGACCCGCGAGCCGGCCGGCGCACCGGCGAGGTCGAGCAGCCGCTCGGCGAACGCGATCTGGGTGGGGCTGCCGAAGAAGTTGGAGACGTGGCCCAGCGTGCCCAGCTGCGCGCTGATCGCCGCCGTGAGGGTGGGGTGCGCGTGGCCGAGCGAGTTGACCGCGATGCCCCCGAGCAGGTCGAGGTAGCGCGCGCCGTCGGCGTCCCAGACGTAGACGCCCTCGCCCCGGACCAGCACGCGCTGCGGCGCACCGAACGTGTCCATCACCGCGTGGGTGTACCGGTCGGTCCACTGCGCCACCGAGCCGTCCGTGGCGGGCACCGGGAGCGACGCGTCCGGGCTCTCCGGCGACCGGTGCCGGGCCCGCGCGGTGATGTTCTCGACGGTCATGCGGACACCTCGTTCTCGGCGTGCGGGACGACCGGCACGGGGGCGGTGAACGGCGCGTCGGCCGGTTCTTCGTCGGGCAGGACCATGGTGCCGATGCCGTCGGAGGTGAAGACCTCGACCAGGATCGAGTGCGGTGCACGGCCGTCGATCACGTGCGCGCGGCCGACCCCGCCCTCGACGGCCCGCCAGCAGGCCTCCATCTTCGGGCGCATCCCGGCGTCGAGCCCGGGCAGGATCTCGGCGAGCGCGCTGGCGCTCAGGCGGCGCACGAGGGAGCCCTTGTCCGGCCAGCGCGTGTAGAGACCCTCGACGTCGGTGAGCACGATGAGCTTGCGCGCGCCGAGCGCCACCGCGAGGGCGGCGGCCGCGGTGTCCGCGTTGACGTTGAGCACCTGGGTGGGGTCGTCGATGTCCGGCGCGACGGTGGACACCACGGGGATGCGGCCGGCGTCGAGCAGGTCGAGCACCGCGCCCGGGTTGACCTTGACCACGTCGCCCACCAGCCCGATGTCCACGCTCTGGCCGTCGACGAACGCGCTGCGCCGGCGCGCCTGGAACAGCCCGCCGTCCTCGCCCGACAGGCCGACGGCGTGCGGTCCGTGCGCGTTGAGCAGCCCGACGAGCTCGCGCGAGACCTGCCCGGTGAGCACCATCCGGACCACGTCCATGGCCTCGGGCGTGGTCACGCGCAGCCCGCCGCGGAACTCCGACTCGATGCCGAGCCGGTCGAGCATCGCGTTGATCTGCGGCCCCCCGCCGTGCACGACGACGGGCTTGAGCCCGACCTGGCGCAGGAACACCATGTCCTGCGCGAACGCCCGCTTGAGGTCCTCGTCGACCATCGCGTTGCCGCCGTACTTGACGACGACGAGCGCGCCCGCGAACTTCTGCAGCCAGGGCAGGGCCTCGATGAGGACCTCGGCCTTCTGGTCGGCGCGCAGGTCCGTGCGGGTGTTGAACGTGAAGTCGCTCATGTGGAGTACGCGCTGTTCTCGTGGACGTAGTCGTGCGTGAGGTCGTTGGTCCAGACCGTGACCAGCTCGGACCCGGCGTGCAGGTCGATGAGCACGCGGACCTCGCGGCTCGCGGCCAGGTCGACCTCGGAGCGGGGTCGGAACGCGCCGCCCGCCTTGCACACCTGGACGCCGTTGATGGTGACGTCGAGCTGGTCGGGGTCGAACGCGGCGACGCTCTCCGGCACGGTGCCGACCTGCGCGAGGACGCGCCCCCAGTTCGGGTCGTTGCCGAACATCGCGGCCTTGAACAGGTTGGAGCGGGTGACGGCGCGGGCGACCGCGAGCGCGGCGTCCTGTGTCTCGGCGCCCATGACCGTCACGGCGATGTCGTGCGTCGCCCCCTCAGCGTCGGCGACGAGGGCCCGCGCGAGCTCGCCGCAGACCTGCGTGAGCGCGGCGGTGAAGCCGGCCGGATCGGGGACCGAGCCGCTGGCGCCGGAGATCAGCAGCGTCACGGTGTCGGACGTCGACATGCAGCCGTCGGAGTCGACGCGGTCGAACGTCTCGGACGTCGCGGTGCGCAGCGCCGCCGCAGCGGTCTCGGCGTCGACCACGGCGTCCGTGGTGATGACGCAGAGCATCGTGGCCAGGCCTGGGGCGAGCATGCCGGCGCCCTTGGCCATGCCGCCGACGGTCCACTGCCCACGGTCGCCGTCGATGTGCAGGTGGGCGGTCTTGGGGACCGAGTCCGTGGTCATGATGGCGACCGCGGCGTCGGGACCCCCGTCTGGCGAGAGCGCCTCCACCGCCAGGTCGACGCCCGCGAGGAGCGTGTCGATGGGCAGCCGCTCGCCGATGAGGCCGGTCGAGCAGACGACCACGTCACCGGCCGAGACCTCCAGGGCCGCGCCGACCTTCTCGGCCGTGGCGTGCGTGTCCTGGAAGCCTTCGGGGCCGGTGCACACGTTGGCCCCGCCGGAGTTGAGGACGACCGCGCTCACGACGCCGTCGGACACCGCCTGGCGCGACCAGACCACCGGGGCGCCGACCACGCGGTTCGTGGTGAAAACCGCCGCGGCCGCCTGCGACGGTCCGTCGTTGACGACGAGCGCGAGGTCAGGGCGTCCCGACGCCTTCAGGCCGGCGGTGACGCCCGACGCGCGGAAGCCCGCCGCGGCGGTCACGCCGGGTGAGGGCAGGGCGAACGTCTCGGTGCTCACGGTGCGACTCCGTCCAGAGGAAGGCCGAGCGTCTCGGGCAGCCCGAGCGCGAGGTTGAGCGACTGCAGGGCGCCGCCGGCGGTGCCCTTGACCAGGTTGTCGATCGCGGTGACGGTCACCACGCGACCGGCGCGCTCGTCCACCGCGACCTGCACCAGCGCGGTGTTGGCACCCAGCGTCGCAGCCGTCGTCGGCCACTGCCCCTCGGGAAGCAGGTGCACGAACGGCTCGTCGGCATAGGTCTGCTCCCACGCGGCTCGCACCGAGGCCGGGTCGACGCCCTCGACCAGGCGGGCCGTCGCCGTCGCCAGGATCCCGCGGGCCATGGGGACCAGCGTCGGCGTGAACGAGATGGTCACGTCGGCCGCGCCGGCGGACCGCAGGTTCTGCGCGATCTCCGGGATGTGCCGGTGCGTGCCGCCCACCGCGTACGGCTGCGCCGAGCCGAGCGCCTCGCCGGCCAGCAGGTGCGTCTTGAGCGACTTGCCGGCGCCGGAGTAGCCGTTGGCGAGGACCGCGACGAGGTCGGTGGGCTTGACGAGCCCGGCGGCCACGCCCGGCTGCAGCCCGAGCGACACGGCGGTGACGTTGCAGCCGGGCACGGCGATCCGGCGGGCACCCGCGAGCACCGCCCGCTGGCCGGCGGCGGTCCGCTCCCCCGGGTGCAGCAGCTCGGGCAGCCCGTACGGCCAGGTCCCGGCGTGCGGGCTGCCGTAGAACTCCTGCCAGTCGGCCGCGTCGACGAGCCGGTGGTCCGCGCCGAGGTCGACCACGACGGCCGTGTCCCCGCGGGCGGCGAGCTCGGCGGCGATCGCGCCGCTGGCGCCGTGCGGCAGCGCGAGCACGACCACGTCGTGGCCGGCGAGCGCGTCGACGCCGGTGGGCTCGAGCACGCGGTCCGCGAGCGAGCGCAGGTGCGGCTGGTGGGCACCGAGCAGGCTGCCGGCGTTCGAGTGCGCGGTGAGCGTCCCGATCCGGGCCTCGGGATGCGCGAGGAGCACGCGGAGCATCTCGCCGCCGGCGTACCCGCTGGCACCCGCGACCGCGACCGTGAACGTCATGTGCATGAACATACACGCGCATGCACGAAGATACGAACGACTATCCGGGAAGATGCCGCGGCGCGCCCGCGTTGCCGCCATCGTGCGCGCGATCCAGGCCACCGCCCCGGGCGGTCCCGACGTCCTCCGGCTGGTCGACCTCCCCGACCCCGAGCCGGCCGCCGACGAGGTCCTCGTCCGCGTCGCCGCCGCCGGCGTCAACTTCATCGACACCTACCGCCGCTCCGGTGCCTACACGATCCCGTTCCCGCACGTCGTGGGCTCGGAGGGTGCGGGCGAGGTCGTCGCGGTCGGGGCCGAGGTGAGCGAGATCGCCGTCGGCGACCGCGTCGCTTGGTCGACCGCGCCCGGCTCGTACGCCGAGCTGGTCATCGTGCGTGAGTCGCAGGCCCTCCTCGTGCCCGAGGGCGTCTCGGACGACGTCGCCGCCGCGCTCCCGCTCCAGGGCATGACGGCCCACTACCTGGTGACCTCCACGTTCCCGCTCGGACCGGACCACGACGTGCTCGTGCACGCGGCGGCGGGCGGCGTCGGCCTCCTGCTCACGCAGCTCGCGTCCCAGCGCGGCGCCCGCGTGATCGCGACCGTGGGCAGCGCCGAGAAGGAGCGCCTCGCGCGCGAGGCCGGCGCGGCCGAGGTCATCCGGTACCGCGAGCTCGAGGACCTCACGCACGACCTGCCGGCCGAGGTGCGCGCCCTCACGGACGGCCGCGGGGTGCACGCCGTCTACGACTCGGTCGGCAAGGACACGTTCGACGCCTCGCTGGCCTCGCTGCGCCGCCGGGGCACCCTCGTCCTGTTCGGCGCCTCGTCCGGCGCCGTCCCGCCGTTCGACCCGCAGCGGCTCAACGCCGCGGGCTCCGTCTTCCTCACCCGACCGAAGCTCGACGACCACACCGCCGACCGCGACGAGCTGACCTGGCGCGCGCGCGAGCTGTTCGACGCGGTCCGCGCCGGTGACCTCGACGTGCGGGTCGGCGCCACGTTCCCGCTGGCCGACGCGGCCGACGCCCACCGCGCGCTCGAGTCGCGCTCCACCACCGGAAAGGTCCTGCTGATCCCGTGACGACAACCCTGTCGCCCGTCCGCACGCTGAACGTCGAGATCTGGTCGGACATCGCCTGTCCCTGGTGCTACATCGGCAAGCGCCGGTTCGCCACCGCCCTGGCGGACTTCCCGCACCGCGACCACGTCGAGGTCACGTGGCGCTCGTACGAGCTGTCGCCGCACACCCCCGTGGGACCCGGCCGCCCGGAGATGGACGCGCTCGCGGAGCTGAAGGGGATCCCCCGCGACCGCGTGCGGCAGATGTTCACGCAGGTCACCGCCGTGGCAGCCGGCGAGGGACTCGCCTACGACTTCGACCGGGCACTCGCCGTCAACACGTTCGCGGCGCACCGGTTGGTGCACCTCGCACGCTCCACGGGCGGCGCCGAGCTGGCCGAGCGGACGCTCGAGGCGCTGTTCTCCGCGCACTTCGAGCACGGCGCCGACCTGGGCGACGACGAGACGCTCGTGCGCCTCGTGAGCGACGCCGGCCTCGACGCGGACGAGGTGCGTGCCTCCCTGGCCGGCGACCTCGGCGCCGACGCCGTGCGCGCCGACGAGGACGAGGCCCGGGCGCTCGGGGTGACCGGCGTGCCGTTCTTCGTCGTCGACCGCCGCATCGCCGTCTCCGGCGCGCAGCCCGCCGACGTGTTCACCCAGCTGCTCGAGGCGGGCTGGCGCGACGCCAACCCGCTGCAGACCCTGGCGACGGCGGACCCTGACGCGGCCGCGTGCGTCGACGACTCGTGCGCGATCTGACGGTCCGGCCGCTCACGGCGGACGACCTGCCGTCGCTCGCGGCCCTCAACGACGCCGCCGTGCCCGCCGTGAACGCGCTCGGGCTCGACGGGCTCACCGCCCACGTGCCGGTGTGCGACCTCGCCCTCGTGGCCGAGCGCGACGGCGAGCCCGCCGGGTTCGTCCTGGCGCTCGCGCCCGGGGCCGGCTACGCGAGCGAGAACTACCGCTGGTTCTCGGAGCACGTGCCGGGCTCGCTGTATGTCGACCGCATCGTCGTGGCCCCCGGCGCCCACGGGCTCGGCATCGGCAGGCTGCTGTACGCGGCCGTCGACGCCCGCGCGCGCGAGCTCGGGCTCGGCGTGGTGACCTGCGAGGTCAACCTCCGGCCGCCCAACCCGCAGTCGCTGGCGTTCCACGAGCGCCTCGGGTTCCACCGCCTCGGCGAGCAGGCGACCAAGGGCGGCTCGGTCGTCGTCGCGCTGCTGTCCCGCGAGGTCCCGGCCGCGGTCTGAGCACGGCCGAGGCCCGCACCCCCTGGGGGCCGCGGGCCTCGGTGCGTGCGGTCAGCGGGTACTGACCGGTGCGCTCGTGCTCGGCGAGACGTTCGCCGGGTCGGACGGGACGAACGTCGCCGTGTACGTGTGGCGACCGGACGGCACCGTGCCGATGGCCACGCCGAGCACCACGTCGAGCCGCTTGACCAGCGTGGTGCCCTCACGGATCTCGATCGTGCCCGAGGGCAGCTTCCCGTTGTTCGTCGAGACCGTGGCGACGGCGAACGACGGGATGAACAGGATGCCGCGGGTCACGGTCAGCCCGGTCGTCGTCGTCACCTTCGTCACCTCGACCGTCACGGGCGCGGACTGCGACCCGGTGACGGTCGCGTCACCCGCGTACCTCGCGACGACGGCGTACGTCCCCGCCGGGGTCGACGAGGCGAGCCGCAGCGTCGCCTTGCCCCCGACCAGCGCGGCGGTGCCGAGCACCGTCGTGCCGGAGACGAAGTCCACCGACCCCGACACGGGCACGGAGGCCGTGACCGTCGCGGTGAGCGTGACCCTGCTGCTGGACCCGAACACCTGGCTCGACGGCGACGCCGTGAGCGTGGTGGTCGACGACGGCACGGCCGCCGCGACCGTGAGCGGGAGGGTCACGGTCGTGCCGCTCGGGCTCGCCACCAGGGTGAGCGTGTGCGCACCCGCCGTGGTTCCGGACGGGATCGTCACCGACACGCTCGCGCTGCCCCCCGAGACCGGCGCGGTGCCGATCGAGGTGCCGTCGAGCCGCACGTCCAGGCTGGTGTTCAGCGGCGAGCCGAGGCTCGTCAGGTCCAGCTTGGTCACCGGGAACGCCAGGGCGTCGCCGGCCGTGACGGACGTCGGGACCGTGGGCACGCCCACCGCCTGGCGGGCGAAGTCCGGGGCGAGCCCCGGGTGCGCCTGCAGGTAGGCGATCCAGCCGTCGCGGTCGATGAGGCCCGAGTCGCGCGCGTTGGTCCCCTGCGTGAACACCCGGAAGTTGTCGCCCCCGGTGGTCAGGAACGAGAACGTGCCGATCCGGTAGCTCGCGGCCGGGTCGATCGGCGACCCGTTCACCGTGATGGACGTGATGTGCGACCCCGCCGGCGCGGCGGCGTCGTACGTGTACGTCACGTTGTCGGACAGCCCGAGCTGCAGGTACGGCCGCGTCGGGATGGTGCCGTCCGCGTTGGTCTGCCACTGCTGCTCGAGCATCACCTTGAACTGCGCGCCCGTGAGCGACGTGGTCCAGAGGTTGTTGACGAACGGCAGCACGCCGTTGGCCTCGGCCGTCGTGATGACGCCGTCCGGGGCGTACAGCAGCTCGGCCCGCAGGCCACCGGGGTTCACGACGCCGATCTGCGCGCCGCCGAGGTTGGCCGGCGCGAGCGTGTCCCGCAGCGCGTTCGCGACGAGGTCGCCGAGGCTCGACTCGCTCGCCCGGTCGTCACGCGCGGTCGCCGGGGCGGTGTAGCCGTCCGGGCCGTACGTGCCGCCCGTGAAGGCCGTCGTGATGTCCTTCGTGACCGACCCGACGGGGACCGACCCGACGGTGTTCGCGTAGGCGAGCGCGGCGCTGACGATCGTGTTCACCTGGGCGACCCGCGGGTACTTCGCGACGAGCGCCGCGGCGAACGCCGCCTCGTTCTGCGCCGGCGTGTTCCCGGCGACGACCGGGGCGACCAGGCGGGGCACGTTCTTCTGCGTGTGCGCGACGATCTCACCGGTGCTGGGGTCGAACGTCAGCCCGACCTCACCGATGTACTCGCCGTAGCTGCCGGTCTGCAGGACCGGGCGCGTCGCACCCGGCTTCCCGGGGACCGGACTGGCCCACGCGTACTGCTGGTGCGTGTGGCCGGTGAAGATCGCGTCCACGGAGGCCGCGGTCTCGTCGACGATCTTGGCGAAGGCGCCGCCCTGGGCGACCTCGTCCTCGAGCGTGCCGTTGGGCAGGCCCTCGCTGGCGCCCTCGTGGTAGCTGGCCACGAGCACGTCGGCCTCTCCGTTGGACTCGTCGCCGTCGCTCAGCTGCGCGGCCACGCGGTTGACCGCGTCCACCGGGTCGCCGATGTCGATCTGCGTGATGCCTCCCGGGCTGACCAGCGACGGCGTCTCCCCCGTCACGGCCCCGATCACGCCGACGGCGACGCCGCCCATGTCGATGATCGAGTACTCCGGCAGCGCCGGCGTCGTGGTGCCCTTGAGGTACACGTTGGCCCCGAGGTAGTCCCACTTCGCGTTCGTCTTGTTGGCGATGACGCGGTCGGTGAGGTCCTGGAAGCCCTTGTCGAACTCGTGGTTGCCCACCGCGGACGCGTTGAGCTCGAGCGCGTTGAGCACGTCGATCGTCGGCTGGTCCTGCTGCACCGCCGAGGCGAACAGCGAGGCGCTGATGTTGTCGCCGGCCGAGACGAACGCGACCGGGTTGCCCGCCGCGATCGCTGCCGCCTTCTCCTGCTCGACCGTGCCCGCGAACTTCACCGTGTTGGTGTCGATGCGCCCGTGGAAGTCGTTGATGTCGAGCAGGGTGAGGTTGACGGGCTTGGCGGAGACACCCTTGGCCAGGCCGACGACGACCGGGTCGTGGTCGGACGACCGGTACTCGTCCGGCGCGTAGAAGAGCGTGCCGTGGTAGTTGTACCGGTCGTACTCGAGCGCGATGGACTCCTCGGCGTTGATCTCCCAGATGTCCGCGCCGGTGGCCCGCTTGAGCGCCGCGGCGTTGAGCAGCACGTGGTCGAGCGAGCCCGACAGGCCGGAGAACGAGTAGGAGTACTGGTCGTCGGCCAGCGCGGTCCCGGCGTCCGTGTACCCGGCGTCGTAGAGCGTCTGCAGCGGGTCCTCGTGCGTGTAGGAGTTGAAGTCGCCGACCAGCGCGACCGCCTTCGCGGCGCCCTGCACCGTCGGGATCCAGTCGCGCAGCGCCGTCGCCTGGCGCACGCGGGACTCGTTGGACGCGCCCTGCCCGTCGCCGGTGTCGGCGTCGCCCGGCCACGGACCCGCCGAGCCCTTGGACTTGAAGTGGTTGACGGCGACGAAGAAGGGCTTGCCGCCCGCGACCGGCGTGAACACCTGGCCGATGGGCTCGCGCGCGTTGCCGAACGCCTGGTCGTCGCCGCTCAGCGTGCCGAGCGCGCGCGAGGGGCCGGTGCGCTGGACGGCCGCGGGCTTGTAGATGAGCGCGTTGGTGATGACGTCCATCTCGGCGGCCGGCGGCAGCTCGGTGGACGACGGGACGTACGCCCAGACGTCGGAGCCGGCGGCGGCGTTGAGGGCCGTGACCAGGGTGCCGAGCGCCTCGTCCGGCACGCCGTCGACCGTGGCCGAGTTCTCGATCTCGAGGAGGCCGACGACGTCCGCGTCGAGCGCGTTGATCGCGGACACGATCTTGTCCTGCTGGCGCTGCAGGTCGGCCGGGTCCCACGCGCCGCGCGGGGCGCAGCCGGAGCTGACCGTGACGGGGTCGCCCGTGCGGTCGTTGAACGACGTGCAGCCCGCGGTCGTGGCGCCGAGCGTCGTGAAGTAGTTGAGCACGTTGAACGAGGCGATCTTCAGGTCGCCGCCGACCGCGGCCGGGGCCGTCGTGCGGTCGTTCTCGAACGTGACGGCGGCCGGACCGGGCTTCGTCGGGTTGAGCTTCCACACGTTGTTGCGGAAGTCGACGACGACGGGGGCGGTCACGGTGGCCGCGGCACCGACGCGGACCGGGTTGGCCATGCTCACGTACGGCGGCGTGAGGCCCGAGTTGGCCGCGGACAGGAAGTTGGTGGACGACCCGTCGTCGAGCACGACGCCGCGCGCGGCGTTGTCGGCGGCGGCCGCGGTCGCCTCGGCGGACCCGGGACGCCCGACCTCGGTCGGCTGCAGCAGCGGCAGCGCGCCGGAGGCGAGCCCGACCTCCCCGAACTGGTTCGTGGTGAACGTGTTGGTGATCGTGAACGGCTCGGTCGGCTGGAACAGCATCGACTCGAGCGCCTCGCGGACGGCGTCCGTGGTGGGCCACGTGCCCGAGACCGGCGTGACCGCGGCAGCCGCGGGGAGCGCGACCAGGTCGGCGGCGGCGACGGTGATCTCGGTCAGCCCGTTGAACTCGGACACCAGGCCCGTCACCTGCACGTGGTCGCCGATCGCGACCGAGCCGGCCGTGGCGGACGAGAAGACGAAGAGCGCGTCGGACGCACCCGGCGTGGCGTCCGTGGCGCCGCCGGAGCCGGGCGTCTGGATGACGTAGCCGTTCAGCCCGCCCGTCGGGTAGGCCGCCGTGACGACGCCGTCGGTGGTGACCGGCTGGCCGGCGAACGGTGACGTGGCGCCCGTGCCCTGGACCTGCGCGATCGTGGCGGCCGTCGGCGTGGCCGGCGGCGTGCCGCCCACGACGCCCGGCGTCGGGTTCGCCGCGGTGAAGTCGGTCGCGTTGTTCGGGGTGTTGGTCAGCGTGGCGTCACGCGTCACCGACTGGGTGTTGGAGGCGCCGAGCGCGGGGCCGCTGCCGGCGTAGCCGGTGGCCGTGCTGCCGTAGCCGACGAAGTCGACCACCTGGTCCAGCACCGGGCAGGCGAGCCCGGCGCAGGTCAGCGCGGCGGTGGAGCTGACCAGCGCGACCTTGCCCGCGGTACCGCTCAGGGCGAGCGTGCCGGTCACGGCGCCGGTCACGGGGGTGGTCCCGCCGGCACCGGCCGCCTCGACCACGACGTAGGCCGCGCCGGGTGCGATCGTGCCGGTCAGCGGCGTGGTGGCCCAGGACGCCCCGGTCGCCGACGCGTACTGGACCGACCAGCCGGTCAGGTCCACCGGGGCGCTCGTCGCGTTCACCAGCTCGACGAAGTCGTTGGTGTAGGTGGCGCCGCTGTTGCCGCCGCCCCCGTACACCTCGTTGATCAGCACGCGGGGTGTGGCCCCCACGGCGGCGTCCGCGGCCCCTGCCCCGACCACCGCCCCTGCCACCACGAGAGCGAGGGCGGCGACGCCCCCGCTGATCGACTTCATCGCACGGCGCACGTCGGGCTCTCCTTCGTCGGGGAACGTCAGCGGCCGCTCGTGGCGGCCGGGGACCACCTTCCGGGATCGCCCGATTTGCCGCAACTACTCACAGGTAACTATTGGGTGAACTCGTCCCATGACCGCGCGAGACCCGGCGATGACAGAGCCCCCGCGACCGTCCGGTCGCGGGGGCTCTGTCGACGGGGTCACGCGCGGAGGGTCGCCCCGAACCTGCGGTGCGCCTCCGCGACGACCGCCTCGCGGACCGCCGCCGCCTCCTGCGCGGTGAGCGTGCGGTCGTCCGCGCGCAGCCGCAGCGAGAACGCGAGCGACTTGCGCCCGTCACCCGCCTGCGAACCGACGTACACGTCGAACAGACGGACGTCCTCGACGACGTCGCCTGCCGGGCTCGACACCGCGCCGACGCGCACGGCGTCGAGCAGGTCGGCCGCGGGCACGTCGTCCCCGACGACGAGGGCGATGTCCTCCTTGAGGACCGGGAACGTCGACACGGGCTGCGCCTGGACGGGGTCCGGCGACGCGGCCGCGAGCAGCGCGTCCAGGTCGAGCTCGAACGCCGCGGCCCGCGCCGGCAGCCCCAGGGCGGCGACGACGTTCGGGTGCAGCTCGCCTGCGTGGCCGACGAGCGTGCCGTCGGCCGTGGTCAGGCGCGCGCAGCGGCCGGGGTGCCACGGCGCGTGGTCCGCGTCGGCCGTGGCGACCAGCTCGACGCCGACCACCTCGGCCACCAGCCGCGCGGACGCGATCGCGTCGGTGTGGTCCACGCGCCGACCCGGCCCCCACCAGCCGGCAGGCTCCCGCAGGCCCGCGAGCACGCCCGCGACCCGGCGCGGCTGCGGCGGGACGGCCGCCTCGATCGCCGCGAGGTCGTCGTCGGACGGGCGCACGCCGCCGGGCAGCCGCGGGGCCGCCGGCGCACCCTCGACGGGCCGCGTCACCAGGCCGAGCTCGAAGACCGCCACGTCGCTCGCGCCGCGGGCGACGTTGCGTCGAGCCGTGTCCAGCAGCGTGACCAGCAGGTTGGTGCGCATGAACGGCTGCTGGTCCGACAGCGGGTTGACCAGGCGGACCGCCCGCCGCCGGTCGTCGTCGGCGGCCAGACCCAGAGCGTCGAGCTGCTCGGTGCCGACGAACGGGTAGCTGAGCACCTCGACCAGGCCGGACTCGGCCAGGGCGCGCGCGACCGACCGCCGCGTCCGCTGCTCGGCCGTGAGCCCGGCGCCGGGCGGCGCGGGCGGCACGATCGACGGGATCTCGTCGTACCCGCGCAGCCGCGCGACCTCCTCCACCAGGTCCACGCCGACCACGAGGTCGGGGCGCCACGACGGCGCCTGCACGCGCACGACCCCCGGGCCGGCGTCGCTCACCGAGCACCCGATGGAGACCAGCGTCTCGCGCACCTGGTCGGCCGTGTACGGCACGCCGACCAGCCGGGCGGGCAGGTCGAGGTCGAGCTCGAAGGACGGCACCTCGACGCGCCGGTCGACGTCGGTGAGGTGCGGGTCGGCCACCCCGCCGCCGTGCTCGACAAGCAGCGCGACCGCCCGCGCGACGGCGACCGGGGGCAGTGCGGGGTCGGCGCCGCGCTCGAACCGCTTGGCCGCCTCGCTGGGCAGCTTGTGACGGCGGGCGCTGCGCGCGACCGTGATCGGGTCGAAGTGGGCGGCCTCGACCAGCAGGTCGGTCGTCGTCGCGCTCACCTCGCTGTCGCCGCCGCCCATGACGGCCGCGAGCCCGATCGGGCGCGCGCCGCGGACCCCGTCCGGGCTGTCCGTGATGAGCAGGTCCTCGGGGTCGAGCACGCGCTCGACGTCGTCGAGCGTGCGGATCTTCTCCCCCGCGTTCGCCCGGCGCACGACGATCGGCTCGGCGAGGTGCGCCAGGTCGTAGGCGTGCAGGGGCTGGCCGAGGTCGAGCATGACGTAGTTGGTCACGTCGACCGCGAGCCCGAGGGGCCGCATGCCGGCCTGCTGCAGGCGACGCTGCATCCACGCCGGCGACGGGTCGTTCGCCCGCACGCCCCGGACGATCTGCGCGACGAACCGGTCCGCGCCGGGGACGCCGTCGATCGGGGCCGCGTCGTCGATCTCGACCGCGAAGCCACCGCCGACGGGAGGCAGGTCGCCCGACGGCAGGCCGTGGTCGGTGAACGCGGCACCGGTCGACAGGCCGTACTCGCGGGCGACCCCGCGCATCGAGAAGCAGTACCCGCGGTCGGGCGTCACGTTGATCTCGAGCACCTCGTCGCCGAGGCCCAGCAGCTCGCGGGCGTCCGTGCCGATCTCGGGGTCCAGGCCGAGGGTCGCCAGCACGATGATCCCCGCGTGGTCCTCGCCCAGGCCGAGCTCGCGCGCCGAGCAGATCATGCCGTCGGACACGTGCCCGTAGGTCTTGCGCGACGCGATCGGGAACGGCCCGGGCAGCACGGCACCGGGCAGGGCGACGACCACCTTGTCGCCCACCACGAAGTTGTGGGCGCCGCACACGATGCCGCGGGGGTCGCCACCGGCCTCGTTGTGCGCAGGACCGACGTCCACGCGGCACCAGTTGATGGTCTTGCCGTTCTTCTGCGGCTCCGGCGTGACCTCCACGACGCGGCCGACCACCAGCGGGCCGGACACGGCGGCGGGGTGGATGGCCTCCTCCTCGAGCCCGACGCGGACCAGGTCCGCCGCCAGCTGCTCGGCGGTCAGGCCGGCGGGGAGCTCGACGTGCTCGGCGAGCCACGTCAGGGGGATGCGCGGCATCAGATCTCCGTCCCGAACTGCGTGGAGAAGCGGACGTCGCCCTCCACCATGTCGTGCATGTCGGCGATGCCGTGGCGCAGCATCAGGGTGCGCTCGATGCCCATGCCGAACGCGAAGCCCGAGTAGACCTCGGGGTCGACGCCGCAGGCGCGCAGCACGTTCGGGTTGACCATGCCGCAGCCGCCCCACTCGATCCAGCCGGCCCCGCCCTTCTTCTGCGGGAACCAGAGGTCCATCTCCGCGCTGGGCTCGGTGAACGGGAAGAACGACGGCCGCAGGCGCGTGCGTGCCTCGGGCCCGAAGATCGCCTGCGCGAAGTGGTCCAGCGTCCCCTTGAGGTGCGCCATGGTCAGCCCCTTGTCCACCGCCAGGCCCTCGACCTGGTGGAACACGGGCGTGTGCGTGGCGTCGAGCTCGTCGGTGCGGAAGACCTTGCCCGGGCACGCGATGTACACGGGCAGGTCGCGCTCGAGCAGCGTGCGGGCCTGCACCGGCGAGGTGTGCGTCCGGAGCACCAGACCAGGACTGTCGACGAAGAACGTGTCCTGCATCTGCCGCGCCGGGTGGTCCACGCCGAAGTTCAGCGCGTCGAAGTTGAACCACTCGGCCTCGAGCTCGGGGCCTTCGGCGATCTCCCAGCCCATCGACACGAAGATGTCGGCGATGCGCTCGGACAGCGTCTCCAGCGGGTGCCGGGCGCCCCGCGGGCGGCGGTCGGTGGGCAGCGTGACGTCGACGGACTCCTCGTCGAGCACCCGCAGGTCGCGCTCGGCCTCGAGCTGCGCCTGGCGCTCGGCGAGCGCGGCGGCGACCCGGCCCTTGGCCTGGCCGAGCAGCTTGCCGGCGACGGCCTTGTCGGCGGGCGCGAGCCCGCCGATGGCGCGGTTGGCCAGCGCGATCGGGCTGCGCTCCCCCACATGCTCGAGGCGGGCGGTCTTCAGGGCGTCGAGGTCGGTCGCGGCCGCGAGGGCCTTGAGCGCCTCCTCGACGGCGGACCCGACGCCGGCGGCGTCGAGCGGGGACAGGGCGGTGTCGTCGGACATCCTGACCTTCCAGTGCAGGTTCTGGGCAGCCGGCGCGGGCACGGCTGTGGCCTCTGGGCGCGCGGGCGCCCGGCCAGCGGACAAGTCTAGGGGCGCCCGATCCGGGTCTGCGCGGCCTGTCCAGCGGCGGACGGCCTGCTCAGGTGCGCGTCAGCGCGGCCCGGGAACGGGCCCGGGAAATCGGCGACCACCGGCCGCCTGCGCACGCGCTGTCATGCGGACATCCTGCCACGGCACGGCTACCGGCCGAGCGCGAAGGTCTCGACCGTCTCGTACAGCGGGCCACCGCCGCGGCCGGCCCCCGGTTGCGACGAGACCAGCAGCAGCTCGTCGACCTGCCACCGCGGACCGTCGTACACCGCGAGAGCGCGCACCAGCCCGGCGGCCACGTCCTCGTCGTCGGGACCCTGGCCGTCGGGCCGCTGGCCCGGGCGGTCCGCGCGCGACGACCGACGGCGGGGCGGGCCGCTGCCGGGCCGCACCCGCCCGACCGTCAGGTGCGGACGGTCGCGAGGACGGTTGTCCGTGGCGCCCCCGGCGGACTCCCCCGCGTCGACGCAGCCGTGCGTGAGCGACCGCTGCCGGGCGAGGTCCCCGGCGACGCCGACCCAGAGGGTGCGGTGCGAGAAGACGCCGGCGCCGTGCAGCGCGAGCTCGTACGGCTCGATGCCCGCGGCCACCTCCGCCAGGTCGGCGGTCAGCCCCGGGACCGACCCGTCCGGCAGGTCGCCGTAGAACGCGACCGTGAGGTGCCACGTCTCGCGGGCCGACCAGCGCACCGCCGAGGACAGGCCGGCCGGCGCTCCCCGCACCGACGCCAGCGCCAGGTCCAGGTGGTCGAGCACCGGCTCGGGGGGCCACACCGCGGCGAACAGCCTCATCGCTGCGCCCGCGCGCTGGCGTACAGGCACACGGTGGCCGCGGTCGCCAGGTTGAGCGACTCGGCCCGGCCGCGGATCGGCACGCGCACCGCGGCGTCGGCCAGCGCGCGGTCCTCGTCGCGCAGGCCCCAGGCCTCGTTGCCGAACACCCACGCCGTGGGCCTGCTCAGGTCGGGGACCCCGTCCTCCGCGGAACCGGCGACGTCGAGCAGGTCGTCCAGGTCGAAGGTGCCGGCGCCGTCCGCCGCCAGCACGAGCAGTCCCGCCGCCCGCAGGACGTCGACCGTCGTCGCCAGGCCCGCGCCCGTGACCACCGGCAGGTGGAACAGGGATCCCGCCGTCGACCGGACGACCTTGGGGTTGTGCACGTCGACGCTCTCGCCGGCGAGCACGACCGCGTCGGCCCCGGCGGCGTCCGCGGCGCGGATCACCGTGCCCGCGTTCCCCGGGTCGCGCACGTTCGCCAGCACCGCGACCAGGCGGGGGCTGCCGAGGTCGGCCAGCGCGTGCGACGTGAGCGACGCGACCGCCACGAGGTGCTGCGCGTCGGGGCTCATGGCGTCGAGCACCTCGGCCGTGCCGATCGACACCCGGATGCCGCGGTCCCTCGCGCCGTCGATGATCTCCGGGTAGCGCCGGGCCGACTCGTCCGTGGCGTAGACGTCGTGCACGTCGGCGGCCAGCACGGCCTCGCGCACCGCCTGCGGCCCCTCGACGACGAACCGCCCGGCCCGTTGCCGCACCGACCGGTTGCTCAACGACCGGACCGCCTTGACGCGCTCGGCCCGCGGGTTGGTCAGGGTGGGGGTGCTCACCGGGACATCATCGCGTGCGCGGCGAGGAGGCCCCACCCGCCCGTCGGCGCGCGAGGGTCACGTGGGCACGACGAAGCCCCCGTGAGCCAGTGGCTCCGGGGGCTCCGGGTGCACCGAACCGCCGCCCGACCCCGCGGCGGCGGGTTCGGGCGGTCGGGTCAGCAGCTGACGAGGGTCACGCAGCCTTCGGCGCGTTGACGTCCTCGGGCAGGGCGGCCTTCGCGGCCTGGACGAGCGTCGCGAACGTCGCGGCGTCGTTCACGGCGAGGTCGGCCAGCACGCGGCGGTCCACCTCGATGCCGGCGAGCTTGAGGCCCTGGATCAGGCGGTTGTAGGTCAGACCCTGCTCGCGGGACGCGGCGTTGATGCGCTGGATCCACAGCTTGCGGAAGTCCTGCTTGCGCACCTTGCGGTCGCGGTACGCGTAGACGAGGGAGTGGGTGACCTGCTCCTTCGCCTTCCGGTACAGGCGCGAACGCTGGCCGCGGTAACCCGCAGCGCGCTCGAGGGTCGTACGGCGCTTCTTCTGGGCGTTGACCGCCCGCTTCACGCGTGCCACGTGATGCTCCTTGCTTGTCTCAGGCTCGGGTCCAGCGACCGGGGCGCAGCAGCGCCCCCGGGGTCACTTACCGAGCAGCTTCTTGATCTTGGGGGCGTCTGCGGCGGAGACGACGACGTCGCCGGCGATGCGGCGCGTGCGACGGCTCGACTTGTGCTCGAGCAGGTGGCGACCGCCGGCCTGCTCGCGCATGACCTTGCCGGTCCCGGTGACCCGGAAGCGCTTCTTGGCACCGGAGTGCGTCTTGTTCTTCGGCATGGCTGCCGTGTCTCCTTGTCGTTCACATCGCACGGGTTCGTACGACTCGTCTGGTGCGGTCCGACCGGTGGGCCGGGCCGTCCGTTCGTGCTGGTTCAGCTGGCCTCTTCCGAGGCCGTCGTGCTGGTCTGTGCCTTCGCCGGACCGGGCCGCGGCGCAGGCCGCGGGGTCCCGCTCGGCTTCGGCGTGGCGGGCTTCGCCGCAGCGGGGGTCGCTGCGGCGGGGGCCGCCGGGGTGGTGGCAGCGGCCGGCCGGGGGGCCGAGGCTGCGGG